>CAZRSL010000051.1:0-19792 GCA_964602785.1 uncultured Prevotella sp.
CCGAGGGTGCTTGCACCCTCGGTTATCGAGCGGTGATGTCTCCGACATCATTTTTGGCTCTTCCGACTTTTGGAGTGATAATAGAGCATAGCAGCACATCGACGCGCGAAGCGTCGCCGCTGTTATCCACCGTGCGTTCAATGACATAACAGCGGCAGCCCTTCACGGGCTGAATTATAATATTCGTCCATTGCCCCGCCTCACTTTGCATTCGCAAAGATGAGACGGGGTTATCTTGCGGTGAGCCTTCCAGGCTCAATGCCATAGCGCATCACTCCAAAAGTCGGATGAACCTCATTTTTTTGAAAGACGCTTCCTAATGACCGATTTGGGATAAAAAAACAACTTTCTCTTTGTGGTCAGCAAATAAGTTCATATCTTTGCAATTATATAACAGTATATGACATGACAAACAATAAAGATGTTAGATGGCTTCAACGATATGACAGCTTCAAGAAAGCATTGTCGCGTTTGACAAGCGTGACCAATTCTGACAGGGCGGCATCCGATTTGAGCGATTTGGAAAAAAGCGGCTTGATACAATGGTTTGAGTTCTCATACGAATTGGGGTGGAAAGTTATGCAGGATTTGCTGGTGAGCAAAGGATATGAGTTTGTGAAAGGCCCCAACGGCACGTTGCAGATGGCTCTTCAAGACGGCCTTATAGCCGACCAGGACGGATGGCGCGAGATGGCGAAGGCGAGGACGCTGGCTGTGCATACATACGACGAGGACGAGGCCAATGAGATAGTGGAGCGCATATATTCAGAGTTCTCTGGGTTGCTGACAGTACCCTCCAACAAGCTTGCCCAGGAAGCGTCGACCTTATGAAGCACGAATTGGTGAAATATGGCTTAAGCCAGTGGACCATCGACGACCTCTCCAGCGTTTTCAAGAGGCATCCTCTGGTCAGCAAGGTCATAATCTTTGGCTCCCGGGCCAAAGGCAACTATCGCCCAGGCTCCGACATCGACCTTGCCGTGGAGGGTAGTGGCATCGACTTCAATGAGTTGCTGAGCATAGGCTCCGACATCGATGCCTTGGGACTACTGTATATGGTAGATTTGGTAGACTACAACAAGGAAAAGGGAACCCCCATTGGCGAGCATATCGACAGGGTGGGGAAGGTGTTCTACGATTCCAACAACTGCTGAATAGAATACCAGGTTGACCTGACCCTTCCTCCCGAGCGACCGATTTCACCCCACCACACGATTATTAACGCCCGCGATTTGCCAGAAAAGAACAAAAGCAGTAACTTTGCAGCCGTTAATCAACCGTGCTTCCCTCAGGCACTAAAAAACAACCAACCGTATGTCATATTTGTTTTCATCCGAATCAGTGTCGGAAGGCCATCCCGACAAAGTGTGCGACCAAATCAGCGACGCCCTTCTCGACCAGTTTCTGGCCTACGACGACAAGGCGCGGTGCGCCATCGAGACCTTTGTAACCACTGGCCAGGTAATCATCATGGGGGAGGTGCGTTCCAAAGAGTACATCGACCTGCAGACCATCGCCCGCCGGACCATCAACCGCATCGGCTACACCAAGGCCGAATACCAGTTCGACGGCGACTCGTGCGGCGTGCTGACGGCCATCCACGAGCAGAGCGGCGACATCAGCCGCGGTGTCGACCGTGGCGACGACGACAACCAGGGCGCCGGCGACCAGGGCATGATGTTCGGCTATGCCTGCAACGAGACCGAAAACCTGATGCCTCTGACGCTCGACTTGGCCCACCTGATCATGCGCACGCTGGCCGACATCCGCAAGGAGGGCACGCTGATGCCCTATCTTAGACCCGACGCCAAGTGCCAGGTTACCGTGGAGTACGGCGACGACAACATCCCACGGCGCATCGACACCATCGTGGTGAGCACCCAGCACGACGAGTTCGACACCGACGAGGCCATGCAGGAGCGCATACAGCACGACGTGGAGACTATACTCATGCCGCGCGTCATGGCGCAGATACATACGCAGAAAGTGCTTGACCTCTTCAAGGGCAAAATCCGCTATTTAGTCAACCCCACAGGCAAGTTCGTAATCGGCGGCCCCCACGGCGACACCGGCCTGACCGGGCGCAAGATCATCGTCGACACCTACGGCGGCCGCGGAGCCCATGGCGGCGGTTCCTTCTCTGGTAAGGACTCGTCGAAGGTGGACCGCTCGGCGGCCTACATGGCACGCTACATCGCCAAGAACATGGTGGCGGCGGGAGTGAGCGACGAGGTGCTCGTGCAGCTGGCTTACGCCATCGGCGAGCCGCAGCCCGTCAGCGTCTACGTCAACACCTACGGCCGCAGCCACGTGGCAATGAGCGACGGCGAGATAGCCGACACGGTCAAGGGCATGTACGACCTGCGCCCCAAAGCCATCGAGCGGCTTCTGCGCCTGCGCCAGCCCATGTACACCGAGACGGCAGCCTACGGCCACGTCGGCCGCAAGAACGAGGTGGTGGTAAAGGAGTTCACCAGCCGCTACCACGAGACCAAGAAAATGGAGGTGGAGCTCTTCACGTGGGAGAAGCTCGACCAGGTCGACCGTCTGCGCGAGGCTTTCGGGCTGAAGTAATCTAAGGCCGATGCCTTCTGCCGTCTATCTTCCACCCTACAAGGCAGTCCAACTGTTGCCCGACAGTGTGTCGGAGCAGCAGAAGGACTCCATTATCCAAGCCCATCTGGCACCGCGCCCTGTGGGCTACAACCAGCGTGTCGACACTCTGGCCACTTTCGGGCTGAAGGCGACGAGCCACAAGAGCATCGGCGAGATGAGCTTCATGGACGAGAGCTACTTCGCCCACAGCAAGTACTTCCATCCCGAGCTTGGCGCCGACCACTGCGGCGTGGCCGGCGACCCCATGCCCTACAGCCCCGCCTCCGACGACCTGATCACGGGGCTCATCGTGGGCGGTTTCCTGCTCTTCATGCTCGTCCTCTCCAGCAATCTGCGCTTCTTCGCCGAGCAGCTGCGCAACTTCTTCTACGTGCCCAAGGGCCCCACCACCGACGCCTCGCCCACCTACGAGACGCGCTTCCAGCTGTTCATGGTGGCTCTGACGAGCCTGCTCTTGGCCATACTCTACTATTTCTACGCTAACACCGACACCAGTTCCAGCTTCCTTCTGCCGGGCGGGCTGATGCTTGGCGTTTATGTAGCGATTTTTCTGGGCTACTACGCGCTCAAGTTTCTGCTCTACGGAGTGGTGAACACAACGTTCTTCGGCAGTAAGAAAAATTTACAATACATCCACACCTTCCTCTTCTTGACATCGTTGGCCGGGGCGTTGCTCTTCCCGCTGGTGCTGCTTGTCGTGTACTTCGGTGTAACTGTTCAAACAGCAACAGTTTACATCGCCGTATTGTTTGTTTTTGTTAAATTGTTGCAGGCCTACAAGTCATACATCATCTTTTTCAAAAGTTTTGGGGGCATTTTGCAATTATTTTTGTACTTTTGCACCCTTGAAGTGATGCCCGTGCTAATGTTGCTCGGTGCCATCGAATTAACTGGAATGTATCTGAAAGTAAATTTTTAGGACAAACGATGATTAAGAAGATCTTGATATCCCAGCCTGAGCCGTCGAGTGAGAAGTCTCCTTATTACGATATAGAGAAGGAGTATGGCGTGGAGATGAAGTTCCACCCGTTCTTCAAGGTGGAAGGCCTCACCGCAAAAGAGTTCCGCAAGCAGAAAGTGAGCATTCTGGACCACACGGCGGTGGTGTTCACCTCGCGCCACGCCATCGACAACTTCTTCAAGCTGGCCAAGGAGATGAGGCTCACCATACCCGAGGACATGAAGTACTTCTGCATCATCGAGCACATAGCCCTCTACATCCAGAAATACGTGCAGTATCGCAAGCGCAAGGTCTTCTTCGGCCAGACGGGCAAGATGGAAGACCTCGTGCAGCTCATGGCCAAGCACAAGCAGGAGAAGTACCTGATTCCCCTCAGCTCGGTCCACAACGACGACCTGAAGAAGCTGCTCGACCAGAAGAAGCTCAACTACGACGAGTGCGTGATGTACCGCACGGTGGCCAACGACTTCACCGAAGAGGAGAAGCAGAACTTCAACTTCGACATGCTGGTGTTCTTCAGCCCCACGGGTGTGCAGGCGCTCTACAAGAACTTCCCCGACTTCAAGCAGAACGACACCAAGATAGCCGCTTTCGGCACCGCCACGGCCAAGGAGATAGAGAGCAACGGGCTAAGGCTCGACATTGCCGCTCCCACCAAGGAGTATCCGTCGATGACCAGTGCGCTGCGCTACTATCTGCGCGACCAGCGGATCTGACACACGCCGATGACACAGTCCGCCCGCTTCACTTTCAGCAAGGAAGAGAGGATTGTCAGTAAGAAAATACAAGACACGCTCTTCAATGGAGGCCGCAGCCGCTCGCTGACGGCATTTCCGTTGAGGGCTGTTTTTTTTACTGCCGCCGAGGACGAGATGCCGCAGAGCCAGATGATGGTGAGCGTGCCCAAGCGCCACTTGAAACGTGCCAACAAGCGCAACCGCTGCAAGCGGCAGGTGCGTGAGGCCTACCGGCTGCAGAAGCACATACTGCAGGATGCTGGGGTGAACGCCGCCATAGCATTCATCTGGCTCGACGACGGGCTGCACCCAACCGGCGAGGTGCAGAAGCGCGTGGGCCAACTGCTCCACCGCATAGCCGAGGGGAGGTACCGCCGATGAAATGGCTCCACCAGTTGTCCCACCTCGTGGCGCGGTTGCTCGTGGTGCCGATAGTGTTCTACCAGCGTTGCATAAGCCCCCTGACACCGCCATCGTGCCGCTTCACCCCCACCTGCTCGGAGTACGCCCGCCAGGCCATCTTGAAGCACGGTCCCCTGCGCGGCTCGTGGCTCGCCATAAAGCGCATACTCAGGTGCAACCCGTGGGGCGGCAGCGGCTACGACCCAGTGCCGTAGGCAATCTGTCAAATCAGACTAATCAGACCAATAAAACCAAATAAAGAATCATTCGATGAAGAATTTTGTTGAAGAACTGAAATGGCGCGGCATGCTTGCCCAGATCATGCCGGGCACCGAAGAGTATCTGGCCCACAATCTCGTCTCTGCCTATCTCGGCACCGACCCCACAGCCGATTCTCTCCACATAGGCCACCTGTGCGGCATCATGATGCTGCGCCACCTGCAGCGTTGCGGCCATAAGCCCTACCTGCTCGTCGGCGGAGCCACGGGCATGATTGGCGATCCGTCGGGCAAGAGCCAGGAGCGCAACCTGCTCGACTCCGACACGCTCTACCACAACCAGGAGGCCATAAAGCGGCAGGTGGCAAAGTTTCTCGACTTCGACGGCACCGAGCCCAACAAGGCTGAGCTGGTGAACAACTACGACTGGATGAAGGACTACAAGTTTCTCGACTTCGTGCGCGACATCGGCAAGCACATCACCGTCAACTACATGATGGCCAAGGAAAGCGTGCAGCAGCGGCTTAACGGCACGGCCCGCGACGGCCTCTCGTTCACCGAGTTCACCTACCAGCTCCTCCAGGGCTACGACTTCCTCTACTTATACCAGAAATATGGCGTGCGCATGCAGTTGGGCGGCAACGACCAGTGGGGCAACATGACCACTGGCACAGAGCTGATACGCCGCACGCTGGGCAACGAGGCCGAGGCCTACTGCCTGACATGCCCGCTCATCACCAAGGCCGACGGCAAGAAGTTTGGCAAGACAGAGAGCGGCAACGTGTGGCTCGACCGCAACCGCACCACTCCCTACGCCTTCTACCAGTTCTGGCTCAACGTTACCGACGCCGACGCCGAGCGTTACATCAAGATATTCACCGACCTCGACAAGGCCGAGATCGACGCCCTCGTGGCCGAGCACAGCCAAGACCCGGGCCGCCGCACGCTGCAAAAGCGGTTGGCTGCCGAGGTTACCACGATGGTGCATTCCAAGGAAGACCTCGACATGGCCATCGCCGCCAGCAACATCCTCTTCGGCAAGGCCACCAAGGACAATCTGGCGCAGCTCGACGAGGCCACGCTCAACGACGTGTTCAAGGACGTGCCACACTACGAGATGGGCAAGGACAAGCTCGGCCAGACCGCCGTCGACCTGTTCTGCCAGGACGGTTGGACCATCTTCCCCAGCAAGAGCGAGATGCGCAAGCTGGTGAAGGGCAACGGCGTCAGCCTGAACAAGGAGAAGTTGACGGCTTTCGACCAGCCCATCACCGCCGACGACCTCATCGACGGCAAGTTCCTCCTCGTGCAGCGCGGCAAGAAGAACTACTATCTTATCACGGTGAAGTGAGGGTGGTAAGTTGAAAGTTGTTTAGTTTATAGTTGTTTAGTTTATAGTTGTTTAGTTTATAGTTGTTTAGTTTATAGTTTTTAAGTTTTAAGCTTAAAGTTGGGGCTCTTGCTGGTGTAGGATTTATGGACTTTTGTCATCAGCTCCAAACTATCAACTATCAACTATAAAACTATAAACTGTTAAAATATCGGGCGAGTGGGGAATTTTCCACCACTTCGCCCGAATTTTCCACTTTAGGTTGTTTCCTTTTCTTTAATTTTGCACCTGTATTAAACTATAAAACCAAAAAAGTAATGAAAGAAAACGGCAATTCGGGCTGAGGGAGCCGGCTGAGTCCCGGCCTTGTGAGTCCAAAATCTTTTGCTTCCACGCGCTGAAATGTGGCGTTGCAGCAAATAGTTTGTAAATTGTACTTTAATTTCAGAAAAAACATTTACCTTTGCGTTTGCTAAACCAAGGTAAGCAACTACCATAACAGACATTAACAAAACCTAATTACCTATGAACCAATTAAAGAAAGCCTTTATGGCTTTGGCTCTACTCTTCACATGCACTATTGCATCAGCCCAAGGCGTGAGCGGTACGGTAAAGGACGCAAGCGGCGAGCCGCTCATCGGCGTCAGCGTGTCGCAGAATGGCAAGGCCGTGGCCGTGACTGACCTCGACGGCCACTTCAGCGTGTCGACCGCCAAGAAAGGCACAGTGCTCAACTTCAGCTACATCGGCTACAAGACCACCGATGTGAAAGTGGGCAGCAGCTCAACCCTCAACATCACCCTACAGGAGGACAACGCCAACCTCGACGAGGTGGTGGTCATCGGCTACGGTACGGTGAAAAAGCGCGACATGCTGGGTGCCATATCCTCGGTGAAGTCGGAGGAAATCAAGCAAGCACCTGTTATTAATGCCATGGAGGGCTTGCAAGGCAAGATAGCCGGTCTTGACATCACCCGCACATCGGGTGCGGCCGGCACCTCGCCAACAATTCTGCTCCGTGGTTCTCGAAGCCTTTACAGCGACGCCGCCAATGCCCCTCTTTATGTCATCGACGGCATCTCGGGCGGTTCCATCGACAACATCAACCCCAACGACATTGAGTCTATCGAGGTCTTGAAGGATGCCTCCTCCACCGCCATCTACGGTTCGGCCGGCGCCAACGGTGTGATCATCGTTACCACCAAGCAGGGTCGCCCCGGCAAGGTGCAGGTCGACTTCAACGCCTACGTTGGTGTCAACGCCATGCCGGCCTACCCCGAGACATATCAGGGCGAGGACTGGATCAACTACATGGCCGACGGCTACAAGGAGTACTACGGCATATCAGTTTGGGACGAGTATCCCGACCGTGAGGAAGCTCTCAACCGCTTGTTCAACGACTACGGTCTGAAGGACGCCGCCGTGCAGTGCTACAAGGAGGGCAAGCTCATCAACTGGAAGGACGAGATCCTCAAGACCGGCGTGCAGCAGAACTACAACATCTCTGTGCGTGGCGGCAACGAGAAGATGAACTCCTATATGTCGATGGGCTACCAGAACGAGAAGGGCATGTATCGCAAGGACAACTATCAGGCCATCACGTTCCGCGCCGGAACCACCTACAACATCAACAACATCGTGAGTGTAGGCTTCCAGTCCAACATCGTCTACAAGGACCGCGACCGCCGCAACTCACGCCTCTCGAAGACTCTCAATGTGGCTCCGGTGGGCGAAGTCTACAACGAGGACGGCACACTGAAAGAGTATCCCACTGGCGACAACACCGACTACGTGAACATCATGGCCGACGACATCGCCTACGCCTACCTCAACAACACCAAGTCGACTGCCATACGCGTTTCTCCGTTTGTGGAAATCAGGCCGCTGAAAGGCCTCTCGTTCAAGTCGCTGGCCAGTTTCAGCCTCTCCAACTCACGCAACGGCACGTGGAACGGCCTGAACACATATTATAAACTGACCGGCTCCGACGCCAACGCGGGCAAACGTGAGGCCAGCCAGACCCACAACAACGGCTGGGGTGTGCAGTGGCAGAACATCGTCAACTACAACCTGAAGATCAAGGACATCCACGACATCACCCTGACGGGCATCATGGAGTGGAACGCCAACAAGTATGAGTCGATGTACGGCTACAACAACCAGTTCGACTACGATTTCTACACATATTATAATCTGTCGGCAGGTCTGCAGCCTTCACTCTCGTCGAGTTTCTCCAAGACGCAGAAGCTGTCGTATGCCGGTCGCATCAGCTACAACCTGCTGGGCCGCTACCTCCTGACAGCCACAATGCGCTGGGACGGTGCGTCGCAGCTCTACCACAAGTGGGACTCGTTCCCATCGGTGGCCGCAGGATGGCGCATTTCGGATGAGCCGTGGATGGAGAGCACAAAGTCGTGGCTCGACAACTTGAAGCTCCGTGTGGGCTGGGGTATCACCGGCAACTCCAACATCGACGCCTATTCGTCGCTGACCCTCGTTCAGGACTCGGAAAACAACCTCAACCTCGGTGGCGGCAAGGTTCACAACTATATTCTTAAACAGGAGGTGGCCAACTATGACTTGAGTTGGGAGAAATCTTACAACTGGAACATCGGCCTCGACTTCTCGTTCCTCAACAACCGCATCGACGGTAGCTTGGAATTCTACACCACCGACTCAAAGGGCGTGCTCTACAAGCGTCCGTTGCCTTCTGTCTATGGTGTCTACAATGCCAAGAACAACTACGAGAAGATTTCCAATATCGCCAAGACCCTCAACAAGGGAGTGGAGCTCACCCTCAACACACGCAATATCGTGAAGAAGGATTTCCAGTGGACCTCAACGTTCACTTTTGCCAGAAATGTGGAAAAACTGAAGAACATCAACCTTGGCAACAACACCACTGTCGACGAGCTCATCGCGTTGGGCCTCTTCCGTAATCATCCTGTCCATACCTACTATGGCTATAAGAAGGAGGGAATATGGCAGACCGACCAGGCCGACCAGGCTATCTGCTTCGGCCTCTATCCCGGACAGGTGCACCTTGCTGCTGAGGGGCTGACATGGGATCCCGACTACACCTATGAGGGCTACGACTACGACCGCCGCTCCAGCGAGCGCACTCCGCGCACGCGCCATGGCGCATACTATTCGGTCGACGCCGACGGCAACAAGACCTACTACCGCCAGGGCACACTCGTAACCACCACCGACGAGAACGGCAAGACCACCACCACCATCGAAGGCGAGAACTTCTACTCTATAAGTGCTAAAGACAAGCAGATACTTGGACACAGGGATCCTAAGTTCACCATCGGCTTCACCAACAACTTCCAGTACAAGGGCTTCGACCTCTCGATCCAGGCCGTGATGCGCTGGGGCTTCATGACCAATGGCGACCTGCTTGGCTACGTCAACGCACTCAACCAGCCCAAGGACTTCGACTACTGGACAAGTTCCAACCCCACCAACGCATTCCCGCTGGCCAAGCTCGGCGTGTCGAACTACGCCAAGGAGGCGTTGCAGTATGTCGACGGCTCGTTTGTCAAGATCAAGAACATCACCCTCGGCTACTCCTTCCCGCGCAACATTCTCAACAAGCTCGGCATGAGCCAGCTGCGCGTCTACGGAACAATACAAAACCCGTTCATCTTCTGCAAGGACGACATGATGAAGGGTCTCGACCCGGAGAACACCTCGTCGGAGTTCCCGCTCTACAAGACCATAGTCTTCGGTGTGAATGTATCTTTCTAAAATCATAATATCAAACAGGAAATGAAACTTTCGAAATATATTTGCGCTGCCTTGGCCATAGCTTCACTCACGGCCTGCAGCCTTGACGAGGAATACAAGACACAGCTGGCCCAGGACGCCGTCTACACCACGGCCTCGGGCTACGACGGCCTTATTAACGCCTGCTACGAGAACCTCTACTACCTCTATGGCAAGGAGGACGGCATCGCCATGATGGAGAACCCGTCCGACTTGTGGATGGCAGCTGGCGGTGGATGGGCCGAGAACGTCAACAACACCAACTGGACCACCGAGGTGGGCGTCAACAAGGTGGTGTGGAAGGCTCTCTACGCCATCGTGGCCTACTGCAACACCGCCATCTACTATCAGGACAAGTGCACCGAGTATAGCGACTCCACCATCAAGGCCAAGGTGGCCGAGGCCTACTTCATGCGTGCCTTCGCCTACTGGCACATCGTGGAGCAGTGGGGCGGTGTAACGCTCACCACCACTTCGATGGCCGAGGAGGGCGCTCGCGAGTTTGCCTACCGCAACACCGAGGATGAAATCTACGATCAGATCATCTCCGACCTCAACTTCGCCTACCACTACCTGCCTGTAACCCAGGGCGAGGAGCGTGGTCGTGCCACCAAGTATGCCGCTGCCGCCATGCTCTGCAAGGCTTGGATCCAGCGCACCCGTCTGGAGCGCGACAAGGCTGAGAACCCCGACGGCAAGACCAAGTGGGTGAGCCAAATCACCGCCGACACCGGCACGCCCGTGGAGTTCACCAGCGTGCAGTGCGCCGACTCGGCCTACAAGTACGCACAGATTGTCATCAACGAAGGCCCGTACAAGCTCTATGAGAGCGACGCCACTTCGTCTGGCTCAACCAAGGAGTGGGACGGCGACAACAACAAGGACAATCAGGAGTTCATCTTCCTTGAGGCCATCGACCACGTGGGAGGCTACAACCCAGAGGGATGGAACCGCGGCCGCACCCGCCAGTACTATATGACCAGCATGTCGGCAGCCGGCAACTTCGGCGTCTCAGGCACTGGCATACGCTATGGCCGCGCCAACACCAACCGCGTGCGCCCCACGCTCTATCTGCTCGTCGACTGCTTCGACCCGCGCCCAAGCTACACCGACGCCCACAGCATCGTCTACGACGGCATCTCCACCTCGTCGCGCGACCTGAAGAGAGCTGACGACTGGACACCTGACACACGCTTCGGCGACTCGTTCTACTATAAGTACTACATCGCATCGTCGTCGTTCACCGTGCCTTACTCCACCATGAGGGCCTACCTGAAGGACACCGTGTCGCAGTTCAACTATTCCAAGGTCTATCAAAATTCCGCCTACACCTCGCGCTACACCATCACGGGCAACATAGCCACCGGCGAACAGCTGAAGGCCTCCTATCCGGGCATGAACTACTATGCCGACGCCACCACATCGGTTACCTCCGAAATCTTTGAGCTTGAGGACAAGGCCGGCGCACTGGGCATGTACACGCCAAACTTCCCCGTCGACCGCACTTGGGCCAGCAAGAAGAAATATCTCGTGGCCGGCACGCCTACGCTCGACGGCGACCAGACCAACGACACCATCGCCTACATGCGTGAGACGGGTGCCACGGGTGTCAGCTCCTACTATCGTGGCATGTGGCCGTCGTTGCGCAAGCTGTCGCCACTGAAGTACTGCAACAGCAACCAGCAGTCGCTCAACGACTTCCCCATCATCCGCCTGACCGACATCTACCTGCTTGGCGCCGAGGCCACCGTCATCTCCGGCCACAACCAGCAGCAGGGTCTGGAGTGGCTCAACGCCGTGCGCCGCCACGCCGCCCTGTCGACCAACGCCTCGATGATGGAGGTGGGAGCCGAGTCGATGAACATCGACTTCCTGGCCAAGGAGCGTGCCCGCGAGCTGTGCGGCGAGAACCTGCGCTGGTACGATCTGAAGCGCATGGGTCTGCTCACAGCCGAATATCTCAACGGCGAGCGCAAGAACATTGCCGCCAACGCCTACCAGACCAAGTGGTACGTGCGCCCGATACCGCAGGAGCTGCTCAACCAGATAGCCAATCCTGACGAGTACGGCACCAACGGATATTAAAAATCCCAACTGCTTCCGGCGGCGGGGGCTTAGGCTTCCGCTGCCGGACATAATAAAGGCTCCAGAAGGAATGCAACATCTTGATAATAATCAAGCAAAATGTAGGGGTATGATTTATCACGCCCGCCATCGGAAACAATGCTGTGTTTCGGGCATGATTAATCATGCACCTACCGTTTGAGTACATTGTCTTTCAATGGATACTTCTGAAACTTTAGTAATTATATAATATGTGTAAGCTACTGTTCCTCTTCCTCGGCTTGGCGATTGCTCTCTCGGCCAGCGCACAGCGCAAGGTGCCGTTCAACGGGCTGCTCTACGATGCCACCGGCGCTCCCATCAAGAACGCCCGCGTCTACCTGCGCAACCCCAAGGCCTACGCCCTCTCCACCCGCAAGGGCGAGTTCGGGCTCACCGATGTGGCTCCCACCGACACGCTCCACGTGCTGATCCGCAAGCGGCTCTACACCATCCCCGTCGACGGGCGCAAGAGCATCAAGATCACCATCGCCGACGAAAAGAACATACAGGCAGAGCAAGACCAGCAGCTCATCGACATCGGCTACGGCTTTGTCCGCCGCCGCGAGCACACCGGGGCTTCCGAGGCCTTCGTCTCCGGCAAGGAGTTGCAGGAGAGCGGAGCCTCGTCGCTCATCCAGGCCTTGCAAGGCCGTGTGGCGGGTCTCGACGTAACCTACGAGCAGGGACAGTGGAAGTGCACCATGCGCGGCACGCGCACTCTGATGGGCGACAGCACGCCGCTCTTCGTGCTCGACGGCTTCACCACTCCGTCGATCGACGGCATCAACGTGTTCGACATCGACTATGTGGAGATAATGAAAGACGGTTCAATCTACGGCTCACAGGGTGCCAACGGCGCCATTGTGGTGTGGACGAAAAGATAGGCACAAAAAGCCCAACCGTCGCAACAAACGTGGCAATTTATTTTTTTTAACCCACACAAAGCCAAAGACTATTGCATGAAATGGGAAAAATGAGTATCTTTGCCACACTAAACCTATCCGTAACAAAGTAATAATCAACAATTAAATGTAATAAAGTCTATGAAGAAAATTTTTACACTTGCAACGCTCGCGCTGTTCGCAACAGCGGCATCAGCGCAGGAGACGAAACCAGCTACGTTCCAGACGCTCACCAAGACGCTCGTGTTCTACCTGACCAACGACACCGTCTCCACCCAGACGGCCATGATTGAGGATCCCGATACGGGCGAGGAGGTTGAGGCCGAGGTGGCCAAGCCTTGGGACGTTTCGTCGATGATTGGCGCTTTCAACGCATGCGGCATCGGCCTCGCCGCCAACACTGAGGATCTCGGCTACGTCGTCCAGACTCGCAACGCCTACACCGACGCTGAAACGGGCTTCACCATGCCCGCCGGCCTCTATCGTGGCGCAACTTGCACCAAGAGTCGCCTCACCATGCAGGGCAACCTCAACGATGGCAGCTCATTCAAGGGCTTCAAGAACATCAAGAAGGTCATCCTCTATTTTGCCCCGATTGCCACAGCTTGGCTTGCCGATGGCACCGTTTCCCACCAGGACTATCCCACAGGTCGTGTTGAGGCCACTTATATTGACGAGGCCGGCAAGGCCGTGTCCAACACCGCTTATCGTGAGATCCACATCACCGAGACAGCCGACCCCAACGCCAGCGACACTCAGAACCTGAAGGGCACCAACCTGTTGCACTTCGAGCGTGATGCCAACAACGTTCACCACGTCACTATCGACCAGCCGTTCAAGTTGACCGTCAACCTGCAGAACCAGCTCGACGCCTCGGCATACGAGAACCTCTTCGAGAGCGAAAGCAAGAAGGGTGAGTTCTCCAACGTAGTGCCTGCTGATGATGCCACCGAGGCTTCGATGGACTACTACTTCGGCGACGTGACCGAGATTCGCCCCTACGCCGACAATGCCGAAACATACGGCTCTACTGCTACAGGCTGGAGCAACTACGACGGCAAGTGGAGCACCAAGATTGCTTGGACTGCCGAGACTGCTGTCTCCATCGCCGTGAAGTACCGCATGTATCTTCTGGGCGTGGCTGTGGTGAGTGCCACCGACGGCGCCGCCTCGCAGTTTATGAACGCCTCCGAGCTGGCCAACGCCAAGTGGTACGACTCCGCTCAGGCTTACGGTGTCTACACCAGTGCCACCGACGGCATCAACGAGGTGAAGACCGCCGAGCAGCAGGTGAAGCCCCGCAAGGTGCTCATGAAGAACGGCCAGATCCTGATTGGCAACTACAACATCCTGGGTCAGCGCGTCAAGTAAGCTGACACCTCGAAAACACTATTCCCGTGCAAACGGCGTCCGCCTCAATGAGGGCGCCGTTTGCATCCCTCCTAAACCTATTCACCCTTAATCCACCGAATGACGAGAACCACTTTGCAGCTTATTGATGGCAACGGCATCACCACTACCGGTGGCGGGGGCATGGCATGAATCCTTACCGTCCGAACCCGCACTGCGCGGGCTTGGGCGATGATCTCTATAAAATGATTCAAGTTCAGCAAGTTGATAAACCCAATTGCAGGGGCCGTGCCTTGTGCCGGCCCACAAAAAATGTTCGACATCTTTATAAGAGGTTAGTACATTATATTTGGGCCGGCCCTAACCCTACCTACACGGCCCCTGCAAGAGGAAGAAAGGGATGACCACAACAACTTGAAGAACTGGAATGAACAAGAAAACAACAATCAAACCTTTATTTTAACAATTACACTAATTTAAAACGCAAATGAAAAAGTTTCTAACTTTGATCGCTGCCGCACTCTTTAGCGCTGGTGCATTTGCCGACTCCTACACCTTGACGTTCAAGACGAATGGAGAAGCCGATGGCACTGCCGTTATTAAAGATACGGCAAGCGTTGCTAATGTGATTGACCAAGGCACTCAGTATGTCTCTGGCTTCGCTATCGGAGCTGGAGGTGCGACATCCACCAGCACTACCGGCGCCTATTTGGGCAAGGACGGTTATGGACTGAAGTTTGGCACAGGATCACGTGGTGCCAACTTGGTAATCAATTTGGCTGCTTTAGGGCAGGTGAAAGCCGACTCTATTGTAATCAATGCCTGCGCTTGGTGGAACACAACCTCCAAGAAGATTGACACGCCAAATGTCATTGTCAACGACCAGACTGTTGCCGTTGCTGCCGACACTTTGCTGACCGACTACACGGTCAAGCTTGATGGCAGCCAGCTCCAGAACATCACGTTCTCCAATGGTGCTGTAGGTCGTTGGTATCTGAAGTCTGTCACTGTATACTACGCTCAGGGCAACAACTTCGACCCCGCCATCGCCCATAGCCCACGCTATGCCGAGGGCAAGACCTACGAGGTGCTGCTCGGCCCGGACATGGTGGACGAGAACAAGACCATGGATGGCAAGACCAATGCGGGCATCTCTGACCTCTATCAGTGGATCACCTACACCAACCCGACAGGCACTCTCGACGACGGCAAGGCCCAGGTGGCGACAAGCAACCGCTGGACCAACATCAACCCTGCCGAGGAGAACGACACCACAGGCACTTGGATGCAGGTTACTGGCCTCTACAACAACGCCGGTTCTGTCAAGTCGCCTTGCCTCGACTTTGTTAGCTATGGCAAGTACATCACATTCTACGTGAAGGACACCAAGCGCTTCGTCGCTTTCGCCGCTGGCTCTGCTTCCTCCAATGCCAACAACCTCGAGTACATCGACGTTGTGGCCAAGTCGGCCGACGGCTCCTCTGTTGTTGAGGGCAAGTCGACCCCGGGCAAGATCTACGGTAAGGGCACCAGCTCCGACTTCGTAGGCATCGACCTCGACCCGACCTTGGCTTACGAGATTACCATCAAGGACGCTTGCGACGCTGCTTACTCCGCTGGCAAGACCACTGTCATGCTCACGGGCATCCAGCTCTGGGGCACCGACACCGTGCCTGGCGTAGGCGTGCGCAAGGCCACCACCGACAGCTACAGCTATTGGGAGACCCTCCTCGGCCCCGACATGGTAACCGAGTTCGTCTCTTCCGCCGACGGCAAGACATACTATCGTGTCAACGCCCAGGGTGTTAATTACGTCAACCCGACCGACACCGACAACGACGGCTACATTCAGGTGCAGACCAGCAACCGCTGGACTAACCTCGACCCGACCACACACGCCACCGATTGGATTCAGGTTACTGGCAAGAACGGCTCTGTGCAGGCTCCTGTCATCACCAAGAAGTGGAACAAGTACATCGAGTTCAACGTAACTGGCACCAAGATCTTCCGCGCTTTCGCCACTGGTTCTTCTTCTTCGAAGGCCTCCGACAACGACGCCATGTATCTGACGGTTACCCCGTTCAACAACAACGCTGGCGTGTTCACCACCAACTCCACTCCGGGCAAGATCTACGGCAAGGGCAGCAGCTCCGACTCCGTCTCTGTCGAGCTCAATCCTCTGGAGCGCTACACCATCCGCATCGAGAGTGGTGTCGACCTGCCCAGCGGCAAGGATCCCGACATCATGATCACCGGCATCAACCTGCAGACTGAGGAAGGCATCGAGCAGCAGGCTCAGAACCTCGGCACCCTCAACCGCACCATCGCCGCCGCTGTGGCTGCTGGCGACTCCGTGGTCGACCTCGAGGCTGGCCAGAGCTACACCCTCAACGGCGAGGCTCCTGTCGCCAAGATGACCCTCAACGGCAATGGCGCCAAGGTCGTTACCGACGCCACTGGCCAGATTACTGCCACAAGCTCGATTATCGTCGACAACGTGAAGTTCGACTGCGCCAACTCCACCGTCGCTCCTGTAGCCCTCTCGGCCACTCCCGACCCGGAGACCTACACCTACGGCAAGAAGTATGGCGAGCCCATCTACTACACTCAGGCTGAGGTCGACTCCATCAACGCTCTTGGTGGCGACAGCGTCTCTGTTACCGACATCAAGGACTACACCGAGGCCTACAAGTATGCCGGCGCAAGCCAGAAGGTTTACGAGGCTGAGCTCATCTCCATCAAGAACAGCGAGTTCACCAACCTCGCCGCTCCGCTCGTGGATGGCAACAAGCAGAACTACGCTCTGCTGAAGCTCGACATCGACAACACCAACGTGTTCCAAGCCTACAAGACTGGCGACCCGACCATCAACTGGTATGGAGGCCCCAACTGCATCAAGGACATCAACATTGTCAACTCTACATTCGAGAACGACTCTGTCAACAACAATGTCTACTTCCTGCGCTACAGCAATGCCAGCAACGCTCGTCCTAAGAAAGTGTATGGCGACAATGCAGGTGCTTCTTGGGTGATGAAGAACAACACCTTCGTCAACATGGCATCCAACATCAACTTCGCCAACAACTATGTCAGCGACGCCACCGACTCTCTGACTTGGACCGGCAACATCTTCGCCAACTGCTATCGCCTCAACAAGGCTGCTGGCAACTGCAAGCTGACCTTCACCAACGCCGACAACCTCGGCTTCGTTGGCGGTGTCAACGCGATCGACGGCACCGACAAGACGAAGTTCCTCACCGTCGACTCCATCGGCTTCAACCCGAACAACGCCGCCCACACCTACTATGTGGCCGCCGCTTCTCAGGCTGCCAAGCTGAAGTATGGCGATCCCGACTGGCTCGTTGAGTATCAGACCGCTCCGCTCACACTCGTTGTCACACAGACACAGAACAAGGACTTCGTGGCTGCCATCAACGACTTCCTCACCACCAGTGAGGCTCCTGAGCAGATCACCGTCAGCTTCCAGGAGGCTGGTGACTATCCCACATCGGGCGAGCTCAACACCATCGCTCCTGTAACATTCCGTGCCGACAGCATCGAGGCTGGCTCTGCCACCATCGTTGCACAGCATGGTATGACTCTCGGCGCCGGCTTCACCTTCGACGGTGTCAACATCAACGCCGACTCGCTGACCACTCCGGTCATCACTCTGCAGACCAACCAGTACAAGTATGATGCCACCAACAAGTACTACAAGTTCGGCGATATCTACCTGAAGAACATGAAGGCCTCTGGCATGAAGAACGACCTCATCTACGGCAACAAGAAGGCCAACCTGATTGGCACCCTGTCGACCGACAACTCTGAGATCTACATGGCAGCCGCCGGCAAGACCATCTACAACTTCAATGGTGGTGGTCTGACCGTCAACTTCATCTTCAAGAACTCCACCGTCGACGCTGCACAGAGCTACATGTACAGCACACAGAGTGGAGTCAAGGCCACACAGTGGGGCATCGACATGATCTATTACACCATAGAGAATGCCAGCATCATCAACCCGGCCCGCAAGTTCTTCCAGCACAGGCAGAACAGCCAGAAGTGGGAATCCTACACGATGAAGAACAGCATCGTGCTCGTCAACTCGGCTAAGCCCAACTTCGTGCAGGAAATCAACGCTGGTGGCGGCAGCCCCAACCCGACCTGGGACATCGACGGCAACGCATTCCAGCAGCTCAACGCCGACAGCACCTGCACCGACGTGGCCAGCCAGCAGAACACTGGCGACACTGAAGAGCCCGTGAAAAACACCGTCGTGGGCACCATGGCCTTCAACAGCCTCGTGCAGCCCATCGACCTCGGTGGCAACTTCACACTGCCCGACAGCGTTGAGGCTCCTGCAAGCCTTGGCGATCCTCGCTGGACCATCAACTTCGTACATCCTGTGGCTGGCGACGTCACCTACTACCTGAAGGTGGGCGACACCTTCACCTCTGGCCAGATTGTAACCGTCATCGACAGCACAACGATGGATTCCGTCGCCACCATACAGTATGGCGAGGCTGGCGGAGCCGACTTCGCTGAGGCCAAGGCCGACGGTGCTGTGGAGGGCTACATCGCCTCCACTGACGGCAACGGCCAAAACGGCAACAAGGCCGGCGGCACCTTCTACACCATCGTGCCCAAGTACGACGGCGTAATCTCGGCTGCCATCATCCTCAATGCCGCCAAGTCGTTCTATCTGGAAGTTGACGGCGTAGCTGACACCACATTCAATGGCAACCAGGTTACGACTAAGTTCTATGGCAACTTCACCTTCAACGTCAAGGCTGGCAGCTCCTACAAGTTCTATGCCTCTGGCTCGAAGCTCGGCTTCTACGGCTTCAACTACAAGTACGGAGCCAATGTTGAGCCTGTCACCGAGGTGTCCATCACCGACCTCTCCACTGGCATCGACAATGTCCGTCAGGAGCAGAAGACCGTTGTGTTCGACCCGAACGCTCCTATGTACAACCTCTCTGGCCAGCGTGTCAACAAGGACTACAAGGGCGTCGTCATCCAGAACGGCCGTAAGTTCATCAAGAAGTAAAACATTCTTCTTTCTATAATCAGAGTGGGGCGCGGGAGCAATCTCGTGCTCCACTTTTTTTTGTTAGGAAAGCCTCCCCCGACCCCTCCAAAGGAGGGGAGTAGGAGCCTCCCCCAGCCCCTCGAAACACTGAATTATTGCCAATTGCGGGCATGATAAATCATGCCCCTACATGTTGGAATGTGTTTAACCCAAATCGGTCATTAGGAAGCGTCTTTCTAAAAAATGATGTCGGAGACATCACCGCTCGATAACCGAGGGTGCTTGCACCCTCGGTAAGTGGATTGACTATTTTCCGACCCTATCGGGGTCGCCGCACTTGCACATCTTCACAACTCCTTGATACAGA
>CAZRSL010000052.1:0-19603 GCA_964602785.1 uncultured Prevotella sp.
CGGGTGCTGGAAGCGTGTCGGGTTGGTGGAGTTGCCGGTTATGCTCACGTCGACGTTCTCGTGCCACAGTATGGCCACGCCCTCGCGCACGTCGTCGGCTCCGTAGCAGCGCACTTTCAGGCGCGACGGGTTGTTGCCGTAGGGTATCTCCTCCACGATGTTGAGCTTGCCGGTGTAGTAGTCGAACTGCGTCTTGACGTAGGTGAACCCATCGACGCGGCTGATGATCTGGGCTGCGTCCTTGCCCAGTCCGTTCAGGATCACGCGCAGCGGTTTCCGTCTCACCTTGTTGGCCATCTCGGCTATCTTGATGGCTCCCTCGGCGGCGGCGAAGCTCTCGTGGCCGGCCAGGAAGGCGAAGCACTCGGTCTCGTCGCGCAGCAACCGGCCGGCCAAGTTGCCATGGCCGATGCCCACCTTGCGGTCGTCGGCCACGCTGCCGGGGATGCAGAAGGCCTGCAAGCCCTCGCCGATGGCCTCAGCGGCCTCGGCTGCGCTCTTCACGCCCTTCTTGATGGCGATGGCGGCGCCCGCCACGTAGGCCCACTTGGCGTTCTCGAAGCATATATCCTGTGTGTCGGCGCAAATCTGGTAGGGGTCAACGCCCACCTTGTCGCATATCTCGTTGGCCTCCTCAAGGTTCTTGATGCCATATTTCTGCAGGACGGCGTTCACCTGTGGCTCGCGGCGGTCCTGGCTCTCGTAACTCACTTTTCTTATCATTGCTCGTTCCTCCCTTATTCTTTACGTGGATCAATCGATTTCACAATTCCCTGGTCGGCGGTGGTGCGGCCGTAGAGCCCGGTGAACTTCTTCACGGCCTCGTTGGCATCCATTCCGTCCTTGATGGCCTCCATCATCTTGCCGAGGTTGACATACTCGTAGCCGCAGATGAGGCTGTCCTTGTCGAGGAAGAGCTTGGTGATGTAGCCCTGTGTCAGCTCCAGATAGCGCGCGCCCTTGGCCAATGTGCCGTAGGTGGTGCCGATCATCGAGCGCAAACCCTTGCCCAGGTCTTCAAGCCCAGTGCCAACGGCCAGTCCACCCTCGCTGAACGCGCTCTGCGAGCGGCCATAGACAATCTGGAGGAACAGCTCGCGCATGGCCACGTTGATGGCGTCGCACACGAGGTCGGTGTTAAGAGCCTCCAGAATGGTCTTGCCGGGCAGAATCTCCGATGCCATGGCTGCGCTCTGGGTCATGCCCGAGCAGCCGATGGTCTCAATCAGGCACTCCACGATGACACCCTCCTTGATGTTGAGCGACAGCTTGCAGCAGCCCTGCTGGGGGGCGCACCATCCCACGCCGTGGGTGTAGCCCGAGATGTCTTTGATTTCCTTGGCCTGAATCCATTTGCCCTCCTCCGGGATTGGGGCCGGGCCATGGTAGGCTCCCTTACGGACAACGCACATGTTGTCCACTTCCTTAGAATAAATCATGTTCGCTAAATAATTAATGAATAAAGATAATGTTTTGTATAATGCTTTTGTATTCTGCAAAATTACAAAAATTAATCTAATAATAGGTTACCTTTCTTCTCGAAATTTGGTGATTTATTCGCTTTATAGTAACTTTGCAACCTAAAGATAGCAAAGAATGGGTATAGCAAGACTTTCTGACAGGGTGCTGCGCCAACGGTCGGCCGAGGGCATGGACGCGTTTATCGGCGCTTTTGTGGCTGCCATAAAAGACGCCATCGGCGGAGAGCTGAGCGCAAGCAACATGGGACTGCTGAACAGCGAGCAAATCACGCTGCTCGGGTGGGACATTATGCACGACGAGGTGATGGACGGCGGGTTTGTGCAGCTGATACACAATGGCTATGCGCCGTTCTTTTTCCGCAATCCATTCGCCAAGGCCATACGCGACTGGGGACTGCCGGAGCTGGCCTCGCTCGTCAACCGCGCCCACAAGCTGTACAACAAGTTTGGCCGCGAGATAGAGAAGGACTGCACCGACGAGGAGTTTATGGCCTTGTTCGAGCAATATCCGCAATTCGACGCGCTCGACGACGAGTTTGTCGAGAACGAGGAGGAGTGGACGAGCCGCGTGGCCCACTATCTCGACGACCACACAAGCATGTTTGTGCAGATCGACTATTGACCAAAGACTAAGAATGAACAAGGAAGAACAAGAGTTGCGCAGGAAAAGTCCTGTGCAGATACGCAACAAGAAAGCCTCCTACGAATACTATTTCGTCGACACCTACACGGCGGGAATAGTGCTCACTGGCACCGAAATCAAGTCGATTAGGATGGGCAAAGCGTCGCTCGTCGACAGCTTCTGCTACATCGACAAGGGGGAGATATGGGTGCAGGGCATGAGCATATCGCCCTACTTCTACGGTTCGTTTGCCAACCACGAGCAACGGCGTGAGCGCAAGCTGCTGCTCAACAAGAAGGAAATACGCAAACTGGAGGCCGACAGCAAGAATCCGGGCTTCACCATTGTGCCGCTGCTCGTGTTCATCGACGACAAGGGCCACGCCAAGATGGACATTGCGTTGGCCCGGGGCAAGAAGGTGTACGACAAGCGGCAGTCGATAAAGGAGAAAGAGGACAAGCGGCAGATGGACCGTGCGATGAAACGTTATTAAGAAATCATTAAAACAGAGAGTGTTATGAAGAAAATGATATTATCGTTGGTCGTGGCAGCATCGGTTCTGACAGCCAACGCGCAATCGATGAGATACGACGTGCTGGCCACGGCGCCACGTAACATGCAGACCGAGCAGTTCGGCAAAGCCGAGGTGTCGGACCTGAAGATCAAGTATGAGCCGAAATACTTTGTAACCATCGGCGCCGACACGTTCAAGATAGTCAGCGAGAAGGACGAGCTGGCCAACGACAGCGCCGGCTTCCGCCATCGCGAGATAACGGCCACCGACAGCAAAGGCGAGGAGTACATCATCGTGTTCGACACCGACCCTGCCGCCACGACCGAGCTGATGCGCCACTTCGTCATAAAGTTCAACACCAGCAGCCCTTACGACTGGACATACTATTTCACCGAGGCACCCAAGGAGCAGGACTGAGCCGCCAAACCATACGCACGGAGGCGAAGCAAAAAACCCTTAACCTGAATTATTCATAGGGTATAGATATTGCTTTCTCCCTATGCATGGGCTGTGACTTGTGCTGGCTCATTAATGATAATCCACAAAGAGCAGAAAAAGGCTGGCACAAGTATGGAACATGAACAGTCTCGAAGTGACTAAAAAATCATGGTCTTCCGACTTTTGAGATAATAGCAACTGATGAGGCCTCCGGCCTCATTTTGATGCACCCTCTTACCTTGCGGCCTCCGGCTCAATGTCTTCGAGTTGCTCCAAATGTCAGAAAGGCCAAAAATCGTAGGGACACGTTTTATCACTCGAGTTTCGGAAGCACTCTAAAGTGCTGACATTAAGCTATAACCGCATCGTAGGGGCATGATTTATCATGCCCGCAATCGGCAAAATCGTTGCATTCCGGGCATGATAAATCATGCCCCTACGGCTTGTTTCCATTGGCTGTCAATGAATTATATACACCCGAAACTTGAGTAAAAAACCATCATCAAACTCTCGCAAAGTGAATGCACCTCTTGCAGGATGCGGCCCTTGTGGTCGTCCGCCGCACAAACGATACACAATGTGGATGCGGACGGCCACAAGGGCCGCACCCTGCATTGGGATGCTTTCTGCTGTAGGCTGTTAATCATTTTGAACATTAATCCCAAATCGGTCATTAGGAAGCGTCTTTCAAAAAAATGATGTCGGAGACATCACCGCTCGATAACCGAGGGTGCTTGCACCCTCGGTAAGTGGAATGTCTATCCTCCGACCCTATCGGGGTCGCCGTACTTGCACAGCTTTGCAACTCCCTGACACAGAGGGGCGACCCCGCTGGGGTCGATTGTATTGAGTGCATGCGACTCCGCGGGTGCTTGCACCCGCGGTTATGGAGCGGTGATGCCTCCGGCATCATCTGCTTCTAACGATCGATTTGGGTTAATTATGGGTCGGCACAGGGCACGGCAACTGTAATGGAACGCTACCATAAATAATACTGTCTAATGCGGGCATGATTATTATTGTAGCACAATATCAGTTTTTGTTGTGCCTTCCTCTTATTGTAGTTATACATATATAATAATGTGTCTCTCAACACTTCTTATTAATAAAACAGAACAAAAGTGATAAATTTTTCAATAAAAATGTCGAATAATTTTGTGGTTCAATAAAAAAGCATTAAATTTGGAGCGTCATTTGGCCGATTCTTCGCCGCAAGGTGTTGAATAAACTGCCTATGAGAGGGTGGTTAAGGCTGGGTGGCGGCTCTTACGATTAGGCGTTTACTTAGCGCTTGTTCTTGGCATCCTAAGAATTCTCGCAAAATTCCAAGCTGAGTCAAGAATGAGACATCAGTAGATGTCACGTAGATATGTATTATGGCCTCACTGGCAGTATAGTACTTTGTGCTATCTGCCGTGAGGTAGAGCATACCAGCGTGAGATTTTTACCGTTGTCCATTCCATTCAGCATAGGCGATGCGAGAAGCCTTTAGGATGTGGAAGAGGCTCCCGGTATTGAATCCCACGCTTTTTTCGTGAAAGCCTGCTAACAAGACAGCAACTCATAAAAAGCGTTATGCCCGTCGGGGTTCCGGTGCATGTATAATAAAGGAACTCAATTTATGGGAAATCGGAAGTTATCATCAAGCTTGGGGACATGGCTGGCTTTAGCCTGCCTAATAAGCTTCATGCCCCTAAAGACTTTTGCCTACACGGTGGGGCAGGTTATTGTCTATGACAACACCACATACGTGGTTTCGTCAATAGACGACCAGTACAACTACGTTACGTGTATTGGAACAACGAAATCAGGCACTGTGTCCATCCCGGCGACATTCACTTCAGGTGATGTCACGTGCGAAGTAACAAAGGTAGCATACCAGAGCGTAGATGAAAGCAATGGCAGGAGTTGCCACTTTAGCGATGTTACGCAGTTGTCATTGCCAAATACGGTAACTTATTTCGGCACCATTCTTTCCAGCAAAAAGCTTAGTCGTGTGGCTATACCAGAATCTTGCACACAGATTGTCGCTCCATTCGACAACACAACGTGGATACCCACGATTATCTTGACAGGCAGCAACCCCAACTATGTGCTCGACAACGGAATACTGTATAATAAGGATAAGAGCAAACTTATAGCTGTGCCCTCGAATTTGGAGTTCACTGATGGTACTTTCACCGTTCCAGAAGGTGTGTGGGGAATTGAAAGAGGTGCTATCATCAACAACTCTTCGCTGGTTACACTTTCTCTGCCTTCGACATTATCCTCTGTCGATAATAATGGTTGGCCTGGGGCTATATCACATTGCGAAAATTTCACGACAATAACGGGAGCCGATAATGAAAATTTCTCATATACTGATGGTTTGTTAATAGATGATAGCGGCGAACTTATGATTTATCCTGAGGGACGCAAAACAGAAAACTATAAACTCCCTGATGATGTGCTTGGAATAGGTAAGTATGCGTTTTACAATCCATTATACCTAAAGTCAATCGACCTCAATAACGTTGAGGGAGTATATGGTAGCCCAGCATTTTATGCTTGTACCAAATTAACCTCGATAACTTTTGGAAGCAATGTCGAGCAGATTAGCGATGGGGCTTTCGGAAATTGCACTGCCTTGGAGAGCTACAGCGTAGATGGTGATAACCAATACTATAAGAGTGTAAGCGGGGTGCTGTTTACCAAAGATGGCAAGACTCTGATTGCTTATCCTGCCCAAAGGGATGCTGGCGACGACGAGGAGTATACTATTCCTGACGGCACAGAGAAGGTGGGCAAAAATGCCTTTATGGGTGCTCAGAGACTGCAAGTTGTTGACATTCCCACATCTTTAAAGACCATTGGCAACGGTGCATTCAGCTATGTGCCATATCTTGAAGATGTCAACTTTATGAAGCCTTCAAATGTTACATCGATTGAAACATGGGCGTTCAGAAACTGTGACCGATTAAATCATATCACCTTGCCAGCGTCATTAACTGAGCTACAATCTAATGTATTTCAGGACTGCGACAATCTTTATTCAGTAAAGGTCGAAGATGGTTCCCAACTAAAGAATATTGTCGGCAACGCCTTTTCCAATTTGAAAAGTCTGGAACATTTCAGTTTCAATGGTTCAAGTGTGTTAACAAGCATTGGTAGCAATGCCTTCTCTAATTGCACGAAGCTTGAAAGCATTGAGATTCCTGCAACAGTTACAACTATCAATACCAATGCATTCCAGGGATGCTCATCGATGACAGAGGTAACTTTTGCTGAAAATGCTTCCATAACTAAAATAGGTGCTGGTGCATTCGCAAATTGTGGTTTGGAGAGTATTGAGATACCCACGAGTGTCGTGACTATCGAAGCTGAGGCCTTCAACAATTGCGACGCTCTGACGAGAGTAGACCTGTCAGCAAACACCACCGATGTCAGCCCACAGGCTTTCATCGGCTGCTCTAACCTTACTACATTTACCGTGGCAAGCGGCAACCCAACATATTCAGCAGTGAAAGGCTACTTGCTGTCGAAAGACAAGACAACGCTTGTGATATTCCCCGCAGGAAAGGCCAACGACAATGTAACATTGCTTCCGCCATCACTCACATCCATTGGCGACTATGCCTTCTACCATTGCGACAACCTCACCAATGTGGTTATACCAAAGAAAGTTACGAAGATTGGCAAGCGCGCATTTGGCTACTGTGACAATCTGAACTTTGTAACATTCCTTTGCGACGAAAAAATCACTGATATACCAGAGTATAGCGAGGCAGAGACAGGATTTACTGATGCTACAAATAATATCACAGCCTTCGACAATGGCTATAACAGAGACGACCAATACAATGCGTTTAAGCATATAAAGATTTCTGTGAGGAAAGATTTGGCCGATCAATATATGTTGTCCGACCATTATTACACACATTTCGACAGCATCGAGACTTCGTTCAAGTCATATAACATTAATTCTGATATCCGACCAAGTAGTAATGATAATAATTATGATGAATATATGCCCGTTTCGTCCAAGTCTGTCATGCTGCTAAGCGTGAGCCCTGATAAAAGCTTTCAGACTTACGTCGTCAATAGTGACGTGAAGGTTGGCTCAGGAAGCAAATCTATTTCTCACGGTCAAGTAAGCATGATTTCCGATTATGCTTTTGAGGGAACTGACATATATGAAGTGGTTGTACCGAAAACTGTGATGTATATTGGCGCCATGGCGTTTATCACTGATGTTGAGAGGACTACAAGCAATGGCACTGAAACCATAAAGCCCAAGGGTTCGAACATAAAGGATATTGTGTTCTGTGGCGATATGCTCACCGACTTCCAGCTTGCCACACAAGACTTTGAACTCAGCTCAAACTACAACGAGTTCACAAGCGACCAGAGAATATACGTGCGTAAATCGCAACTCAGCGATTTCCAGACCGCCATGCCAGCCTTCAGCTCGCAGATTTCCTATAAGATACCTGGCGTAAGCATAAGCAAAACGTATGGCAGCTTCGACCGCGAGTTCGACACTGACTTCACGGAGTACTTCAACGAGAACAACAGCAACGGCATTCGTGTGGCAGCATTCTCAGGCTCTGGCACACGACTGGTTGACGCCAGTGCCCATGTTTACGCTGTTCGCTTGACGAGTGTTGATGAGCTTGGAGGCAAGACAGGCGACTACGGTTACGTGCCTGCCAGCACTCCAGTGTTGCTCAAAGTGTTAGGAAACACGGCCACACCGTCTGACTTCTGGTATACTATTGGAGAGGATCAGGGGAAATACACAGTAAATCATAGCGACATGGCGGGCGCAACTATAAACGGCAAGACTTATGATCTTGACCTTGATAATGAATGGTACTATGTGCTTAGCGGTGGCGCATTGCATCCTATAACAACCAGCACATTTACTTTGCCCGTCCACAAGGCATGGTTAGTAATAGACAAACCAGAGGAGGACAGCGAGGCCAAGGTGGTGTTTGAGTTTGGCGACGGCGAAACCACCGGCATCAGCGGCATAACCGCAGCCGAAGATAATGCTGCCTTCGATGGCAAGACATACAATCTCAATGGCCAGCGCGTCTCCAAGGCGACCAAGGGCATATATCTCAGGAATGGGAAGAAGTTTGTAGTGAAGTGATACAAGCCAAATATAAATGAAAGACAAAAAAGATTATATAACACCAAGTACCTGCGAGATTACCATCGATGGCGGACACGTTCTGATAATCACGTCGATTGACGTGGAAAGACATTCCGCCAACGAGGGTGACGCAGAGAAGTAAAAACACGCCTGTTATAGTATGGAAAACAAAAGAAAATATATAGCCCCGCAAACATGCGGGATTGCCCTAAAGGGCTTGCAACTGATGATAACAACTTCGGTTCCTACAGACGACAATCCTAATCCCGGGACGGTAGATTCGAAACGCGACTATTGGGATGATGAAGACGAGGACGACGCTTTCGACGACAATCCATCGTTTGTAGGCAACGACCTTTGGAAATGACATCAATTTGTATTCAATTCATTTGTCATACATTTGTATTTAAGACGATTAAGTAAGAATGTTTTGATTGTTTCATAAAATTCATATACATATACATTCTTTTTTAGCGAACACCACCCGTGAGGGCAGTGTTCGCTCTTTTTTAGCCTACATTATTCACGCTTAAGCTGTTTAAAACTGCCGATGTTGACTCTACCTGCAGGGGCCGTGCCTTGTGCCGGCCCACAAACAATGTCATCACCGCTTTAGAAATAGGTCGAACATTAATAATGGCCGCCACAAGGGACGGCCACTGCAAGTGGTGGTGTAATAATCACAAACTGGACTAATGTAGGTTAACGGAGAATGCAGTGGCAGCTTCCCTCAGATGTAGTATTCCGCCGAGTCGACAAGACCGGCGCGGAGGGCGTAGACAGTGGCCTCGTGGATGCTGTTGACCCCAAGCTTGCGGAAAATGTTTTTGCGGTGGGTGTTGATGGTATGGAAACTGGAGAAGCGTTTGGCCGCTATCTCCTTGGTGGTGAGGCCCATGGCAATGTCTTTGAGCACCTCGGTCTCGGTTTTGGTCAGCTTCACAATCTCGGCCTTTTGTGGCTCTGGCTTGAGCAGCATCTCTGTCATGCGCTGGCAGATATAGCGATGGCCAGTGGCGGCCTGGCGTAGGCAAGCCAGGATTTCGTCCATGGGCGACTCCTTGAGCAGGATGCTGATCATTGGGCTCGACCCAATCACCTGTCGCACAAAGTCGAGGCTAAGGTCCTCGCTGAATAGCACGAGCATGGCGTCGCGGAAGCGTGTGCCTATCACCATGAGCTCATCCTTGTCGTTGATGTCGAACAGGGTGAAGTCAATCACGACAACGGCGTTGGGCTGCTGCTTCAACGCCTCTATAAGCCCAGCCTTGTCTGAAGCCGTGAGCACGCTGTCGTAGCCCAGCTTGGCTGTGATGTATTTCAGCCCGGCCTGGGTTATGTCCTGGTTGTCGGCGAGAATGATGCTCCTTGTCATAGAATTGTTGTAGGGGCATAATTTATCATGCCCGAATTTCAGCTTATTCTGCCAATGGCGGGCATGACAAATCATGCCCCTGCGGTTTGATTTTTGTAGAAAGGTGGAGCCGTGGCCCCACCTTTCTTATTGAATGGAATTATTTTACGTTAGCGTCGAGCTCAGCATCCTTGGTGCGCTGGTCGTCCGGACCGTAGAGCAGATAGTAGGTGCGATAGAGCTGTGCGCCCCAGCGGGCCTGTTGCTGGTTGGGGTCGGCCTTCTTGGCTTTCTCCAAATAGCCGGCGGCCTCTTCCCATACCTTGTTGATTTGCTGCTGGGCGGTTGGGGCTATGCGCCCATTCTTGCTGGCGCGGTCGGAAGCCTCTTGAGCCTTGCCGTTGAGGGCGGCGCCGGCAAATGTGTTGACCAGAGCGTCGTCAGGTGTCTTGGCCAATATCTTGTTGAAGATTTCGAGGGCCTCGTCGTACTTGTACTGTCCGAGCAGCCCCTGTCCTTTAGCCTTCAGAGCCATCTGGTTGTCGGGGTTCTTCTTCAGCGCGTCCTCGATGAGGGCGTCGGCCTCGGTGGTCATGTTCTCAGCATTGTACATGCTGTAGAGCGTGCCGAGCACGAGCTCGTTGCTCGGGTCCTTGTCGATGATGGCTTTCAGCTTGTCGATGTACTTCAGGGTGTCGGCCTTTGTCTGCAGCTGGGCCTGGAAGATGGCGAGCTGGAAGTTGGCAGCCTCCTTGCCGCGCTCAGGGTCTTTCATGGCTATTTCGACATAGCGCTCAGCTCCGGCATAGTCCTTGGCCTGATAGGCGTAGATTGTGGCGAAGTAGGCTATGTTGGTCAGGTTCTGGTCCTTGGTCTTGTCCTGCTCGGCGAAGAGCGGATTAGAATAGGAGTCGACATACTCGCCGAGGAACTTGTAGGCGTTGGCGTCGTCCTTGTGTGCCTGGAAGTAGATGCCGCCGTTGATAAGGGTGGGGCGGTTGGCCCAGAGCGAGGTGGCGTTGGCCTCGTGGAAGCGTGGCTTCACCTTGCCTTTGGCGTTGGGCAGCTGGTCGTACTTGTCGCATTCGAAGGCCGCCGTCATGGCGTTGTCGAGAGCTTTGTACATGGCCACGGTGTCGTAGGGCTGCACACTCTTCTCCTGCTTCAACTGCACATACTGCTGATTGGCCAATTCGATTCCCTGCTGCTTGTTGAAGTCGGCCAGAGCCAGCTTGGTGAGGTGGTCGTAGGCCTTGGCCTTCTCCTCGTCGTTTTGCAACTGGCCGAGGTTGTTTTGCAGCAGTTGGGCTGCCTCGCTGTAGGTCTTAGCCTTCATGATGGTTTTCAGGGCATCGCTGTCGCCTGCAAAAGCCGATGAGACACCAAGTGCCATCATGGCAAGAATCATGATTTTTTTCATACTGTATTGTTTTAAAGTTGATTGTTATTCAAAGTCTAATGTGTCTTTCTCCTCAGTGTCGTCGGGCTGTTCGGTTTTTTCCTCCTCGTCGTCCGGTTCCACGGGCAGGGCGGTGTTGTCGTCCTCTATTTCCTTCTTTGTCTTGTTCCACTTGGCGCGGCTTTCTTCCTCCACCACGGCCTCAAGCTCGGAGCTCATCACCTTGCAGACGCTGGCTATCACGTCGTTCTTCTTCGACAGGTTGATGAGCCTGACGCCCTGGGTGGCCCGGCCCATGACGCGGCAGTCGGCCACGGCGAGGCGGATCACGATGCCACTCTTGTTGATGATCATCAGGTCGTTGTCGTCGGTAACGTTCTTTATGGCCACCAGCTTGCCGGTCTTGTCGGTGATGTTGATGGTTCTGACGCCCTTGCCGCCGCGGTTGGTCTTGCGGTAATCCTCCACACTGGAGCGTTTGCCGTAGCCCTCCTCGCTGACCACCATCACCGTCTCGTGGGCAGGGTCGTTGACCACTATCATGCCCACCACCTCGTCGCCGTCGTCGTCGAGCTGCATGCCCCTGACGCCAGTGCTGACGCGGCCCATGTCGCGCACGGTGCGCTCGTCGAAGCGGCAGGCGCGGCCGTTGCGGTCGGCCAGGATCAGCTCGTTGTGGCCGTTGGTGAGGCGCACGTCGACCACCTCGTCGCCCTCGTTGATCTTTATGGCTGTGATGCCGATGGAGCGTGGGTGGGAGTAGGCCTCAAGCGATGTCTTCTTGACGAGGCCGCGCTTTGTGGCGAACACCACGTGGTGGTTGCGCAGGAACTCCGGGTCGCTCAAACCGCGCAGACGCAAGAAGGCGTTGACTGAGTCGCCCTTGTCGAGCGAGAGCAGGTTCTGTATGGCGCGTCCTTTCGAGTTCTTGTCGCCCTCGGGTATGTCGTAGCACTTCATCCAGTAGCAGCGGCCCTTGCGTGTGAAGAAGAGCATGGTCTGGTGCATGGTGGCTGGATAGATGAACTCAGTGAAGTCGTTGTCGCGGGTGCGGGCCCCCTTGGAGCCCACTCCGCCACGCGACTGCTCGCGGAAGTCGGCCAGCGGGGTGCGCTTGATGTAGCCCAGGTGGCTGATGGTTATCACCACTGGGTCGTTGGGGTAGAAGTCCTCGGCGTTGAACTCGTGCTCGTCGGGTATGATCTGTGTGCGGCGTGCGTCGCCATACTTCTGCTTCACCTCGTTTAGCTCGTCTTTCATCACCTTCTTGCACAGCTCCGGGTCGTCGAGTATCTGCTGCAAGTAGGCTATGCGCTTCTGCAATTCGTCGAACTCGCCCTTCAGCTGGTCGACGCGCAACTTGGTGAGCTGCGAGAGGCGCATGTCGACGATGGCTTTCGACTGCAGCTCGTCGAGCTGGAAACGCTGCTCCAGATTGCGCTGAGCGTCGCTGGGGCTGTTGGAGTTGCGAATGATGTGGACCACCTCGTCGATGTTGTCGCAAGCGATAATGAGGCCCTCCAGTATGTGGGCGCGCTCCTTGGCCTTGCGCAGGTCGAAGTTGGTGCGGCGTATGGTCACGTCGTGGCGGTGCTCCACAAAGTATTTCACGCACTCCTGCAAGCTGAGCAGGCGTGGGCGGCCTTTCACCAGTGCGATGCAGTTGACTGAGAACGCGCTCTGCAGAGCCGTCATTTTGAACAGCTTGTTGAGCAGCACGTTGGCGTTGGCGTCGCGCTTCACGTCCACAACGATGCGCATGCCCTGGCGGCCGGTCTCGTCGTTGACGTTGGATATGCCGTCAATCTTGCCCTCCTTCACCAGGTCGGCAATGTTCTCAATGAGTTGCTGCTTGTTGACCTGATAGGGTATCTCGGTTATCACTATGCGGTCGTGCTGGTCGTCGGCCTCTATCTCGGCCTTGGCCCTCATCACGATGCGTCCGCGACCGGTGGCGTAGGCCTCCTTCACGCCCTGCAGGCCATAGATGTAGCCGCCGGTGGGGAAGTCGGGGGCGGGAATGTACTTCATCAGTTCGTCGACGGTGATGTCGGGGTTGTCGATGTAGGCGCAGCAGCCGTCGATCACCTCGCCGAGGTTGTGGGTGGGAATGTTGGTGGCCATGCCCACTGCTATGCCGTTGCCGCCGTTCACCAGCAGGTTGGGTATCTTTGTGGGCATCACGGTGGGCTCTTGCAGGGTGTCGTCGAAGTTGTTTTGCATGTCGACGGTTTCCTTGTCAAGGTCGTCCATGATGTGCTCGCCCATCTTCGACAGCCGGCACTCGGTGTATCGCATGGCGGCAGGAGAGTCGCCGTCGACACTGCCGAAGTTGCCCTGCCCGTCGACGAGCTTGTAGCGCATGTTCCAGTCCTGGCCCATGCGCACCAGTGCGCCGTAGACCGACGAGTCGCCGTGGGGGTGGTACTTTCCAAGCACCTCGCCCACCACGCGGGCGCACTTCTTGTAGGGCTTGTCGCTGGTGTTGCCTATGCCGAGCATGCCGTAGAGAATGCGGCGGTGGACGGGCTTGAAGCCGTCCCTGACGTCAGGCAAGGCGCGAGCCACGATGACCGACATGGAATAGTCGATGTAGCTCGACTTCATCTCATCTTCGATGTTGATTTTCAGGATTCTGTCCTGATCAATGGTTTTACTGTCGTCCATTAATTATTATGTTGTTGTATTTTCGCAAAAATCGCCCCTAATGGCCTTTATTTCCGTTTTAACACGTTTCGCCATCTTGCTAAGAGCGTTCAAAAGTACAAAAAATAACTAACATAGAACCCTCAAAAGGCAAAAAAAACGTTATTTTGGCTTTTTTATGGCAAAATTGCGTTCCAATACAAATATAGTTCCCATTCATTTGCGCCTCTCTTTCAATTTACGGCACGTGTGAAAAATGTTTGCGACACGTGTGGAAACATTTTTTGGCACGTGTCGCAAACATTTTTCACACGTGCCGAAAACCACAGAAGTGGCATTTTTTGATGAAAACGACAAATCATTTATTCTTGAAATCAAGCATTACCATGTTGTGAACTGCGAATGGGGTGGGGTGGTAATGACTTATTTTTCGGTCTGTCAGCAAAAAAGTGAAAAAGTTTGCTGATATTTTGCGGTTTTTTATTTATCTTTGCGGCCTAAATCTATTATAACTGACAACGTATGACTGTATTAATGCTCATCCAACTGCTGATAGTGCTGCTCACACTGCTTGTGGGCGCGCGCTACGGCTCATTGGCGCTCGGTGCCATATCAGGCATCGGCCTGGCCATTCTGGTGTTCGTTTTCACCCTGAAACCCAGCAATCCGCCCACTGATGTCATCTACATCATCATAGCCGCCGTAACCTGCGCCGGCGTGCTGCAGGCATCCGGCGGCATGGACTGGATGATTCAGATTGCGGAGAAGATGCTTCGCAAGAACCCCAACCGCATCACTCTGCTGGCTCCGTTCACCACTTTCTTCCTCACCGTGCTCGTCGGCACTGGCCACGTGGTCTACACGCTGATGCCCATCATCTGCGACATCGCGCTGAAGAAGGGCATACGCCCCGAGCGACCCTGCGCCATCGCGTCGATAGCGGCCCAGATAGGCATCACCTGCTCGCCCATCGCAGCGGCGGTGGTGGCCTTCACGGCCATCAGCGAGGCCAACGGATTCAACATCACCAACGTGCAGGTGGTCATGGTTACCATCCCTGCCTGTATCTGCGGTATCCTGATGGCTGTGGCCTACAGTTGGCACCGCGGCCTCGACCTCGACAAAGACCCGAAGTTCCAGGCTAAGTTGAAAGACCCCGTCCAGTATGCTGCCATCTATGGCGACAGCGCCACCACTCTCGGCAAGCAAATCTCCAAGACCAGCAAGGCCGCCGTGTGGGTGTTCCTCGGCGCACTGGCCATCGTGCTTCTCATCTCGCTGCTCAAGATGTTTGGCATTGAGATTCTGCCGGAATGGAACATCGACGGCAAGGAGACACGCCTGTCGATGAACGTCGTCATCCAGGTCATCATGCTCGTGGCCGCCGCCACGATGGTGATGTTCTGCAAGGCCAAGCCAAAGAAGGCCGTGTCGGGTGCCGTGTGGCAGAACGGCATGGTGGCTGTGGTGGCCATCTACGGCATCGGATGGATGACCAACACATATTTCGACAACTACAAACCCGAGATGCAAGACATGCTGACGGGCATTGTCAGCGCCTATCCTTGGACCATAGCATTCGCTTTCTTCTTCGTCTCGGTGCTCATCAACTCTCAGGGAGCTGTGGTGGTGTCGATGCTGCCGCTGGCCTATTCGCTGGGCATTGAGCCTTGGATTCTCGTCGGCGTGCTGCCATCGGTCTACGGCTACTTCTTTATCCCCAACTATCCGTCGGACATCGCAACGGTCAACTTCGACAAGTCGGGCACCACGGTGATAGGAAAGTACCTGCTCAACCACTCGTTTATGGCTCCAGGACTGATACACGTGGTTACGGCCACGATATGCGGACTGGGCATCAGCTATGTTTATCACTTCTGGTTGGGCCTGTACTAAAAACTTTTTTGTAACTTTGCAGTCATGAACACAGATTCATCACTGTTTAAAGATACCATCTGTGCCCCTGCCACCCCTGTGGGAGGGGCACTTGCTATTGTCCGCCTTAGTGGCCCCGACGCCATAGCCATTGCCCGCAGCGTGTTCAGCAAGGACATCAGCCAAGCCAAGGGTCAGACGCTGCACTACGGAAACATCATCGACGACGACGGCTCCGAGGTGGACGACGTGATGCTCTCCGTCTACCGTTCACCTCACAGCTACACGGGTGAGGACAGTGTGGAGATAAGTTGCCATGGCTCGGCTTACGTCGTGGAGCGCATCCTTGCCCTGCTCACTGCCCACGGTGGACGCATGGCTGAGCCTGGCGAGTTCACCCGGAGGGCTTACCTGAACGAAAAGATGGACCTGAGCCAGGCTGAGGCCGTGGCCGACCTCATTGCATCTTCAACCCGCGCCCAGCACGACATCGCAATGCGGCAACTGAAAGGCGGCATCAGCGATAAGCTGTCATTGCTCCGCGACAAGTTGCTTCATCTGGACTCTTTGCTCGAGTTGGAACTCGACTTCAGCGACCATGAGGAACTGGAGTTTGCCGACCGCGGAGAGCTGCTCTCGCTTGCAAACGAAATCGACGGCGAGATAACAGCACTTGCCAGCTCCTTCGGCCAGGGCAACGCTATTAAGCAAGGCATTCCTGTGGCCATTGTTGGCAAGACCAATGTGGGCAAAAGTACACTACTGAACCTCATGCTGGGCGACCAACGCGCTATCGTGTCGGACGTGCATGGCACCACCCGCGACACGATAGAGGATACGCTCGTCATTGATGGCACGCTCTACCGTCTCATCGACACTGCCGGTCTGCGCCACACCGACGACCGCGTGGAGCAGATAGGCATAGAACGGTCGCTCCGTGCCATCAGTCGTGCGGCTATCGTGCTTTGGGTGATAGACTCACGCCCCTCAGAGGATGAGATGAAGCAGATGGAGGAACGATGCAACGGCAGGAGACTGGCCATAGTCTGGAACAAGGCTGACGTTACAACGCCAACTCATGTAGCCGAGTCAGTTCCTCAAGTGAACGTTTCGGCCAAAGTCGGCCGAGGGTTGGACGATATACTCCATCTTGTAAGCAGCTTGTCTGGTCTGGGCGAACAGTGTCACGGTAGCGTCGTCGTGAGCAATTTGCGCCACTACAACCAACTCGTTGCGGCCCACAGTCATCTGCGGGAAGTGATAGATGGGTTCAACTCAGGACTGACAGGAGACCTCCTGGCCGAAAGTCTGAAGGAAGTGCTTTCCGACCTGGCCTCAATCACTGGCCGCGGCATCATCACCCCCCAAGAAACGCTGAATAACATATTCAAGAATTTTTGCGTGGGAAAGTGAAGTGGGTTAAAAATATCGAACAATCTGCAAATAAAACGCTTGTAAGTGGCTGATTTTAAGGTCATAATAAAAGTTAAACATTTGCAGATTTTTTACTCGTTTGCAGGTTTTTCGAGATATTATCCCTAATTTTGTCACTGGTTTGTCACCGAGGTGCGAATCAGCGTGTCACTCGCTGCTACTTTTGTCCCTCGCGTCACTTGCCCAACTACTCACATTATTCACTTTAAAAATTCAAGGCTATGAGCAAGAGCAAGAAACAACAAATCTCACAAAAGGAACTCGTGAGACTCCGTGAACGGGAACTCGCCAACGGGAACAAGAGTCTCTATCTCGACATCTACCGAAACGGCAAACGTGAACGTGAATTTCTGAAACTATACCTCGTCAAGGAGAAGGATCCCATCGACAAGGAGAAGAATCGTCAGACACTGGCTACCGCAAGAGCCATACAAGCGCAACGTCAAATCAAGCTTCAGAACGGAGAGTATGAGTTTACCCACCAGTTCTCTCCCGACACTCCCTTCCTCCCTTACTATAGAAAGATGTGTGAGGCAAGATTCAAGACTGAGACAACAGGGAATTGGGGCAATTGGCGCAGCTGCCTCCGCTTCCTTGAGATGTACTGTGACGAGACAACGACTTTCAAGGAGATAAACAAGGAGTGGATTCTTGGCTTCAAGGACTTCCTTGACCATGTCGCCAAGGACACCCACAAGAAAAAGACATCAAAGGACAGCGACCTCTTTGTCGGTCTTTCACAGAATTCAAAGGTCTCCTACTTCAACAAGCTCCGCGCATGCATCAACGACGCTTTCAACAACGGAGTGATCCCACGTAACCCATTAGTCGGGGTTGAAGGTTTCAAGACCGCAGACGTTGAGCGCAGCTACCTCACCATAGAGGAAGTTCAAAAGCTCATCAACACTCCATGCATGTATCCTTGGCTGAAAGCGACTTTTCTCTTTTCGTGTTTCACTGGACTGCGCAAGAGCGACATCGAGAGACTCACATGGGGAGAGGTGGTGAAGTTCGGCGATTATGACCGCATCATCTTCAAGCAGAAGAAAACCCTGCAGCAGGAATACCTCGACATCAATCCACAGGCACGTCAGTTCATGGGCGAGCGTGGCAAGTTTGACGAGCTGGTGTTCCCCGGATTCACCTACTCATCGTGGACATTGTTGGAACTCAAACGATGGGTGCTGGCAGCGGGTATCACTAAGTCTATTACATTTCACTGCGCCCGCCACACCTTTGCAGTGATGATGCTGACCGTCGGAGCTGACATCTATACCGTCTCCAAACTTCTGGGCCACAGGAATCTTGAAACGACTCAAATCTATGCCAAGGTCATAGACAAAAAGAAGCAGGATGCCGTGAGCATGATACCGAGGTTCGACATGTCACACAAAGGCGACAAGGTACAATGAACAGACAGGAAGTGGCAATAGCCATTGCCAAAATAAGCATGACCACCAAAATGCTGCGATATTGGGAGGAACTGAAGCCGGAGACTTACGTCACGGCTTTGGATTCCTATCTCGTTCATTTTGGGGAGTGGACAGAGGGCATTAGGGACTATCTTGACGAAGTACCCAATGAGAACGTTTATCACCTGCTTAGACTGATTGGCCCGACTGAGAGGCTTCAAGCATACGTTGACCGGTATAAGGACACGATGCCAACGAATGTGAGAAATTCTCTTTTGGTGTTCATCCCTCTCATAGCTAAGATTAAGCAGGATGGCAAGGCAATTCATGCTATGACAAAGGGTGACTACCGCTGTCTTGCTGATGGCATAGATACGCCTGAAGCTCGGTCACTTTTACAAAGGGCTGTTGACATGAACATTCTGGACGATCAATTCCAACCCAAACCGGATATTTCAAGGAGACAACTCAAGGTTCTTGCCTTCGCGGTTTCAAAATCTCTCGGCTATGACAAAAAGTATCAGATGAAATGGACGAGCTTCGATGAGCAATGGCCTTCAGCAGTCGGTCATCTTGCCAACATCGCCCTGCCCAACAGAGACCGTGAGGACATGAAACTGATAACAGACCTGTATCCCGAAGTTGACTTCACCGACTTGTTTGTCAATCCCAAGGACGAGTATTTTAAAAGGCCTTTCAGTTGGGCACGGTTAGACTCACTTTATCGCAGGTTAAAGAAAAACGGATATATTTCAGCCGACACAACAGTAATGGACTTCCATAACATCTTCAAGCCTGCCTTGGGGTTAAGGAATCCAGTTAATTGGACAGGTGACGAGCGTCGGCTCAGTCTTTTCGTTTATCTCGTACTCAACTACAAGGGGAACCTCGGCATCTGGAGGAAGGCAGAGAACTGTTTTTTGGTCAACGGGCAGCGTCCAAACCGCCGGACAATGGCAATGTTCTTGACTAAAATCAAGAAAGACGCACCTTTGCAACGTTTGCGCAATGAAGATGTAAAACTTTTGAATGTCATTAGGGGTTATTCGGGAGATTATTCGTATATTTGCAGTTGCATTACAGATGACTGACTCAGGTGCCAGCCACCGTGTCGGTCAAAAACTTAAATTTTAATATTGCCCGACACGGATATGATTCCTTATTTCGAAAGACTCCTGGTATTCCAGGGTTGCAACAGCGAGATGAGTCCCTATCTTCTGGAAAAGGGACTCATTAACAGGGAAAACGCATTATAAATTCATGTAAAGTTTTTTCAACATGTCTGTGAAGT
>CAZRSL010000053.1:0-19506 GCA_964602785.1 uncultured Prevotella sp.
TGCGGACGGCCACAAGGGCCGCACCCTGCATTGGTATGTTTTCGGCTGTATGCGGATAAAAAAGGCCACCGCATCCATGCTGTGATGCGGTGGCCTTGGCATCTATAGGTAGTCTGGATTTTTTATCTCGCTATTTTAAAGTTGCGCTTCGTGCCGTCGGTGTAGCTGACGCTGACGATGTAGACATCATCTGTCAGGTTCTTGCCGGCCAGTTGGGCGATGGAGCGGCCATTGCAATTGCCACTGGCCACTTTCACTCCGCCCACGGTGTAGATTTGGTATTTAGCGGCCTCAGCGGCGGGAGCTGACACTTGACCTATGGCCGTGGCCTCGTCGGTGATGGCGATGTTGAGCAGGCGCGTCATGCTGTGGCTGTCAGCGTCGGTAACGGTGAGCTGCACTTCGTTTATCGACTTCTTGTCGCCCGCCACTACTGAGAGAATGCTATCCTGCTCGAGCGAGAGGGTCAGGTTCTGGCCGCCGTAGGTGTAGGTGTAGACAGGCGAGCTGGTGAATCCGGCGAACAGCGACTTGAGGTTGACTTTCACTGTCTTGCCTTGAACCATCAGTCTGTGCTCCTCAGCCATGAAGTTGAGGTAGTCCTCCAGTTGGGTGTAGCCGTCGCGGTTGGGGTCGGCGTTGTTGTTGGCGGTGTTGGGGTCAGTGCCCACTATTTCCTCCCACCAGTTTGGTATTCCGTCCTGGTCGGTGTCGTAGTCGGCGGCGCGGCTCTCCTCTGGGAACACCTCCCATCCGCCTGCGTCGTCCTCACTGTCAATCTCGCCCTTGATGCCCGACAGGCTGCCCACGTAGGTGTAGGTGCGGTCGTGGGTCTCACGTATCATGCGCTGGTCGTGGTCGTCGAACACGGGTTGGTTGGCCCCCACGTCGCTGAGCACTTTCTTGTAGGCCAGCACCGGGTCGTCGATTGTGGCCTCAGAGGGGAAGTAAGGCTCTGTGCCCCAGTAGGTCCAGTCGACGGTCTGGCCGCTGCTTATCTGCACCGACTTCATGTTGGCCTTGTCGCGGTCGAGAGTGCCGTTCAGGTTGTCGCGTATGTTGTTGTAGACGTATGCGCTCTGCGTGCCTTTGCCAGTGCCCTCCAGCTGCAGGGTGAAGAGGCAATGGTTGCTCACGGCGGGTCCCTCCTTGTAGTAGTTGCCCACGAAGTTCACCTCATGTGCGCCGCCGTCGGTGGTGCGTCCGTGCCAGTTGTAGCACACGTTGTTGAATATGTCGAGGCGTCCGTCGTAGTAGCCGTCGCCGTCAAGGCCTCCGCCCATCGACCAGTTGCGACCGTTGCAGTCGACGAGCAGGTTGTGGTGGAACGAGCCGATGTTGCCTCCGATTGTCGCGGCGAAGCCGTGGTTCTTGCCGTCGGCGTAGTTCTTGTGGTGGGCAATGCCGAGTGCCTCGGCTATCATGCTCTTTTGGAAAGTGATGCTATGGGCTCCGCGGCTCGAGAAAGTCTCGTCAGTGCCCCATGCCGCTGTGGTGTGGTCGACAATGCAGTTGTAAGCACCCGTAACTCCCATGGCGTTGCCCGTCTGCTCGCTGGTGCCGAGGCCGCGGTGGGCGCGCAGGAAGCGCACTTGGTTGTCGTTGCCGAAGTTGACATTGCTGTGCTTCAGGCATATACCCTTGCCGGGCGCAGTCTGTGCCGCCACGGTTACGCCCTCCTTGGTGAACACGCTGCCGTAGCCCATGTCGATGAGACCCGACACGTCGAAGACGATGGTGTGCGGACCTGGCACATCGACCAGTCCATAAAGCAGTGAGCCTGGGTTGTGGTCGTTGTTCAGGTTGGTTACGTGGTAGACCGAGCCGCCGCGTCCGCCCTTGGCAAAGCGGCCATAGCCCTCAGCGCCCGGGAATGCCAGGTGGCGCGGCTGGAACGACCACGTGGCGGCGTCGTACTCAGTGCCCTCTGCGTCAACCTCGCGCACCTGCCAGTAGTAAGTGTCCATGGAGTAGAGGCCATTTACGGTGTAGGTGGTGTCGCTGAGCACTCCCTTGTCCTCCATCGCGTCTTTCGACGTGCCGAAGAACAGGTGATGCTTCACCGCCTTGCTCGCCGGACTCCAGCTGAGCTGCACCGAACCGCTGTCGCACACTGCGTGGTAGTCGTAGTCGGCAGGGTAGGGATCCATTGCCATTGTGGCGGGGTTGCCCTCGTCGAAGACAATGGCGTTGATGAACACCGTCGACGTTTGGTATGGGCTCTTGCTCGTGTAGTCTGCATTGGCGTCGGGCACGCTGCGGTAGGCCACCACCACAGGTTTGCCCTCTTCGGCCGTGAACGAGATATAGCTTGTGGCGGCATCCGATGCTTTCTCCACATTCATCGTCTGCTTCACACCGCTGAGCACCTGTTCGCCGTTGACATAGACGTCGATTGTCGGCCCCTGATAGCTTGTCGGGTTGTTGTGGTAGGCCAGCAGAGTGTGATGGCCAGCGGTGAGACCGCTGATGGTGAACTGTATCTCGCCCACGGGGCCTTGCAGCTTGGGCGTGTTGCCGTTGTCGTCGGTCATCAGCACCTCTATTCCGTCGCCGATGAGCTTGTCCTTGTTCTGGGTTACGTTCTTGTTCCATCCGCAGCCAAGGGTCTGGCCGCCGGAGTTGGGGCCGTTCTCAACCACGATTTTTATGATGCTGTCGACCATCATGGAGTCCTTCGGGCAGTTCTTGGGATAGCCCCAAGTTGTGTTGACAGAACTCACCCACGGCGAGAAGCCATCAGCAGTGCCTTCTGCTATTTGTCTGCCGGAGAAGTTGAAGTCTATCTTTTGTGCGCTTGCTGTGGCTACTGCGGCAAGCACGGTGATGAGTAAAAAGATTTTGTTCATGCTTATAGAGTTTGTTTTGCCTTGTCTTGATTGCAAAGTTATCTCTTACATTAATTATCAAGGTGGACATTTCGCCCAAAGAGGTGGACAAAAAGTTTAATGAAATATTTTTGGGTAATTGTGGAATTATTTGTAATTTTGCCACGTAATATCCATAAACCTATGAGAACGCTGGCTTTGTCTCTTTTCCTGATGGTCTGCTCAGTGTGCCTGGGGCAGTCGGAATGCCATATTGAGCATTTCGGCCAACTGAACGACAAGGCCAGCCGCATCACCCGAATACTGCAAGACCGGCAAGGCTATATTTGGCTTGCCACCTCGAGCGGACTCATCCGTTTCGACGGCTACGACTTCGCCACCTTCAAGCCCTCTCCCGACATAGCCGGGCTGTCGTCGGACAACATCGAGTCGGCCTATATGACCGTGCAGGGCGATATATGGTGCAAGTCGGACAAGCGGGCCATGCTGTTCAGCTCGCGCACCTACACCTACAAGGACGTGCTGAAGGAAATAGAGGAGGCGCAGAAGCGACGGTTTGAGGTGAGCAAGGTGCGTACCACGCTCGACGGCAACGCCTGGATAACCACCACCGACGGCCAGCTGCTGAAGGCCAACGCCTCTGGCGCCGAGATTATGGACGGGGTTAAGGTTGACGAAGACTTTGAGATAAGCGTCGACTACAAGGGGCGCGTGTGGCTGCTCACACGGCAGTCGGCCATCATACTCAGCAAGCAAACCACAAGGATAAATCATCTGTTCAAGCATCTGGTCACGGCGCGTGGCACCACTTGGCTCGTCGACAACAGCGGCCACCTGTTCCGCCTTGAGGCCAACGACAAGCTGACCGAGCTGCACGACCCGCGCATAGCCGGCAAAATCAAGAGCCTTAACGCCGAAGGGCCAACCCTTATGGTCGAGACCGACAGCAAGATATACCTGGTCAACTCGCAGACAGGCTTGGTTACCGACATCGGCATCTCGGGCAAGCGGGAGTTCTCCTATCTTGACAACGACGGCAACCTGTGGCTGCAAACCTCTGAGGGTTCGCTGCTCAGGATTATGCCGCAGGCGCGCATCACACAGAAGATGATAGGCGTGGGCGGACTGATGAAGAAAATGACGCAGGACCCGCTGGGCAACCTGTGGGCTCTGACCGACGACGGCTCGCTCTACACCATACCGAAGGGAGGGCTGATGGCCCACCTCTATCCCACACAGGGCGACGACCTCTCGAAGGGCAAGATGTTCCTGACCGACCGTCAGGGCGGCGTGTGGCTGTGGAACGCCACAGGGCTGAACCGCCTGTGGCTCAGCCAGCGCAACTACGAGGCGTTCAACCTGGGCTTCGAGGCCAAGGTGAGGGCTCTCTTCGTCGACAGCAAGAAGCGCTACTGGGTGTCGACGCAAGACCCGAACGCCATGGTGCTCTACGGCAGCGACAACCGCCGCCTCGGCTTCCTCAGCACTGACGGGCAGTTGCACCCCACGCCCACCCCAACTGAGTTTGCCGCCTATTGCATCCACGAGGACAAGAAGGGCAACATCTGGATAGGCACAAAGCACGGAGGACTATACCGGCTGCGAGAGACTACAGAGGGCAGCTTCACTGTGGATCACTATATGCCCGACTTCAAAGATCCCTACGCCATCAACAACGACGGCGTCTACTGCATGGCCAGCGACCGCCAGGGCCGGCTCTGGATAGGCACCTATCAGGGCGGGCTCAACTGCGTGGCCGACCCGTCGGCGCCGAAGCCGCGGTTCATCAACAGCAACAACGAGCTGAAGGGATATAAGGACGACTACGAGAAGTTTGTGATTTGCATGCTCATCACGCCCGACAATCATTTAGTGGTGGGGCTGCGCAACGGCCTCATCACCGCCGACGCCAACCAAAACAACCTGCGCAAGATGAAGTTCCGCCTCACCATGCGCGACAACAACAGCGACGACGGCCTCAGCGCCAACAACATAACCTCGATAGCCCAGACCAAGGACGGCACCATGTTCATCGGAACCGAGAACGGCGGCCTCAACTTGGTGAAGCCGGGCGAATTGTTTGCCGACAAGCCGTCGTTCATCCACCTCAACCAGCAAAACAACTCGGTGTCCGACATCGTCAGGTCGGTGTTTGTGGCCGGCAACGATGTATGGATAGCGGGCATGTCGCAACTGCAGAAACTGACGCGGCAGGATGACGGCGAGCGGCTGCTGTGCAACACCTTCCTCCACAACGACGACATAGCTTTCACTGAGGCCACGCCCGTCCATCTGCCCGATGGACGGTGGCTGTTCGGCACGGCCACGGGGTGCATTGTGGCCGACCTGAAGTGGACGGCCAAGAGCTCCGACCTGGCTCCCGTAACATTCACCGGCTTCAGCCTTGGCGACAGAACAACCGACTATGCCTTTATCCATGGCGACACAATCGAGCTGCAACCCAGCCAGCGCCACCTGAGCATCAGCTTCTCGTCGCTCAACTACGGCAACATCCCCGAAGTGAGCTACGCCTACCGCATCGACGACGGCAACTGGGTCTTCCTCGGCAAGAGCCACTCCATCACCTTCGACAAGCTCGACCACGGCAAGTTCCACCTGACCGTGTGCTCCACCGACGGCAACGGCATGTGGTGCCACAACTACAAGACATTATTAATAATAGCCAAGCCGACGCTGTGGGAGACGCCGTGGGGCTGGCTGCTCATCATCGTCATCGTGGGACTGCTGGTCTATGGCGGCATGAAGCTGTGGAGCTACGTCAAGCGCATGCGCCACCGCACAGCCGAGGCAAGCGACCACCTGAAGAAACTCGTGGAGACGCAGAGCCAGCAGGAGGAGATGAGAAAGGAGCACCACGAGCTGATCAAGAAGACCAACACCAAGGCACTCGACGATGACTTCGTGAAAGCCCTGCGCGAGTATATCGACCAGAACATGAGCAACAGCTCGCTCAACCTCGACACCATGGCCGACGCCATGAGCATGAGTGTGTCGGCACTGCGCCGCCGCACCAAGGCCATACTCGGTGTGTCGCCCAACGACCTGCTGCGCCAGTCGCGCATTGCCCGTGCTTGCCGCCTGCTCAAGGACACCACCAACCCAGTCACCAACGTGGCCTACAGCTGCGGATTCTCCGACCCAAAATACTTCAGCCGAATATTCAAGACCGTCATGGGAATGACCCCCTCGGAATATCAGGCCGAGAGCGTGGACACAAAAAAGGGCGGACCCCAAGTGCCCGACCCTAACGGATAATAGTGCAATTCTAGCTTACCTAATTTTTATAAACCTCAAAATACGTTATCTTTGTTGGTGCAAAATTAATGGTTTAATTCGTTAAAAAGGTGGACAAAAAGGCTTTGTTGGTGTAAAAATACGGCTAAATATGAAATGTTCACCCGATTTTTTGATTTTGAAAACATTTTATGCTGAAAATAACGGTCGTAACCATAACCTACAACGCCGCGGCGGTGCTGCCACCCACATTGAAGTCGGTGGCCAGTCAGACCTATCCCAACGTTGAGCACTGGATAATAGACGGCGCGTCGACCGACTCCACCGTCGACATCGCCAGAAACTATGCCACCGAGAACAACACCAAGCACGAAATAAAACTGCTCAGCGAGCCCGACGACGGCCTTTACTATGCCATGAACAAAGGACTGGAGCGGGCCACTGGCGACTACGTCATATTTATGAACGCTGGCGACCGCTTTGCCGCGCCCGACACGCTGGAGCGCGTGGCACGAGCGGCTGAGGGCTGCGCCAAGTTGCCAGCTGTGGTGTATGGCGACACCGACATTGTCGACCTCGAAGGCCACTTCCTGCGCCACCGCCACCTCTCCGCGCCCCGCCAACTTACGTCGCGGTCGTTCATCCACGGCATGCTGGTGTGCCACCAGGCGTTCTACGCCTTGACCGACATAGCCCGCCAGACTCCCTACGACACCCGCTTCCGCCACTCGGCCGACGTGGACTGGTGCATCCGCGTGATGCGCGAGGGCGAGCGCAGGGGCCTGACCAACTGCAACGTCAATGCCGTGCTGGCCCTGTTTCTGGCCGGTGGCGACAGCGACAAGAACCACCGCGACTCCCTCGGCGAGCGTTTCCAAGTGATGCGCCGTCACTATGGCATCGTCGCCACTACCCTGATGCACATCTGGTTTGCGCTGAGGGCGGCACTGCGGAAGTTGTGATCTGAAAAATGGCATGAAACTGTCGGTTGGTTTCATGCCATCGCTTTTTATTTCAACATTACTCGCACATTCTCACCCTAAGCCACTTCTCAAATACTGGGTCGGTGACATAGATGCCATCCATGCGCCTTTCGATGAGGTCGGCCTTAAGCAACGCAGTCTTTAACCGTGCAATGTTGGCATAGCTGCCAAGGTGGAATTCCTCGCGGGTAGACTGCATGGTGAAGTCCTCCTTTACCCCACTTGCAAGAGCTCGAAGAAAATTCATCTGATATTCTGTCAGAGGCTCTACCTGCTGAATAAACAGGGCTTCGTTGATGTCCAACAGGCTTTTGCAACACGACTTTATCAGGTCATCGCTAATGGTTTCACCCTCTTTGGATTGGGAATATATAAGCCAGGAAAGCTGCTGGACGTATGAGGAGTAATTACCGACGAAACGGCATACAGCCTCCGCCTGTTCGCTTGTTATTGTTCTTTTGCCATCTTCAAAATGCGAGACAATGTATCCCACCCACTCGCTTTCGGGTATTCTTTTGAGCGACATAAGCTCGCCAAACTGATAGAACGGCATGCTCTTGTTTAAGAATATGCTCCCCATCAGGTAGTGCTTGCTGCCGAAGAGACAATAGGAAGAATGCCCCTGCAATTGCCAAATTCCCCTCATCAGAGCCTGAACTTTGAAGCTGTTGGAAAGCTCGCCAACTTGCTGGAATTCATCAATACATACAAGGATGCGCCTCTTCTTTGCAGTGGCTATCTTTTCTGGCAAGGACAATATTTCCTCAGGAGAATGGGTTTGTGGTGTAATGCCGAGGCTTACGCTGAACTCCATCGTCGGATCTGGGCTATAGGAAATCTTTGGGGTGAGGCGGTAAATGAAGTTCTTTGCCTCTTCAAGCCAGTGCTTGCGGCTGTTGGCGGTCTGTGAGAGCACCGCCTCGGCAAATTTGTTGTATACCTCGTAGTCAGTCTTGCAACCAAATATGTCCACATAGACGATGAGCAAGTCTGGGTCGTTGATTTCCGACAGCACATATTTGACCAATGATGTCTTGCCGATACGTCGTGGCGACATCAAAATCACATTTATGCCGTGTGTGAAGTCGGCCTTGAGCCGCTTGATTTCCTCCTCCCTGCCAACAAAGTTATAGTCGGTAACGGGAACGCCAAACACGAAACTTCTTCTATTCTCCATGTCGATTTCTCATTTTGCGCAAAGTTACTAAACTTTTTCGACTTACACAACCTTGTGTTACACAATTTTGTGTAACACAAGGTTGTGTGATGTTTTGTTTGGCTACATTGTGCCGCAACGGGCATGATAAATCATGCCCCTATAAAGGATTGTATGTGGAAAATCAAAGAGCTATTCCCGGTGCAGAAACCGCATCACCTTGCCCATCGGGATGCCGAAGTTGAAGTTGTCGCTGATGGCAAGCTTGGCGAAGTTGACGGCCTGCAGGTTGCCGTCGGCGTCGATTATGGGACTGCCGCTCGACCCTTGCACTGTGGGAATGCTATAGAGCAGCTTGTCGCCGTCGGGCATCTGGGTTATCTTGCCGCTCGTCATCTGCACCTTTATGCCCTGGCGCGTGTTGGCCAGCAATGGGCCGGCGTTGTAGCCTATCATGTAGAGCTGCTGGTCGATGGTCAAGGCTTTGCTCTTCTTCTCGCCAAAGAGCGACTTCACCTTGTCAGCGATTGAGCTTGATACCTTGCCGCCGTCCACACAGAACACGTAGGCCTCTTCGGGGGTCTTGCCGCTGCGCAGTTGCAGCAGTGCCAAGTCGGTGTCGTCATCCTCCGACACCCTCACCACGGCACAGGGGTTCTTCACCAGGAAGTCGGCCACCGAGTTGACGTGGCTGCCGTCGTAGGCTATGCCCAATTGGCACACCGGCTCCACCTTTATCTGGTTCAGCGTCAGCTTGCCCGCCGCCACCTCTTGGCGTGCGCTGGTCAGTGTGTCGAACTCATCAGACAGTTGCCTCTGCTGGTCCTCTATCTCCTCCAAGCGTGCCTGGTCGGTGTAGGCTAAGCCGTCTTGCCAGTATTGGCAATTGCTCTTCTCCTCCTCTAATTGGGCATATTGCTGGCGCAGCTGGCCCATCTGGTAGTCGTAGACGCTGACGATGTAGTCCAGAATGTTGCCCACCTGGTTCTTCACCTCCTTTGGGTCGATTTGCGGTACGGCCACGTGTCGGTTGGTCAGAATTGTGCCGCGGTCGTCGATGAAGAAGCCCGTGCCGTAGGCTTGCGCCATTCCGTCGAGTTCCTTTACCGATGATTTGAAATCGTAGCTGCCATCCTTGTCGGCCCCGGTGAAGTAGATATGGGTGCCGTCGGGCAGCGTCATGCGGTAGTAGTATTGGTTCAGAATGAGCACCACGCCCGACCGGCATTCGTCGAAGAGCTCCTCAGGCGTCTTCTCGCCTGAGCAGCCGCAAAGCACAATGGCAAGCGCGGCGATTATAAGCTTCAGTTGTTTCATTTGTCGTTGTTTCCTTTTGTGTATATCCGTACGGATTCTAAAGCTTACCATGAATAAGGCATATTAAAATCCGCATGAAATCAAATCATTCCCTCACTATTTTTGCGCTGTGCTTGTGGCCATTGGTGTCGGTGGCGCTGATGATGAACACTCCACTGCCCACATCGGGCAGGCTCAGATGCTCCATGTCCCGGCCTTGCCCGTTGGCACGACCCACGAGCCGTCCGTCGGTGGTGTAGACGCTGAACTCCTTGATGGCCGCTTTCTCATCGCTGATGGCACTGATGGCCGTGGCTTCAGGGCTCACCACCGCCACGTTGAGCACGCGGCTGTTGGTTGAGCCATCGCCATCCTGTACGCTCACGCTGATCTGGTGCAGACTCTTTGGCGCGTCCTGGCAGTCGATGACGAGCAGACTGTCGCTCACAAGCTTCACGTCGAGCTCCTTGCCAGTGTAGCTGAACTGGTAGACTGGAGCCTTCTCGTAGCCGTAGAAGAACGTCTGGTGCAGGTTGACGGTGTCGCGCATTCCCGCTGCCATGAGCCGGTGTTCCTCGCCCATCCAGTTGAGAAAGTCCTCCAGTTGGGTGTAGCCGTCGCCGTCGGGGTCGGCGTTGTTGTCGGCAGTGGCCGGGTCGGCTCCACTCAGTTCCTCCCACCAGTCGGGCATTCCGTCCTGGTCGGTGTCGTAGGTGCTGTCGCGTGCTATCTCGGGATACACCTCATAGCCACCGCAGTCCTCCTCGGTGTCGATTAGACCGTAGTGCCCCGATATGCTGCCCTTGTAGTGATAAGTGCCGCGCAGCGTCTCGTCCACCACGCGGCGGTCGTGGTCGTCGAACAGTGGCTGCGAGCAGCCCACGTCGCTCAGCACCGACTTGTAGGCCTCCTCAGCCGTCTCTATCTTGGCGTAGGAGGGGAAGAAAGGCTCGTCGACCCACTGCTTGTAATATAATGTGTCGTAGCGGCGCTCGTCGGCTCCGTTTGGCCGTCGGCCCACGCTCTGGTTGCTCTCGTCGAACACGCCTGGCTCCACGTTGCCGGCGAAGTAATATCGCTGGGTGCTGGTTTTCGACGACGGTGCGTCGGCATTGAGCATCACGCGCGTGGCATTGGTCTGGTTGGTGGCCGGGCCGCGCTTGTAGTAGTTGTTCACGAAGTTCACCTCGTGTGCGCCGTTGTAGCAGGCGTGGCGGCTCCAATTGTACACCACCATGTTGAATATGTCGAGCCGGCCCTGCAGGTTTCCCTCGTTGTCGAGGCCGCCCGCCAGGCTCCAGTTGCGGCCCGAGCAGTGGGCCAGCAGGTTGTGGTGGAACGAGCCCACGTCGCCTGAGATGCTGCCGGCGAAGCCGTGGTCGGTGCCGTCAGGGTAGTTCTTGTGGTGCGCCATCGACAGAGCCTCGCTGATCAGCGTGTGCTGCAGGGTGATGTTCTGTGCCTGACGCGAACTGAAGGCCTCGTCGATGGTCCAGCTTATCGACGCGTGGTCGAGTATAGCGTGGTCGGCTCCGTGCATTCCCACGCCGTCGCTCGTTTCGCCAGCGCCCTTGCGCATGCGTATGTAGCGCACGATGTTGTCGTCGTTGATGCCAAGCGGACTCTTGCGGAAGCACACGCCCTTGCCCGGCGCGGTCTGCCCGGCTATGGTAACGTTCTTGTCGATGAAGATGCGGCTGTCCAAGGTGATGAGCCCCGACACGTTAAAGATGATGGTGCGCGGCCCGTCGCCACTTGTGGCAGCGGCGCGGAAAGAGCCGGGGCCGCTGTCGTTGAGGTTGGTTACAAACACCACCTTGCCGCCACGTCCGCCGTTGGCAAAGCGGCCATATCCCTCAGCCGACGGGAAGGCGATGTGGCGCGGTCGGAAAGCCCACTCCGTGCCCTCGTAGACGCGGCCGCTTGCCGTCTCCTCGTCGATGCGCCAGTAATAGGTATTAATGTTCTTCAGTCCGGTCAGGGTGTAGAGTGTGTCGGTCAGCACAGCCACCTCGCTCAGCGAGCCTGACTCTGTGCCCATCATCAAGTGGTGTCTGACGGCCTCTGTCGCGCCCTGCCAGTGGAGGGTGCATTGGCCGCTGTCGGCGTCGACGTGCCAGTCCAGGTTAGCAGGCACGGGATTGTAGGCCATCGTGGTGGGTTGGGGTTCGTCGAACACGAGGGCGTTGATCATCGTGCCGGTGTAGGCATAGGCCGAGTCGGCGTTGGGCTGGCTCACGTAGTCGATGGTGATGGTCTCGCCCTGACTGACGTCGAACTGTATATAGGCGTAGGCGGCGTTGCTCGTCAGCTGCTCGCGCATGGTGGGCGTGATGCCTGTGGCCACAGCCTTGCCGCCCACGAGCACGTTGAGGGGAGCCAGCTTGCCACTGACGTTGTCGCAAGCATTGTGGTAGCTGAGCAGCGTGTGGCTTCCAGCGGCCAGCCCGCTCACCTGCAGGCGCAGTCCGCACTGGCCCTGGGTTACGTCCTCGCAGTCGGAGAAGTCGGTGGTGTCGGGCGCGTTGATCACGCTCACCTGGTCGCCCACGAGCTTGGCCTTATAGTTCACCACGCCTTGTTTCCAGTATTTGGTTTGTATGCCGTTGCCCTCCATTCCGGGCGTGGCCGATATGGTTATGCTGATGGAGTCGCCCGCCGTGGTGGCGAACGTCTTTTGCGCACTCTTCCCGCGTCCAAAGGTCCAAGCCGTGTAGCCTGGCTCCAAGCCCTCGCTCTCTGAGCGTCCGAAGTTGTTGAAGTCGATGCGTTGGGCGTTGGTGTTGCACAGAGCCAACGCAGACAGGCCCAATATTAGGATCGTTTTCTTCATGGTGCAATTGTCAGATTTTGTTTCTGGTGGCAAAGTTACAAATATGTTTTCCCACCAAGGTGGATAAAAAGGCCAACTTGGTGGATAATCATTCCCGAAAAATTCCTTAACGTGGACAAAACAGCCAAATGCTATATGTCTTGGGTCTTCCGACATTTGGATAATAACAATTGATGAGGCCTCCGGCCTCACCGCAAGCCCCGTCTCATCCGTGCGATAGCACGGTGAGGCTGAACAGCAGAAGTGCGCATAATCAGCGGCTCTGATGTGGCGGTATCGTGCGCACTTCGTGCTGTTGTGCACCTTCGGGGCACGGGTTGGAATGCCTCTTTACCCCACTGCATTTTGACCGTAGTCAAAAGCGCGGTCGCTGCTCTCCCTTATAGACTGGAGGTTAGCATGGTTGAGCCCCGCGGAGGCTCTTCGCCAAAATGCGGATAATCTTTTACGAGAAAATTACGGAGGCTCCGTAATGATGTTACGAGGCCTCCGTAATCGTGTTACGGAGCCTCCGTAATCCGATTACGAAAATTTCGTAATTTTCCCGTAATTTTGGAATAGTAATCTTCAACATGCCCGAGAAACTCCACGCTTACTGTTTACGGGCATGATGAATGGAGTTTTTGCTCATCGGCTCACCTCATCACCATTTTCCTGTGGCCGACGATGAAGACTCCCTTCCCCCGAAAAGGGAGGCGTGGCAGCCTCTGTCCCTGCAGATTGTAGACGGCCTCGGCACTTGCCATGCTGGTCGGGGCTTTGTCGGTGATGATGGTGATGGCCGTGGTGGCGGTGGCGGCGCTGGGCTCGCCCAGACCGCCCATCTCGTTGGCCGAGCGCACTGTGTAGCTGCCGTTGGCGTCGGGCACGGTGCACGAGGTGGCGGTGGTGAAGGCCACGGCAGTGTCCTGGCTGCACACCACATAGCCGATGGCGCCATCGGCGGCTTGCCACGACAGGGTTGTGCCGCTGAGGCTCACGCCCTTTGGCGCACTGATTTGGCGCGTCTGCTCGGTCGGATCCCAGTTGTCGCTGCCTCCCACGGTGGTGGCTATGGTGTAGTCGTCGGCCTCGTCCTCGGTGAGCACGGGGTTGTTGGTGTGGGTCGAGGCGAACGTTGTCTTGCGGCCGTCGAGCGAGATGACAGTCCCGTCGGGACGGTGGGAGCCATACTCGGCGAAGCGTGCGGGATAGCCTGTGCCCATCTCGTCCCATCCAAGGGTGGATGGCGCCACCTCCATCTCGGTGTTGATGTAGATGGCTGTGGGCGTGCCGTTGCCCCACGGGCGGCCCAGGGTGAAGTTGCCGTCGACACTCGCCGGCCCCGTGATGCGGCAGTCGCGGAAAACGTAGCCCTTGCCCGTTGAGGTTGGGCCGCACGGGGCTGTAACCTTGCCGCCACTCTCGCACATCAGCAGCTCCACGCCGTTGAAGTAGGCGTCGCCGCTACCGCAGAGGTAGTCGGTGCGTCCGCGTAGCAAGCCACCCTCGAAGTAGTAGCGGTGGCCGTTCGACACGTAGGTGTCCTGATAGCCCCAGAGCGAGGCGTCCTTCATTATCGTTCGGTCGCCATAGTCCTTCAGCGCGGCGTTGCGGCCAGTTGCGTCGAGCATGTCCGACTTCACCGTGACGCCTTGGAAATAGGTGTTGCTAACGCTCGAACGTATGGTCAGCGCGTCGGGGTTGTTGCCCTCCAAGGGATGCGTTTTGCCATATCTGCCGTCGAGATACACCTGTGGCAGGGTGTTGCGGAACGACGTGGTCTTGTAGTCGAGGCCGATGAACGAGACGTTCGACTTCTCAACATAGTTGTTGGGCGAGGGATAGTAGACGCCGTCGCTGCCCAGCGATGTCTCAGTCGGCGAGGCGGGCATCCGGTGGTCGCCCGGACGGATGAATATGCGGTAGCGTTTCGACGCATCGGCGCGGTTGTTGGCGGCCTCGATGGCGTCCTTCACCGTTCCGTCGTCGGGCACGATGAAGTCGTAGCAGCCGCGGTCTATCACCGGCAGCTGGAAGCAGTGGACCACAAGAACGGTGTCTGCAGTGAGCGTCAGGTCGATGGTCTTCAGTGTCGACAGCGTGTTGCCCTCTCCGTCCTGCCAGTCGATGAAGCGGTAGCCCTCGTTGGCCTTGGCGGTGAATGTGAGTGGCGTGTAGCCGACAAAGCTGTCGCCCTCCGGGTCTTGGCTCACGGTGGCCGCGCCCTCGGGACTGACCTTCAGCTTGACGCTGTACGTCGTGCTCTCGCCCGCTGTGCCAGTGGCTGTGCCCTCTATCACGATGTTGGCCAGACCCACTTGCTTGGCTGTGGACAGGTTGTAGACGTAGATGATTAGGCTCAGCGGCTGTTGGCTTGTGGTCTCCACGCCCGTCACGTCGCTCTGGCAAGCGGTGGCGGCGCTTTCGTTGTTGCGGTTGGGCTTTATGCCTGTGGCGAGCGACTTCTCATCAGCGGTGCCGGCTTGCAGGGCGTAGTCGATGTTGCCCCCGTTGGTGCCGCAGCGGCAGCAGTCGAAGCTGACCTTTGTGGGCGTGAATGTGATGCCCGGCCGCGGAATGAGGATGAAGCGCATGCACGCCGCCGCGCTGGCCGACGAGGTTTGCGCCGTGGGCTGCATCTTGGTGAGTGTGGTGGAACCCACCTTTACTGTGCCTTGATAGCTGAGGCCGACGGCCTTGACCAGCTCGGAGGCAATGACATTTTGCTCACTGACGGTGGCCGACTGGCCCGACTGGCCCGACTGGAAGTCCCACTTCACGTCGATGGCCATTGCCGGCAGGGTCGAGGCCGCGAGCAGCAGTGTGAGCACTTTGTGTGTAAATGTGTGTAACATTGCTATAAGGTTTTTAATTGGGTGCAAAATTAATGTCATTCCTTGTCTTCGTGGTTCAAAATAGTTCGAAACAAGTGGCAAAATAATACGGAGTTGGCCATTAGACAGCTTTTTTCAGCCGCGGTCAACCATAAAAGCCGGCTTATAGGGATGTGAAGTTCACTAAAAATCACAAATACATTTTGATATTTCAATCATTTGAACTAAATTTGCATCGACACAACATCAACCATGATTTATGAGCACACAGACAATGACAAAACTGATAGCTGATTACTTCAAGACACAACCGGTCATGAAGGCTTGGCTGTTTGGCTCATATTCACGTGGTGAAGAAAAGCCCGACAGCGATGTCGACATAATCATCACTCTTGATAAACAAGCCAATGTTGGTCTTTTCAAGTTGAGCGGAATGTCTTTGGATTTGCAGGACTTGCTTCAAAAGCGCGTTGACTTGGTTACCGACAAGGGATTGCTTCCTTTTGCCCGCGAGTCAGCCGACAGGGATAAGATGCTCATCTATGAGAGAGCCAATTAACCTGCATTATTCATAGATTACTCTTTTAAATTCTTCACTTGCAGGGGCCGTGCCCTGTGCCGGCCCTAAAACAATGTAATTGCCTCTTTTTAATAGGTCGAACATTAATAATGGCCGGCACAGGGCACGGCCCCTGCAAAAGGAAGATACCAAGACAGCCTCTATAGACAATGAAGGTTTTAGAAGAAAACAAATTGGAGCATATATTAAAGCCATAGGCTGGCAGCAAACATACGCCGAATATGGATTCTTTACGGGTAGCAATGACAGTTACAAGCATTCGGCGATGTCTCCCCATCCCCTCCCAACCATAAAAAACCATAAACCACGGGCCTACAGGATGCGGAAGTCGGAAAAATGTAGTACTTTTGCAACTGGTTATACATTATTTATTTTACGCAGCGAACAAACATAAACTCTTTAACATAATGGCAAAGAAAGCATTACTCATGATTCTCGACGGTTGGGGAATCGGAAAGCACGACCGGGGCGACGTGATCTACAACACCCCGACACCCTATCTCGACTACCTTAACGCCGTCTCGGCCCACTCGCAGCTCATGGCTTGCGGCGAGGATGTGGGCCTGCCCGACGGACAGATGGGCAACTCTGAGGTGGGCCACCTCAACATCGGCGCCGGCCGTATAGTCTACCAGGACCTCGTCAAAATCAACAAGGCATGCCGTTCGGGCGACATTCTGAAGAACCCGGAGGTGGTCTCGGCCTACAGCTACGCCCAGCGCACGGGCAAGAAGCTCCACCTGATGGGTCTGACGTCGACTGGTGGCGTCCACTCGTCGATGGAGCATCTGCTCAAGTTCATCGAGATAGGCCACGAGTACGGCCTCAAGGATGTCTACGTCCATTGCTTCATGGACGGCCGCGACACCGACCCTAAGAGCGGCAAGGGCTTCATAGAGACGGTGGAGAAGTGCTGCAAGGAGAACGGAGCCCACGTGGCCAGCATCGTGGGACGCTTCTACGCCATGGACCGCGACCAGCGCTGGAACCGCGTGAAGGAAGCCTACGACCTCTTGGTGGAGGGCAAGGGCAAGCAGGCCACCGACATGCTGCAGGCCATGGACGAGAGCTATGCCGAGGGAGTTACCGACGAGTTTATCAAGCCCATCAACAACTCCACCGTCGACGGCACCATCCAGGAGGGCGACGTGGTGATATTCATCAACTTCCGCAACGACCGCGCCCGCGAGCTCACCCAGGTGCTCACCCAGCAGGACATGCCCGACGAGGGAATGCACACCATCCCGGGGCTGCAGTACTACTGCATGACGCCCTATGACGCCGACTTCAAAGGCGTGCACATCCTCTTCCCCAAGGACAACGTGGAGGACACGCTGGCCGAATACCTCTCGCGCAAGGGATTGCGACAGCTCCACACCGCCGAGACAGAGAAGTATGCCCACGTAACGTTCTTCTTCAACGGTGGCCGCGAGGAACCGTTCCCGGGCGAGGACCGCGTGCTGGTGCACTCGCCGAAGGTGGCCACCTACGACCTGAAGCCGGAGATGAGCGCCTACGAGGTGAAGGACAAGCTCGTGGGTGCCATCAACACTCAGCAGTACGACTTCATCGTGGTGAACTTCGCCAACGGCGACATGGTGGGCCACACTGGCGTCTACCACGCTATTGCGAAGGCTGTGGTGGCCGTCGACCACTGCGTCCACGACGTGATTGAGGCGGCCAAACGCAATGGCTACGAGGCCATAATCATAGCCGACCACGGCAATGCCGACCATGCCATCAACGACGACGGCACGCCCAACACCGCCCACTCGCTCAACCCCGTGCCGTTCATCTACGTAACCGACAACAACTCGGCCCGCGTGCGCGACGGCCGGCTTGCCGATGTGGCGCCGAGCATTCTCCACATCATGGGACTGGAGCAGCCGGCCGACATGACGGGCGAGAACCTGATCAGCGACAACTGACAAACCACATCAGCCGATGAACGTTAAAATAGAAGAATCGTGGCGGAAGCAGCTGCAGCCGGAGTTCGACAAGCCCTACTTCCGCCAACTCACCGACAGCGTGAGGGCCGAATACCACCGCTATGAATGCTACCCGCCGGGGCGGCTCATCTTCAACGCCTTCGACCTGTGCCCCTTCGACCAGGTGAAGGTGGTGATCATAGGCCAGGATCCATACCATGAGCCTGGCCAGGCCATGGGTCTCAGCTTCTCGGTGCCGCAGGGGGTGATGATGCCGCCGTCTCTGGTGAACATCTACAAGGAGATAGAGGCCGACCTCGGCAAGCGCGAACCGCCATCGGGCGACCTGACACGCTGGGCCCAGCAGGGCGTGCTGCTGCTCAACGCCACCCTCACCGTGCGCGCCCACTATGCCAACAGCCACCAGCCACTCGGTTGGACAACGTTCACCGACGCGGCCATACGAGCCCTCAACTCTGGGCGTGAGCACTTGGTGTTCATGCTCTGGGGCGGCTATGCCCGCAGCAAGCGGCAGCTCATCGACCCGCAGAAGCACCTCGTGCTCGAGTCGGTCCACCCCTCGCCGCTCTCGGCCAACCGCGGCGGCTGGTTCGGCCAGCACCAGTTCTCGCGCTGCAACGCCTATCTGACCCAGCACGGCATCGAGCCCATCGACTGGTAAAAACTATGCGATAGTCTTATAATTCTTCCCTAACCTTCATAATTCATAGATTACGCTTATACATCATTTGCAGGGGCCGTGCCTTGTGCCGGCCCTAAAGCAATGTAATCACCTCTTTTTAATAGGTCGAACATTAATAAGGGCCGGCACGAGGCACGGCCCCTGCAAGTCGAGTCAACATCGGCAGTTTTCAACAGCTTAAGTGTGAATAATGTAGGCTAAGTGGTAAAAAAACGGGTTTTCCGACATTTGGATAACGGCAACACAAGTTTCGGAAGTTATGCAATGCACTGCGACTAAGCACATTCCAACATGGGCACCGATTCTGCGTTGGGTGACTTCAATCAGGTGCTGAGCAGCGAGTCTATCGACGCGTCCTTGTCCTTGTGTATGGCAATGATTTCCTTGGGGTTGATGGTCTCAATCACCCGCCTCAACGTCGGCCTGTCGGCATGGCCCGAAGTGTGGATGTCGACCACGTTAGGGAAGAGTTTGCGGAAGTTGCTGTAGGCCGGGGCGTGCTCCACCTGCTCCGGTATCTTGTAGTATCCGTCCCAGTTGGAATAGACGAGCAGCGTCTCCGACGGGTCGAGAGCGTCGCGCAGCTGGCGGGCTATGTGGTAGGCCGACGCGCTGAGAGCCATCACGAATCCCTCTTTCACCATCTGGGCTGAAGGCACTGGCTTGTTGTGGAAACGCGGAGTGAAGTGGTAGAGCCGCCAATTGCGACCTTTCCTGGTAAACAGGTGGCTGAGACTTTGCTTCCGTCCCTCCCGACGGGTGAAGATTTGCATTGTGGTCTGCATGAAGCGCGAGCAGACGTAGAGCCTCTTGCCCGCCAATTGGCATGCACGGTTCACCGCAGCAAGCCGGTCGATGTCGGTGGCCGAGCAGAGCACAAAGACGTAGTTGAACGCTTGCATCACGTGAGCCATCTTGTCGGAAACCTCCCGCTCCGTGATGTTCACCTTGTCCTGGTTGAGCATGGTGCCCTCGATGATGAGTGTGTCGATATTGGTGGCACGGGTGTGCAGCGTCTTGAACAGGTCGCCCGAGAAACCGTTGTCGCGGAAGTCGCCGGTGTGCCATATCCGCTTGCCGTCGGCCTCGATGAGCAGCATCGACGCGTCGTAGATGGAGTGGTTGCAG
>CAZRSL010000054.1:0-19222 GCA_964602785.1 uncultured Prevotella sp.
CGACAATCTCCTGCACCTCCTGCTTGGCGCCCTCCTGTCCGGCCACGTCCTTGAACGTAACTCCCACGTTGTCAGACTTCTCATAGATTTTGGCTTTCGACTTGCCCACGCTGAACATTCCTCCGCCCGAGCCGCCTCCACCCATGCGCCGCATGAGCCACATCCAGAACACGATGAGGATGACCCACGGCAGGAGCGTCATCAGTATGTCGCCGAAGAGCGACGACTTCTGGTTGTCGTAGCTGAAATCGGTAATCTTCTTCTCCTTCTGCTTCTCGGTGAGATATTTCTCAAGCTCGTCGACCGAGCCGAACTCCACGTTGACGTAGGGGTTGGAGCCCACCTGCTGAGCCGAGGCCTTGAACACGTCGCGTATGTGCTCGGGCCTAACGTACATCTTCAGGGTGCTCTTGTCCTTGTTGACCACCACCTTCTGGGCGTAGCCTTTCTCAACGTACGACTTGAATATTGTGTAGCTGGCCGTCTCCTGCGCCGAGGGTTTCATGAAGTCGCCCCCGCCGAAGAAAAGCATAACCAGTGCTATGATGATCAGCACGTAGAGCCAGTTCATATTGAACCGTGGCATCTTCGGGCCGTTGTCTTGATTGAAATTCTGGTTGTTCATCCTTGTTTGCTGTTGCCTCCTGCTTTCAGTTGGTTAGTTTATCAGATTATCCTCGTCGGCTATCTCGCGCATCCCGGCATCCTCCCAAAGCTCCTCCAAGTTGTAGAAGTGGCGAACGTCGGGCAGAAAGATGTGCACCATAACGTCGGCGTAGTCCATGGCCACCCACTGGGCGTTGTCGAGCCCCACCACGCTGAGGGGCTTCTCGCCGGCCGACTCGCGGGCGAAGTCGCCCACCGACTCGGCAATGGCCTGCACCTGTGTGGGCGAGCCGCCTTGGCATATCACAAAGTATCGGCAGATGGCACCGTCGATGCCGTCGAGGTCGGCCACCACTATCTTTTGTCCTTTCTTGTCTTGTATTCCCTTTATAATTGTGCTCAATAGCCTTTCGGTGTTGTTTGTTTGCATTTAATATGTTTATGTGTTATTACGAACTGCAAAGTTAGCTGAAAACGGCGGTAAAACCATAAATCGCGGCTGTATTTTCGTTTTTTTTATAAAAAATCGCCAAAAATATTTGCTGGTTCAACAAAAAGCCGTAACTTTGCAGTCGCAATCCAGCAATGGGTGCAATGAAATTGGGATATGGTGTAATGGTAACACTACAGATTCTGGTCCTGTCATTCCTGGTTCGAGTCCGGGTATCCCAACATTAGAAAGGCCAAGCTTATTCAAGCTTGGCCTTTTTTTGTGTCACGGAATCCCTTTACAGCCACCAATTGCCAGCCGTTTACAAAGTCATTTCTTCAGTTCCTCCTCGCAGCCCCTGATCATCTTTGAGAGCTGCTTCTTGCGGTTGTCGTTGCCGCCGTAGCGGTTGTAATAGTCGAGGGCTGAAGTGAACCTCTCGGCGGCCTCGGCCCACTGCTCTTGAAACATGGCGCAATAGCCCATTCGCGTCAGCACGTCGCCACGCTCGTTGGGGTGGCACAACGTGAGGTCGCGCTCGTAACAACTGTCGGCACTGGCCCATTGCTCCAACGCGAAATGACTCTCAGCCCAGCTGTAGTAGTAGACAGAAAGCTCAGACGGACTGAGACCCTGCAGCTGCGGCATGGAGCGACGGAAACAGACCACGGCCTCGTCGAAATTCCACTCCTTGTAGTTGCACAGCCCCATGTAAGCTATGAACCTGGGGTTGAGTTTGTAGTGCTGGTCGAGGCGGCTGAATATCATCAACGCCTCATGGTATTTGCCAGCGGTGAAGTACTCGAGAGCCCGGCCCAGACTCTCGGTGTCGGCCGATTTGGATGAAGGCTGCGCCACAGCAAAGCAGGACACGAGCAGCAACAGGGTGAGCAGTCGCAGTCTCATTGGCCAGTGTAGAACTTTATCATGCCACTGATGGCCCGCTGGCACACGTGGCAGAACGTGGGGTTCTCGTTGGTGCGCATGCGGCAGTCAGTCTCGGGGCGGTAGACACCATGCAGCGAATAGCCCGCTCCCTCGAACCAACCCACTCCTGGCACTCGACCCACCATGTCGGCCCACTTGTCAGAGGGGTTCACTTTGGTGGTGATGTTCGGCTCCCACGGCTCCACGTCTCGTGGGTACATCGGTATCTGCTCATCCTCGTAGGCGTACTCGTCAGCCAGTCCGGCGAAAGCGTGGCCAAACTCGTGGACTACCACGGGCTTGAACTTCGGGTTGTGGGCCATCGTGAGGTTGTAGAGGTTGTAGATGCCGCCCCCGCCGTAGTTGGTGGTGTTCACCAGCACTATGATATGCTCGTAGGGCAACCCCGCCAGCCAGTCGTGCATGCGTTTCTGGTGGAGGGTGGTCAGGTAGCGGCTGGAGTAGAACGTGTCGAAGTGGGAACCAAGGGCAGTCCGCTTCCAGATGCCTTTCTCGGGTATGCTGGTGCCGCTGTCAGCCGACGGAGCCTCAACAGCGATGATTCTGAACCACGGTTTGTAGCTGCGGAATGGCTCGTGGGCGAAAATGGCGTTGATGGCAGTGTCGCAGTCGGCCAGAAACGTGGCCATTTCCTCCTCGGTGTATCCCTCGGCGAGGAAGGCTATGTCGATGCAGTTGGCCGTGTCCTGTGGCTGCAAGAGCACCCGATGTGGCGTTGTGCCATTGAATCCCGCACGGCGGATGAGAATGTCGCGCGGGTCCACTTTGGCGGTGTGGGTGGCCATCAGCTCGCGGCGGTTGTTGCGCAGGTCGACACGGACGAAGACCGAGTCGCGGGGGAACGGCACGAGAAACACGTTCTCAAAGCTGCGCTCCGCCCCACTGGCCTCGGAATAGCTGAGCCACTCCTGAAACAGGGTGGAAAAGGAGTTGCGGTAGAGCACACGGCCCGTGGCACACGATGTTACAGTGATCTGACCGTTGCCCTCAACGAGCAGACTGTCCATGTTGGCGCGGCGGCCATACCAATGAGGCTCCATCACCATCTCGTCGAGAGCTATGTGCTGGGCGGCGGCGTTGCCGGAGAAGATGTAGTCGAGCCGCAGGGTGCTGTCGGCAAAAGCTTGGGAAAAAGTGGCGTTTGGCCTTGTGGCTCCCGCGGTGAGCGTGAAGAGCAGGCTTAGGACTAAAAAGAGGAGTCGGTTATTCATCGGCTTGTTCATTTGGCACGGGCAGGAGGTCGGCGAGCAGCTCCTTCATGTAGGGTCGCTCCCAGTCGGCCTCGTGATATCTGGTGTCGTTGTATTGCAGTATGTCGATGTCTATCCTGACACAGCCCGTGGTGCGCATGCCGTGGGAGTCGCCAAGCCGCCGCTCTATGCGCTTGAAGGCGTGGCGCAGTTGATTATAGGCATACTGTGTGTTGGCCACGCCCACGCAGTTGAGAAACATGCTGTTGGTCTTCATGCCGATAGGCTCTGTCCAGACCGATGACGAATAGGCTACATCGGCAAGCATGGTGGCTATCGATTGCTGGGCCAACATGATGTTTTGCTCCTGATTGTTGTTGGAGCCGAGTGAGAAGATTAGTCTTGCCATTTTGAAGTATTCGTTTAGTGGATTGCCACAGTCGCCCCCTTGGAGCCACTGGCGAATCTGTTGCAAATATACGCTTTTTTCTTTATACTTAGGGCGAATGATATGATTTTTTCACATATCTTGTATGTTTAGCTGTGAAATGTTTTTGCCGAACAGACAAAAAGCCTTATCTTTGCAGAACAAAAGCCAATGCCAATGATGCACACTGGAGAACGCTACATCAAGCCGCCGGCCAATCCGGCCTTCCAATCGACGCTTTGGATTGAGCCGAGGCACGGCCAACCCAAATCGTGCCATAATTTGCATATTACAAAAAAATGGTTTATCTTTGCAACAACATTTCTTAAATTCTAAAACAGTCGATGATATCATTTACAATCGCATTGCTGGCCCTTCTCGTGGGTTACTTCATCTACGGAAGAGTTGTTGAGCGCATTTTCGCTCCAGAAGCTGACCGGCCCACGCCGGCCTACAGCATCAACGACGGACTCGACTACGTGCCGATGCCGTCGTGGAAGGTCTACATGATTCAGTTTCTCAACATTGCCGGCACAGGCCCCATCTTCGGCGCCCTGATGGGAGCCAAGTTCGGCCCCGCGGCCTATCTGTGGATTGTGTTCGGCTGCATCTTCGCCGGTGCAGTCCACGACTACTTCACGGGCATGCTCAGCGTGCGCCACGGTGGCGCCAACCTGCCCAAGCTCGTCGGCATCTACCTTGGCAACAACACCCGCAAAGTGCTGCTGGCCTTCAGTGTGGTGGTGCTCCTGATGGTGGGCACCGTGTTTGTCTACAGCCCGGCTGAGATTCTGGCCCGCCTCGGCGGCACACAGATGCTATGGGTGGCCATCATCTTTGTCTACTACGTGCTCGCCACCATGCTGCCCATCGACAAGATTATAGGCCGCCTCTATCCCATTTTCGCCTTCGCCCTGCTCTTCATGGCCGTGGCCCTGATGGTGTGCCTCTACGCCAAAATGCCAGCCCTGCCCGAGGTGTGGGACGGTCTGGGCAACTGGGGCAAGGAGAAGCTGCCCGGCTTCACCGACCAGCTGTTCCCCTGCCTCTTCATCACCATCGCTTGCGGTGCAATCAGTGGCTTCCACGCCACCCAAAGCCCGCTGATGGCCCGTTGCCTGAAGAACGAGAAGAAAGGCCGCCCAGTGTTCTACGGAGCCATGATCACCGAGGGACTTGTGGCTCTGATATGGGCCACCGTGGGCATGTACTTCTTCTACGACTCACCCGAGCCGGGTTACACGTTTATGAAGGGAGTAACGGCCGGCGTCAACACCTCGTCGCCAGCCATCGTGACCATCGTCTGCGAGGACTGGCTCGGCCTCTTCGGCGGCATCCTGGCCATACTCGGCGTTGTGGCAGCCCCCATCACCAGTGGCGACACCGCTTTCCGTTCGGCACGCCTGATCCTGGCCGAGGCCTTCCACGTCGACCAGAAGCGCATTCCCAAGCGCATACTGATGGCTCTGCCCATCTTCGTAGTGGCCATCCTGCTGCTGCTCTGGCACACAAGCAACGCCAACGGCTTCCAGACCCTGTGGAACTGGTTTGGCTGGAGCAACCAGACGCTGGCCGTGTTCAGCCTCTGGATGATCACGGTCTACCTCGTGCGCAAGCACAAGTTCTACTGGATAACGCTGATTCCCGCCCTGTTTATGACCACGGTGTGCTCCACGTTCCTCTTCGTGAGCAGCCAGGCCTTCGACCTCGACGACACACTCGGCTACTGCCTTGGTGGCGTGGTGCTCGTGGTGGCAATAGTGTGGTTTACGGTGTGGATCGTGAAATACCGCCGACAGAATATTAATGTAAACGAAAACAAATAAAAACGACATGAAGAAACTGCTGACATTGATGGCCGCCATGCTACTGTGCGTCGGCGCAAGTGCCCAGTTCCAGAAGGGCAAGGGCTATCTCGGAGCCTCGCTCACGGGGTTGAACCTCAGTTACAACAGCGACACCAAGCTGAACTTCGGCGTTGAAGCCAAGGCCGGCTACCTCTTTGCCGACAACCTGATGCTGCTCGGCAACGTGGGCTACCTACACTCAGGCGGCGACAACGACCGCGACGACTTCGAGGCCGGCGTGGGCGGACGATACTACATCACGCAGAACGGCCTCTACCTCGGGCTCAACTGCAACTACCGCCACTCATCGGGCTACAACGACATACTGCCGGGACTGGAGATAGGCTACGCCTTCTTCATCAACCGCTCGGTGACCATCGAGCCCGCCATCTACTACGACCAGTCGTTCAAGAGCAGCGACTACAGCACCATCGGCCTGCGCGTCGGTCTGGGCATCTATCTCTTCGATGACTGACCGGCTGCCCTCACAACTGCTTGAGCGGGCCGTGGGCGAACTGTCGAAGATGCCGGGCATAGGACGCAAGACGGCGTTGAGGCTGGCCCTCAACCTGCTGCGCCGACCCGTTGACGATGCTGACGCGCTCAGCTCGGCCCTCAGCCACCTGCGCCACGACATACGCTACTGCCGCGTCTGCCATAACATCAGCGACACCGACGTGTGCCCGATATGCTCCGACCCGCGGCGCGACGCCACAACGATATGCGTGGTGGAGAACGTGCAGGACGTGATGGCAATAGAGGCCACTGGCCAGTACCACGGCCTCTACCACGTGCTTGGAGGCATTATCTCGCCAATGGACGGCATCGGCCCCCACGACATCGAAATCGACTCGCTCGTGGAGCGCGTCGGCCAGGGCGGAATCGCAGAGGTTATCTTGGCCTTGGCCAGCACCATGGAAGGCGACACCACCAACTTCTACATCCAGCGCCGCCTGCAGCCCACTGGGGTGAAGCTCAGCGTGATAGCACGGGGGATTTCGGTGGGCGACGAGCTGGAGTACACCGACGAGGTTACGCTGGGCCGTGCCATCATCAACAGGACAGCACTATAACTCACAACCAATGGAAGCAAAACAATATGTCAGAGGCCAGAAGTTTGTGCTCTGGTCGTCGATAGCGGTATGCCTCGCTGTGGTGGCGGTGTTCGAGACGGGATTGATAGCCCCGCTCGACATCTTCTCGCCACAGACGGCTTTTGTCGTGGCCACAGTGATGGAGCTGTTGACAATATGCATCATCCCCTTCGCATTGCGCTTAATGAAGTTCGGCTTCGTGGCGCGACGCATCCAGCGGACGGAGGGCGACGAGGCAAGAATGCAAGAGTGCCACAAGATGACGCTCGTCCGCCTCACCATGCTCACCGACCTCATGTTCATCAACACATTATTATATTATCTCTCAGCTCTAACTGTGGCCTACGGCTACATGGCCATCATCCTGCTCATCAGCCTCGGCTTCGTCTATCCGTCGCTGAGCAGATTTCTTGGCGAGTGCGGAGTGGAGGAAGGTAAAAGTTGAAAGTTAAAAGTTAAAAGTTGAAAGTTAAAAGTTGGAAGTTTATAGTTTATAAGTTTTAAGTCAAAAGTTATGATTGAACATCAATCCTTGAACTGTCAACTCAAAAACTATCAACAACAGCCATCAACTATCAACTCAAAAACTATAAACTTTAAACTTTAAACTATAAACTATAAACTATAAACTATAAACTATAAACTTAAAACTATAAACTTAAAACTTACAAACTATCAACTCATTTGAAACTGAGCATAATCATAGTAAGCTACAACGTCAAGTACTACCTTGAGCAGTGCCTGAGCAGCGTGAAGCGGGCCATCGACGGAATGGACGCTGAGGTCTTTGTCGTCGACAACCACTCCCACGACGGCAGCGTCAGCTATCTGCACCACCGATTCTCGTGGGTCAACTTCATCGAGAACAGCCACAACGTCGGCTTCGCCCGCGCCAACAACATCGCCATCCGCCAGTCCACCGGCGACTATGTGCTTCTGCTAAACCCCGACACCATAGTCGGCGAGCACGTGCTCAGCGAGGCCGTCGCCTTCATGGACGAGCACGAGCGCTGTGGCTCACTCGGCGTCCACATGGTAAACCCTGACGGCACCGACGCCATGGAGTCGCGACGAGGCGTGCCCACGCCGATGACGGCATTCTACAAGATGTCGGGCCTCTGCGAGCGATACCCCAACAGCCGCCGGTTGGCCCACTACTACATGAGCTACTTGCCGTGGGACTTGCCCTCACAGATTGAGATAGTGAGCGGGGCGTTCTGTATGCTTCGGCGCTCAACGTTGCAGACAGTGGGACTGCTCGATGAGGACTACTTTATGTATGGCGAGGATATCGACCTGAGCTACCGGCTGCTCAAGGCCGGGTTTGAGAATTGGTATCTGCCATCGCTCATCCTCCACTACAAGGGCGAGAGCACGCGGAAATCGAGCTTCAAGTACGTCCACGTGTTCTACAACGCCATGCTCATCTTCTTCCGCAAACATTTCAGCTACCTCGGTTTCTTCATCTCCATGCCCATCAAGCTGGCCGTAATCGGCAAGGCCACTCTGGCCCTGCTCTCGCAGCAGTGCCGGTTGGCGATGAAGAGTCTCGGCCTCGTCAGCACCCGCCACCCCGAGGACACGTTCTACCTCTTCCTCGGCCGGCCTCAGGCCTTGGCGCAATGCCGTCGGTTGGCCCGCCGCAAAGGCCTTACGGGCTTGTTTGTCAAGGCCGACGAGGAACAGATGCCCGAAGGCCACGAGGCCTATCTCGACCAGATAGGCGACTACAAGTCGGTGTGCGTGGTCTACGATGTCGACGCCTACAGCTACGAGGCCATCATCCACCTGTTCAACTCTTGCAGTCGCCGCTCGGTCCGTCTGGGCACATACAGCAGCCGCTCCAAGACAATAATTACGCCCACCGAAACATTCCGTTAGATATAGTTTCAGCCTCAGAGTTATGAATGCCAAAACCATAGTGAGCCTAAGGGCCATCGAGCCAGAGGACCTCGACCTGCTCTACGAGATTGAGAACAACCAGGAACTCTGGGACGTCGGCTGCACCAATGTGCCCTACTCGCGCTATGTGCTCCACGACTACATCGCCACCAACCAGCAGGACATCTACGCCGACCGCCAGCTGCGCCTGATGATCGACAACGAGGCGGGCGAGGCCGTGGGCATAATCGATTTGGCCAACTTCGAGCCGCGCCACCTCAGGGCTGAGGTGGGCATAGTGGTGCTCAAGGGCGAGCGCCGACAGGGCTACGCCAGCGCCGCCATCAGCCGCCTCATAGCCTACGCCACCAACATACTCAACCTCCACCAGCTTTATGCCGTCATGCGCACTGGCAACGAGGCATGCCGCTCCCTCTTCGAGGGCAACGGATTCACCGTCGCAGCCACTCTTCACGACTGGCTTTGCCAGAATGGCACGTTTTTTGATGCAACTCTCATGCAACTGTTCTTGGACAGGAATGCAGAAAACACAACAGGAAAATGATTATCATCTAAGGAGACATAACACAATGGAAACAAAAGCTACACCGGTGCTATTGCTAACCGGCTATCTCGGCAGCGGAAAGACCACCCTGCTCAACCGCATATTGGCCAACAAGAAAGGCATACGCTTCGCAGTGATTGTCAACGACATAGGCGAAGCCAACATCGACGCCAGCCTGATACAAAAGGGTGGCGTGGTGGGCCAGCAGGACGATTCGCTCGTGGCCTTGCAGAACGGCTGTATATGCTGCACTCTGAAGATGGACCTCGTGCAGCAGCTGACGGGCATCGTCAGCTGTGGCCGCTTCGACTACATCGTGATTGAGGCCAGCGGAATATGCGAGCCGGCACCAATAGCCCAGACCATCTCGGCCTATCCACAGCTCTATCCGCAAATGACAAAACACGGCAAGGCCCAGCTCGACTGTATATGCACCGTGGTCGACGCCGTCCGTCTGCGCGACGAGTTCGCCGAGGGCAAGGACTTGATGCGCCAGGACCTCAACGAGGACGACCTGGCCAGCCTCGTCATTCAGCAGGTGGAGTTCTGCAACATGATATTGCTCAACAAGGCATCCGACGTGAGCGACGACGAACGCGCACGCATCAAGGCTATCCTCCGGCAGATACAACCAGAGGCCGACATCATAGAGTGCAACTACTGCGACGTTGACCTCGACCGACTGCTCAACACCCACCTCTTCGACTTCGACAAGGTGCTCACCTCGGCCCGATGGCTCGAGGCGATGGAGGATGACGACGACCTGGAGGACGAGGAGAGCGGCGAGGCGCTGGAGTATGGCATCGGCACTTTCGTCTACAAGCGTCGCCGTCCGTTGGATCTGGCCCGATTCGACGAGTTTGTGGCCCGCCGCTGGCCCAAGACAGTCATCCGCTGCAAGGGAATATGCTACTTCCGCGACGAAATGCAGACGTGCTACGTCTTCGAGCAGGCTGGCCGCCAAATTGGTCTGCAGAACGCCGGCCAGTGGTATGCCACCATGCCCAAAGCCGAACTCGACGACCTGCTGGCACGTGAGCCCAAACTCCGCGCTGACTGGGACGCCAAATATGGCGACCGCATGCAGAAGCTTGTCTTCATCGGCCAAAAGATGGATCAGAAGGCCATCACCGCCGAGCTTGACAAGTGCCTGACCGATTGAGCCTGACGGAATCCCGCACGGCTTTTAAATGCTCAAAAGATTACAATAGCTTTCACAACAACTCAACAACCGCAAGAAAGCCGCTGAAATTCAGCGGCTTTCTTGCGGTTTATATGTAACTACCCGAAATTGTCGTACATTATACTCTCGGGCTCGACGCCGAGCGAATCAAGATAGTCGGTTACGGTCTTGATAAGCATGGGTGGGCCGCAGAGGTAATACTCGCAGTCCTCTGGAGCTTCGTGGTCCTTCAGATAGGTGTCGCGGATGCAGTTGACGGCGAAGCCCGTGTAGTACTTCACGCCAGCCTCATCGGCCTTGGGGTCGGGGCGGTCGAGCGAGAGGTGGAAGTGGAAGTTGGGGAAGTCGCGCTCCAGCTGCCAGAAGTCCTCAAGGAAGAAGGCCTCGGTGAGCGAGCGTGCGCCGTAGAAGAAGTGCATCTCCCGGTCGGTGGTGTGCAGCGTCTTGGTCATGTACATGATCTGCGCCCTGAGCGGAGCCATGCCGGCGCCACCACCTATCCATATCATCTCCTTTTTGCTGTCGAAATGGGGATGGAAGTCGCCGTAGGGGCCGCTCATCATCACCTTGTCGCCCGGCTTGAGCGAGAAGATGTAGCTGGAGCCGATGCCCGTGGGCACATCCTGGAAGCCCACCTGCGGCCGTGGCTTGAACGGCGTTGTGGCGATGCGCACGGTGAGCATGATGATGTCGCCCTCGTCGGGATAGTTGGCCATGGAGTAGGCGCGGATAGTGGGCTCAGGGTTGTGGGCCTTGAGCGAGAAGATGTTGAACTTCTGCCATGCGCCGATGTACTCCTCGCCGATGTCAGCCTTGTCGAAGTCGCGGTCGTAGTCGATGGTGTCGTAGGCCGGGATGCGTATTTGGGCGTAGGAGCCAGGGATGAAGTCCATGTGCTCGCCCGGTGGCAACGCCACCTTGAACTCCTTGATAAACGACGACACGTTCTTGTTGCTCAGCACTGTGCACTCCCACTCCTTCACGTTCATGATGTCGTCGGAGACGCGTATGCTTAGGTTGCCCTTCACCTTGGTCTGGCAGCCCAGTCGCCAGTGGTCCTTGATTTCCTTGCGAGTGAAGTGGGGCCGCTCGGTGTCGAGAATCTCGCCGCCACCGTCGAGCACCTGCAGACGGCACTGGCCGCAACTGCCCTTGCCACCGCAAGCCGACGATAGGTGGATGCCGTTGTCGTTGAGCGTGGTCAGGAGGCTTCCACCCTGCTCCACCTCAATCTTCTTGTCGCCGTTGACGGTGATAGTCACCTTGCCGCTTGGGCTCAGGTATTTCTTGGCCACCAGCAGCACCACCACGAGCAGCATGATGACAACGAGAAACACCGCTATGCTTAATGAAATGAATTGTCCCATATATATTATATAATGTGTCGGTTAGAATTTGAGTCCGCTGAAGCACATCATGGCCATGGCCATCAGTCCTACGGTGATGAACGCGATGCCCATGCCGCGCAGTGGGCGTGGCACGTCGCTATACTGCATTTTCTCCCTGATGGCGCCAAAGGAGACGATGGCCAGCGTCCAGCCGAAGCCGCTGCCGAGGGCGTAGGCTATGCTGTCGCCAAAGCTGGTGATGGCCTGTGTGCTCGACGGGTCCATCTGGATGCGCTGCTGCATGAAGAGCGACGCGCCCATAATGGCACAGTTGACGGCGATGAGCGGCAGGAAGATGCCAAGCGAGGCATAGAGCGAGGGGCTGAACTTCTCCACGGCCATCTCCACAAGCTGGGTTATGCCGGCGATGACGGCGATGAAGAGAATGAAGCTCAGATAGCTCAGGTCGACACCCTCAACGAGGCAGTTGGGGCCGAGCACGTAGGTCTGCAGCAGGTAGTCGACAGGCTCGGTGATGAGCAACACGAAAGTGACGGCCACTCCCAATCCCAGCGATGTCTTCACGTTCTTGCTCACGGCAAGGAACGAGCACATGCCGAGGAAGTAGGCGAAGATCATGTTGTCCACAAAGATGGAGCGGAAAAATAATGATATTGCGTGTTCCATTTTGATGTCTTGTTTTTATTTATCCTTGACGAAGAACGCCCTATTGACCCAGATGATGCAACCGATGATGATGAGTGCGGCGCACGACATGGTCATCATGCCGTTGTTGATGTAGCCGAAGTCGTAGGCTCCCTCGGGTATGATGCGGAAGCCAAGCAGAGTGCCGCGCCCGAAGAGCTCGCGCACGGTGGCCGTGATGACGAGCACGGCGGCGTAGCCGAGGCCGTTGCCTATGCCGTCGAGGAACGAGGGCCACGGACGGTTGGTCATGGCGAAGGCTTCGAGGCGACCCATGAGGATGCAGTTGGTGATGATGAGGCCGACGTAGACCGAAAGCTGCACGCTGACGTCGTAGGCGAAGGCTTTCAGTATCTCGTTGACCACCGTTACGAGCGCGGCCACCACCACAAGCTGCACGATGATGCGTATGCGCACGGGTATCGACTTGCGTATGATGGCGATGATGAGGTTGGAGAAGGCTGTGATCACCGTTACGGCCAGTCCCATCACGATGGCCGGCTTCAGCTGTGATGTAACAGCCAGCGCGCTGCATATACCGAGCACCTGCACCAGAATGGGATTGTTCAGGTGGAGCGGCTCGGTGAATGCTGCCATATTTTGTTTTGAGAATAAGCTCATGTTAATTACGAATTACAAATTACTAATTTTGAATTATGAGTTTGAGCTTCAAACTTCAAACTTTAAACTTCAAACTTTAAACTTTCAACTTTCAACTTTAAACTTCAAACTTTAAACTTTAAACTTCAAACTCACTGTTTGCCATTAAGGAAATCGAGATACTGGCCGAGGCCTTTCTGCGTGTCGTGCAGCATATCGCTGACACCGTTGCTTGTCAGCGTGGCGCCGGTTACAGCGTCGACTTGCGTCTCTGGGTCGGTCTTCTTCTTCATCACTGAGAGCGCTATCTTCGAGCGGTCGTTGCCGGCGAAGAGGTGGCGGCCACGGAACTGCTCCTGCCACTGCTGGTTGTCCTTGATTTCGGCACCCAGACCGGCGGTCTCGCTCTCGTGGTTGAAGTAGGCTCCAAACACAGTCGACTTGTCGGCGTCGACGGCTATGAAGCCGCTGATGCCACCCCAGAGACCCATGCCCTTGGTGGTCAGCACATATTTGGTCTGTCCGTCGACATCGAAGGTGTAGACGGTGCCGTTGCCCACTTTCTGCTCGCTCTTGAGCATCTTGGCGTAAGTCTGCTCAGCCTCGCTGTCGCCCAGGTTGCGAATGTTGAGGCTGGCCAATATCTGCTTCTTCTGGTCGAGAGCCACATTGGCCTGCTGGCGCGACTTGAGCGCCTGGTTGACGAATGCGAGCAGGAACGCCACGATGATGACTATCGCCGCTGAATAGATTATGGTGTATGTATTGCTGTTGGTTTTCATGGTCAGTCCTCCTTTTGTTCAGTTAGCTTGCTCCGTTTGGCCCTCTGCGATATGTTGCGTTCCACCACGCAGTAGTCGATGAGCGGGGCGAACATGTTGCCGAAGAGTATGGCGAGCATCATTCCCTCGGGATAGCCGGGGTTCATCACGCGGATGATCACGGCCATGGCTCCGATGAGCAGTCCGTAGATCCACTTGCCGGTGTCGGTGCGGGCCGAGGTTACAGGGTCGGTGGCCATAAAGACTGCGCCGAAGCAGAAGCCGCCCAGCACGATGTGCTCATACCAGGGTATCGGCGTCATGCCGAGAGCCGAGAAGAACACAGCCATCACGCCGCCGCCGAGGAATACCGAGAGCATGGTCTTCCAACTGGCCACTCCCGTCCACAGCAGTATGAAGGCGCCGATGGCTATCGCTATCACGCTGGTCTCGCCGACGCTGCCGGGAATCAGACCCGTGATCATGTCGCCGAGCTGGTAGGTGATGGGGTTGCCAGCCGCAATCTCGCCGAGCGGTGTGGCCGTGGTGAGGGCGTCGGGCAGTGTGTTGCCCAGGCCAAGGATGCTGTCGCGTGCCACCCACACGGTGTCGCCTGTCATCTTGCTCGGATAGGAGAAGAAGAGGAAGGCGCGGGCCACGAGAGCCACGTTAAATATGTTCATGCCGGTGCCGCCGAATATCTCCTTGGCGAAAATCACGGCGAAAGCTATGGCCAGCACGAGAATCCAGAGCGGTGTGGTGATGGGGATGATGAGCGGGATGATGATGCCCGACACGAGGTAGCCCTCCTGTATCTCCTCGCCTTTCCACTGCGCCCAAGCGAACTCGATGCCGAGGCCGACGATGTAGCTGACGAGAATCTTGGGCAGCAGAGCCAGGAAGCCGAAGCCGAACATCTGCCAGAACGTGGCTCCGGCCAGGGCGTTGGCGGCGGCGTAGTTCTGGTAGCCTATGTTGTACATGCCGAACAGCAGAGCGGGCAGCAGAGCCACCACCACCACGCTCATGATGCGCTTCGAGTCGACAGCGTCGTGTATGCTCACGCCGCTGCGCGATGTCTCCGATGGCACATAGAGGAAGGTGTCGAAGCCGTCGTAGAGGCTCTTCAGCGCGTGCAGCCGTCCGCCTTTCTCAAACTGTGGCCTTATTTTTTCAAGATATTTGTGTAATCCCATTGTTTGTGAATTATGAATGTTGAATTTTGAATGATGAATTGTTGTGGTGAATAAATGGTCAGCCGACCTGCCATCACATCCAACTCGCTATTCTCAATTATGCGTTCTCTTTTCGCAGCGTGTCAAGTCCTTGGCGCACAATCTGTTGCAACGGAAGCTTCGAGCTGTCGACAAACTCGCAGAGGGCGAAGTCCTCAGGCGACACCTCGTAGATGCCGAGCTGCTCCTGGCGGTCGATGTCGCCGGTTATGATGGCCTTGATCAGGTATTCGCCCATCACGTCCATCGGCAGCACCCGGTCGTATTCGCCGCTCATTATGATGTGGCGCTCGCCACCCTTTATTCGCGCGTCGAGGTCATACTCCTTGTAGCCGCCCTGCAGCCAGCTGAAGTAGGTGCGTGATGTGGAGAACTGGTTGAAGCGGGGCATGGCCCAGCCCGCCAGCTCGTGAATGTCGTCGCCCTCGGGTATGGCCGTCAGCTCCGAAGTGTGGGCTCCGAGATAGCCGAATTGCCCGTCGGCCTTGTGGCCGGTGAGCGGGTTGCCGTTGATGAGGCGCACGTGGCGGTCGGTGTCGATGTTGCCGGCTATCAAGTCGGCTATCAGCGCTCCCACCTTCACCTTCATGTAGCCGGCCACCTTCACCTCGCTGCCGGCGATGGCGATGGTGCGGGTCAGGTCGACCTGCCCGGTGAGGAAAAGGCGGCCGAAGAAGATTACGGCTGAGGGGTCGACGGTCCACACCAGACTGTTCTTGCCCACCACCATGTTCTGGTTGACCTGCACGCCGACGTTGCCAGCGGGGCAGCGACCCTGATAGACCGTCAGCTCGGCGTTGCTGATGTGGGTCAGGGTGTCGGCTTTCTGGTTGACGCCGATGCCGAGGTGGACAGGGGCGATGCGCGAAAGGGCTGTGATGCCCGTCTGGAACGCCTCCTCGTTGCCTTGCAGCTCAAGCTCGAAGTCGCTCTGCAGCGGCATGTCCCTCAGCGCGGAGACGAAGATGGCTTGCGGCTTGCCCTCGGGCGACGCGCTGACGGCGTAGGGCAGCTGGTTGATGTAGCCGAAGAGCCCCGCTTGGAGCAACGCGCCGACCACATCACTGGCCGAGGCCGAGGCCACGTCGAGCTTGGCGAATTGGCGGCTCTCCTGCTCAGCGTCGGGAACCACACTCACGTAGAGCACTTTGCGCCTCTCGCCACGCGCCACCTCCTTGACGGTGCCGCTGACGGGGGAGGCAAACTTGAGCTCGGCATTGCCCTTGCTGACAAACAACGGGTCGCCAGCCAGAACCTTGTCGCCCTCCTTGACCACAACCTTGGGCTTCAGACCCACAAAGTCGTCGGGCACAAGAGCATACTCGCCGACAGGCTTCCGACTGAGCAACGTCTCCGGAGCCTTGCCTTTGAGCCTTATATCCAAGCCCTTGTGCAACTTGATGATTTTTGCCATATAATAATATTATGTGGATTATGAAATATCGAGTTGTGAATAGTAGTCTGCAAATGTAGAAAAAATAATTGAAACTTTCACGGTTTAATGCAAAAAATATTTCCACAAACTTCACATTTGTCCGCTTTGCACCAACTTTTCTTCCATTATTGATTATGAGAAAAGACCTTTTCAACTTGCAAAGAACCCTTTTGTGGGCCCAAACAAACTGGTTAACAGACATAAAGCGACCCTTCCGTGTTGTGCGACACGTGTCTGGCGATGCAGAGCCGCTGATAATGGACTCCCTATATGAACATTTTGCAATAAAGCCACGGCCATTCAAATAAAAAGCCGTAACTTTGTAACAATATAATAACCCAGCTTTCGAAAGTTATGCAATGTCCTGTGATTAAACACATTCCTAAATGTAGGGGCATGATTTATCATGCCCGCCATTGGCAAAAAATTCAGCGCCTCGGGCATGATAAATCATGCCCCTACGATTTCACAACCATTGGCTTCCAATGAATTATGTTCTTCCGAAACTTGAATAATGTACTCAACTTTTGCAAGGTGAATGTACCTCTTGCAGGGTGCGGTCTTTGTGGCCGTCCGCACCCACATTGCGTATCGTATGTGCGACGGACGGCCACAAGGGCCGCACCCTGCAATACGGAAATTGAGCTAATAACATGCCACAATCGACAAACTAATCAGATATATGGCTTAAAAAATATACTTTACAAAGATGACAGAGAAGAAGATAACCTCAAAGGACATTGGCAGTCAAGAACTGATGGGCCTATACAAGGAAGCCTTTCCCGTGGAGGAACAACTCCCATGGGCAGACCTCATGCGCCTGACCAATGAGATGCCACTCGACTTCACAGCTTACTATGACGGTGAAACGCTCATCGGCTTCACCATCGTCTATCCTTATAAGGATTACAACTGGTTCTGGTATTTCGCCGTCAGCAAGGAGCAAAGAGGCAAAGGCTATGGTCAGCGGATTCTGTCACACATAGTGGATAAATATGGGGACAGGAAGCTAATCCTCGACATGGAAGCCCCCGACCAGGCTGACGCAACCAATAAAGAACAGCGCATTCGCAGGCTTGGCTTCTATGCTCGCAACGGATTTCACGACACCCATGCCCATCGCAGTTACGACGGCATAGAATACACCATTATGCTGAGGGGAGAAGGCTCTTTCACAAGCAAGGATTATGACGCCATCATCAAAGAGATGATGCGCTTTTGGACACCGGAATAGTAAAATCTGATTGACAGTATGAAACCATTAAAACCACTTTCAACTCTTTTGCTGACAATAGTAAGTCTGACTGTACTGGCTGATGATGTTCCAAAGGGTTTGCCTGTAGTCTACATAACAACAGCCGACAGCACACCTGTCGTAAGCAGGGAATGGAGGTCGGGCAGCCAATTAAGAATTTGCGATGTAAATGGCGCGGTGAAATATGCCACCGGCAACGCTCAAGTGAAGGCCCACGGCAACTCAAGTTTCAACAAGCCGAAGAAACCACTGACTTTGAAATTAGATGAGCCAGTCAGTGTTTTGGGAATGACTGCTAACACAGAATGGTTCTTCGTTTCCAATTTTATGGATCACAGTCTGCTCAGAAATAGTCTTGCCCTGACCGCCGCGCGACAGACTTCAATGGCATGGAACTCTGACTGGCGCCTTGTCAATATGGTAGAGAACGGCAAATACATCGGCTGTTACCTCATTGGCGAGGAAATCCATGCGGGAAAAGATTGGGTTGACACTGACCTTGATTCAGGCTTCATAGTGGAGCTTGACAACTATCCGAGCGACAAATACCGTTTCGAGACCGCATATAGAAAACTTCCTGTCAATGTCCGCTATCCACAAAAGCCGACAAGGGAGCGGGTGGACTCCATCAAAGAAATACTGGATAATGTGGAGAAGGCTCTATACGGTAAGCAGAAGCAAACATCCATAACAGATTTGTTTAATCTTGACTCTTTCGTGGATTACTATATCATCTACGAATTATGCATGAACGCTGAACCCAACGGGCCTCGCAGCTGCTACATGTATTTGGGGAAGAATGGGAAACTCAATGCCGGACCTGTCTGGGATTTCGACCTTGCCTTTGAGAACATGGGCTTGGACAGTGGAGGCGATATACGTCCGGAGCGTTTCCATCTGAAGGATGTGCGCAACCTTACCGTTGACAGCCTTTATGACACGAAAGCGTTATGGTATGATGCCCTGTTGGGTGATTCTTCCTTTAAAAACCGATTGTCGGAACGTTGGCAAACCTTGCGCCCAAGATTCGTTTCCCTTGCCGACAGTCTTGACTCTTGGAAGCGCACGATAGAGCCGTCCGCCCTTGCCGACCAACAGATGTGGGGCGACAAAGACCCTGCAAAGTTTGACAACACAGGCTCATTCGAGGCCTCGTTCGCCAATCTTCGGCAGACATATCTGCGAAGGATAGAAGTCTTGGACAGTTTGTGGAGAAATGACTATCCGCAAGGAAGTGAAAGCCACAGCGTCGAAGACGCTGAACCTTGGTAACTCAAGTTTCGGAAGTTATGCAATGTCCTGTGATTAAACACATTTCAACATGTAGGGGCATGATTTATCATGCCCGCCATTGGCAATAATTCAGTGCTTCGGGCATGATAAATCATGCCCCTACGATTAACAGCCATTGACCTTCAATGAATTATGTACTTCCGAAACTTGAGTTGCTATTATCCAAATGTCGGAAGAGCCAAATATCTTTACATTATTTCGGGACGAATTAGCCTTTCGTGGGTAGTGTCAGAAAATGGGGCTGACACTTTGCTCACATTTCGGGCAGTTTGCTTTCTTTTTGCAAACTTTTTCCGCCATTTTGCTAACCGTTTTGTTGAGATTTCAGAAAAATCGCCTTGATTTCCGAAAGAGCCTCTTTCAGGTTGCGAAAGTGCCTCTTTCGGACTCTGAAAGTGCCTCTTTCAGGATGCGAAAGAGGCTCTGACACATTGCGAAA
>CAZRSL010000055.1:0-19184 GCA_964602785.1 uncultured Prevotella sp.
TCTACTCCGAGATCGACAATCTCGCCCACCTGACTGATGCCCTCGCCAAATGTTATCTCGAACTCGGCCTTGCGGAATGGAGGCGCAACCTTGTTCTTGACCACCTTGACGCGCACCTGGTTGCCTATCACCTTGTCGCCGTCCTTGATGCTTCCTGTGCGGCGAATGTCGAGGCGCACGGAGGAATAGAACTTCAGGGCGTTGCCGCCGGTGGTGGTCTCGGGGTTGCCGAACATCACGCCTATCTTCTCCCTCAGCTGGTTGATGAAGATGCAGCAGGTGTTGGTCTTCGATATTGTGGATGTCAGCTTGCGCAGCGCCTGACTCATCAGGCGGGCTTGCAGACCCACTTTGTTCTCGCCCATTGTGCCCTCTATCTCCGACTTTGGCACCAGCGCGGCCACAGAGTCGACGACGAGTATGTCGATGGCGCTGGAGCGGATGAGCTGGTCGGCTATCTCCAAGGCCTGTTCGCCGCTGTCGGGCTGTGAGATCCACAGATTGTCGACGTCGACTCCGAGCTTCTGGGCGTAGAAGCGGTCGAAAGCGTGCTCGGCGTCGATGAATGCGGCTATGCCTCCCAGCTTCTGTGCTTCGGCTATGGCGTGGATGGCGAGTGTGGTCTTGCCCGACGACTCAGGACCATAAATTTCGATTATTCTTCCGCGCGGATAGCCGCCAACGCCGAGTGCGGCGTCGAGGGCGATGCTCCCGGTGGGAATCACGTCGATGTCTTCCACTTCCTCGTCGCCCATGCGCATGATGGAACCCTTGCCGAAGTCTTTTTCTATTTTCGTCATTGCGGCCTGCAGAGCTTTAAGCTTCTCATTTCTCACGTCGCCACTGTTGGTTGTGTTGTCTTTTGCCATTGTAAGTTATTAGTTTGAAGTTTTAAAGTTTGAAGTTTTAAAGTTTGAAGTTTTTGAGTTTTAAGTTATTATCACAGCTCCAAGTCCTTGTCCCTTTCCTCGTGCCAGGGCAGGCCCTGCTTGTTGAGTTGCTCCATGAATGGGTCGGGGTCGAAGTCCTCCACATTCCACACGCCGGGCTTGCGCCACAGCCCCTTCAGGAACATCATCGCACCTATCATGGCCGGCACTCCAGTGGTGTAGCTGATGCCCTGCATGCCCGTTTCTTGGTAGGCCTCTTGGTGCTTGCAGTTGTTGTATATATAATATGTGTGCTCGCGGCCGTCCTTGAGTCCGCGTATGCGGCAGCCTATCGATGTCTCTCCATCGTAGTCGTGGCCCAAGTCTTGCGGGTTGGGCAGCACGGCCTTCAGGAACTGCAGCGGCACGATGTCCACCTTCACCGTCTTTTGCGGGTTGTCGTGGAGCGGAGCCTCGTAGGTGATGGTGTCGATGCGGCTCATGCCGAGGTTTTGTATGCAGTCGAGATAGGTGAGGTACTGCTGGCCGAATGTCATCCAGAAGCGTCCGCGGCGTATCGTCGGGTAGTTCTTCACCAGGCTCTCCAGTTCCTCGTGGTGCATAAGGTAGCTCTCGCGCGAGCCAATGTTGGGGTAGGTGAGGGGCTTGTGCACTGCAAGCGGCTCGGTCTCTATCCATTTGCCGTCCTCGTAGTAGAGACCCTTCTGGGTTATCTCGCGTATGTTTATCTCCGGGTTGAAGTTGGTGGCGAAGGCCTTGTGGTGGTTGCCGGCGTTGCAGTCGACGATGTCGAGATATTGTATCTCGTCGAACTCGTGCTTGGCGGCGTAGGCTGTGAACACGCCCGACACGCCCGGGTCGAAGCCGCATCCGAGTATGGCCGTCAGCCCAGCCTCGCGGAAGCGGTCCATGTAGGCCCACTGCCAAGAGTACTCGAAGTGGGCTTCCTCGCGCGGCTCGTAGTTGGCGGTGTCGAGATAGTTGCAGCCGCAAGCCAGGCAGGCCTCCATTATGGTCAGGTCCTGATAGGGGAGGGCCAGGTTGATTACCAAGTCGGGCTTGTAGTCGTCCATCAGCTCCTTCAGCTGCTCCACGTCGTCGGCGTCCACCTCGGCTGTCTTTATGTCCATGTCATAGCCTTTGCTGTGGATGGCCTCCACCAGACGGACACACTTCTCAAGGTGGTGGCTCGCTATCATGAAGTCGGTGAACACGTCTTTGTTTTGCGCTATCTTGAAGGCGGCCACTGTGGCCACGCCTCCTGCGCCTATCATCAGTACTTTGCTCATTCTATTTTAAGTTTTAAGTTTTAAGTTTTAAGTTTATAGTTTTAAGTTTATAGTTTTAAGTTTTAAGTTTGAAGTTTTTGAGTTTATAGTTTTGAAGTTTAAAGTTTGAAGTTTAAAGTTTGAAGTTTTTAAGTTTGAAGTTTATAGTTTAAAGTTTTTGAGTTTAAAGTTTGAAGCTTGTGCATACAACTTCCAACTTTCAACTTCCAACTTTCAACTTTCAACTTTTAACTTTTAACTTCCAACTTTTAACTTCCAACTTTTAACTTCCAACTTTTTCTTGAATCTCTTCAGCCTTTATGCCAAGGGCTTGCAGCATGGAGTAGCCCAGCATCTCTTGTCGGAAGCTGCCGCCTGGCATTGGTTGCATGGCGAACAGCGTAACCACCTTTGTGTCGTCGGCTTGGCGGTGCAGCGTCTGCCGCAGCAATTCCCAGCTGTCGCCCGTCTCGCCGTCGGGTACCACCATCACGCGTTTCACCTCTCTGTGGGTCAAGGCTTCGCCCACGAGGTCGGCCATCAGAGAGTCCTTTGTCGTCATCTGCTCCACCGCCACGGTGTTGATGGCAAACTCGCCCAAGTTGGCGTCGTGGAAAGCTTTGCCGTTGAGCTCGTCGCCGAGGCTTGAGGGAACGAAGTTCTCCAGCTTACTGGTGGTCTTTTCGTGTACCAGCGCCACCTGCACTTGGTTGTTGCCAGACCTCAGTCCGCCGTCGAGGGCTATGCACACGAGCCATTGCGCAAGGTCTGCCGCACCCACGCGCCGCCCCAGCATGCGCTCGAAGTCAACGCTGAGCAGCAACGCCACGTGGTCGATGTAGTCGGCGTCGGCCACAATCAGGTTTTCCGCCCACTTTACGGTTTTTCCTTCGTCGATGTTCATAGCTACAAAGTTACGATTAATTGGTAAAATATCAAAGAAATCCGCCGCTTTTATTTTATGGCGGGTCTCTAAGCAGGTGTGCTGGCAGTATGGCTACGGATTGATTCATGTCAATGTGCGCGAGCACAATTGTTGATTTGTGTCAATTAAGAGGCTGTTTCTGCCATTTTGGAGACGGAAAAAGCTCGTGAAACTATCCGAAAGAGTACCTTTGCATCAGTTCAAGAGGACATAAAACGCATCTTGAACGGCTTGAAGATTGCTCTTATGCAATCGGCCATCCACTCCAAATCTTCATCAATCACATTGTTTTTCTTTAAAAGAAAGGAGCTTCACATGAACACTTCAGGAATCTTAGTGGCTTTCACTATAATGCTCACGGTGCTCTTCATCGACTCTGGAGGCACAGGACAGAAAGGGTAGCGCCAGCGGCAGGTGTCATCACGGGAGCACGGGCCGCACCGTTAAGCCGTATGCGCGGGCAGTGCATGGGATGTAGTCAGGCATACGACTGTCTATAAAAAAGAACCAACTGCACCTGTTGTAGCTTAAAGAACTCGACCAATATTGCCCTTTTGCTCCAACTTCTTTGTAAGTTGGACCGTAATGAGGGTCGTAGTTGATGTAGCCCGCGTAAGGTAGGAAAATAGAGTTGCCATTAGGCCCTGTTATGAGAAAACCTTTTGTTCCATTACGCGTTGTCTCTTTCTTCTTGCATTTGTGCATCAGTTCGACTATTTCCTCCTTTGTTGGCATACGCCATTTGCCTCCCAGATTGGCGGTGGCTGCATCGTCAGCAGGCTCCAACTTGGTTCTGTGGTCGATGAACCCTTTGTAGCCATATTCACTGTCGTCGTTGTATTTTGTCAGTCGGTCGTAGTTGCCTCTGGCATATTTGTAGTTGGCCCAGCCTTTCTTGTCGGCTGGCATTGTCTCACCCCATTTATAGTAGTAGCCAGTTTGTTCAGGTCTGCGTGCACCGAGATTGAACGACGCCCACTTCACGCTCAGGCCGAGGTCTACGGCCTCAGGGGTGTAAATCTTTGCCTTCACCTTATTGATGGTCGGTTTCTTCACTGGAGTTGTGGCCGCAGGCTTTGGCTTCGGCCTCACTATCTTGTGTTTCTGCGCATAGCAGCCAATGGTGGTGAAGCCGAACAGCAGAGCGGCAAGCAGGAGTAGTCGTCTCATAACAATTATCATTTTGGGGTTACACTTCTTCCATCCTCTTCAGCTCGAAGCCTTCGAACTGTAGGATGATTTTGTGGAGCGTCGTGCCTTGTCGCAGAGCCTCAACACGTGGGGCCTTGGCATAGCGGCCGATCTGATCCACCGCCTCCTGCCACTGGGCGGTGGCCTTGGCGTCCCAGTCCTTCTTCGGCAGCATCTTCAGCTCGATGATGTAGCTGTGGAGAGTGGCGTAGTGGGTCAGGTCGGGCAGCAGGAAGAAGTCGCAGAAGCCGTGGTTGAGCTCCAGCTCCGGCGCGGTGATGTAGTAGTTCTGCAAGTTGAGGTAGGCCATGAAGAAGCCTTGCAGGTTGCGCTCTGCCTCTATGCCGTCGCGCACCGACGACACGTTGGCGTAGGAGTCGCCTATCAGTCTTAATGCTTCCTCCCACTTGCCGTTGTATGCCATGTCGTAATAGCTGTCGGTCAGCTTGTCGGTGTCAAGCCCCGCCTTCGGCTCGTACATCTCCTGCAGGTAGCCGTAGTACTGTCGGCGCACGTTGTTGTTAGGTATGCCCAATACAACCTTCATGCCGCGGGTTCCTTTCAGAGTGAGCATTCCATAATAGAACAGCAGACTTGGGAAAATCTCCTTCTTGGGTATCTGGTAGGCCGAGAACTGCTCGTGCAACTCGGCCACTATCTGCTCCTCCTCGGCTATTTTCTGCAGCATGCCCTTGCGCTCCTCGTCCAGAGTGTCGAACTGCAGGAGATTCTTCATCTTGCCGTAGTCGGTCTTGGTGTTCGGGTCGATCATTTCCTCCGGAGGGCAGCCATAGCTCATGTAGTTGCGCAGGTAGTAGAGCACCATGTCGCTATTGAACACGCGTCTTGGGCTCTTCAACGCTTGCTTTGCGAAACAGTAGTTGTCGTACCACGGCTTCATGTCGTTGATTATGGCCTCCACATCGCTGTCGGCGGGCAACGCTCCAGCCTCTTTGTAATAGGTGAACATCTGCCACACGTCCTCTGTGGTGAAGCCGAGCATGTTGTTGAACTCTGGTTTCATCGAGATGTTCCAGCCAATGTTGAAGCCGCTGGAGGAGTCGTCGAGCGTTACGGGGCTGACGCCGGTCATGAATATGCGTTCGAAGTTGCCCTTGAACTTCTTGAACACGTCGCGGTAGAAGCCGTCGGCGTGGGTGATGGCGTGGTAGACGGCCTCGCCCTTCTCGTTGAGTATGGTGTTGGTGAAGTTGTCGTACTCGTCGAGGATGAGATATAGTGGGTAGCCTAGCTCATGCGCCTTGCTCACTATGAAATCCATTTTTACAGTAGCGTCGGATGTTTTCCTAACATTCTGGCGCAATTCCTCATCATAGAACTGGCTGTAATAACTTAGAAAACTCTCCAACATGACGCCAAGATAAGAGTTGAAGCGCTCTTCCACCATATCTATCTTGCCGCCCACCTGAGAGAAGTCGAGCCGCAGCACCTGGTAGTGGTTCCTCAGCGGCGTGGGATGGCTGCCTATCCAAAGGTTGCCGAACAGGGTGTCGAACTTGTCGGCCTTGTTGCAGTCGTAGTAGGCGTAGAGCATGTTGAGGAACAGACTCTTGCCGAAGCGGCGCGGGCGGATGAAGAACAGGAAGTTGGGTTGGTCCTCCAAAAGCGGTATGAACATGGTTTTGTCCACGTAATACTGATTCTGCTCCATAACCAACTCGAAGTCGGAAACGCCGTATGGCACACGCTTAAAGTTCTGTTTCATAGCTCATTCTTTATCTGTCCGATTGCAGAGATACGGTTTATTTTTCAAAATATGGTTGACAAGGCAAAGAAATGTTGTCAGCCGACGGCGGATCTTAGTCACACGCCCATATCGACAAACTTGTAATCCTGTCCAAACAGGCTGCCGCCGTCATGGCCGAGGCGACGCTTTGTGGCCTCGATTGCCAATGGTGAGCGGTCGATGCCTATCCACTGCCGGCCCAAGGCCGTGGCGGCGGCCAGTGTTGTGCCCGAGCCGCAGAACGGGTCGAGCACGACGCTGTCGGCGTCTGATGAGGTGCTGACTATCATTTTCACCATGTCCAGGTTTTTCTCTGTGGGATAGATGGGATATTGCGGGTCTTTATATTCAGTCCAGATGTCCTGCATCCGCTTTCCCTCGCGCCCTTCGGCATAGACTATGCGCCTTGGGTTGCCGTTGGCCGACCACTCTATCATACCTTCGCGGTCGAGCCGCTCCAGTTCGGCCACGTCGGTGCGCCAATGGCGGCCTGGCGGCGGCATCATGCCGTGGAACGGCTCTGGGTTGGCCGCCTCGCCAGGAGCGTGTATAGGCACGGTGGTGTATCGGCGGCCTTGGCTGTCCTTCTTGGGGAAGAGGCGCTCCAGGTCGTCGTCGGTGTATGGCGTCCTTGGCTCATGCCATATCGGCTTTGGCCCCTTGGTGTAGAAGAGAATCATGTCCTTCACGTTGCCGAAGCCTATCCGCTTGAAGTTCTTGGGGTTGCACTTCACGCGCGTTATGTCGTTGCGGAAATTCTCAATGCCGAACACCTCGTCCATCATCACGCGCACGTAGTGGCCTATCTTATAGTCGGTGTGCAGATAGATGGAGCCACGGGGCGACAGCAGCTCGCGCATCAGCAAGAGCCGTTGGCGCAGAGACTCGATAAAGTTGCGCCCCAGCAGTTTGTCCTCGTAAGCCACCTCGCCGCTTCGTGTGCTGCTGATTGTTGCGGCGCGCTGCTTGCATATAGTGAACTTGACGTTGGTGGCAAACGGCGGATCGGTGTAGATGAGGTCGACTTTGCCCGCCAATCCGTGCTCGGTGAGCAGACTGTGCATTGCCGCAAGATTGTCGCCTTCTATCAACAGTTTCATGGCTAAAGGCTGAAAAGGAAAGAACGTAACAACAGGGCACTCAGTATGTGGCTTTCGCTATGGATACCCGTGATGTCCTTATACATCTTGTTCCTGCTGTTGATATACAGCATTCCGTCTAAAATGGCGATTTTAATTGCACTTGCGCGTGTCTCAAGTGTGGCTATGGCATCGTTGAACTGTGTCCACTGGTGTCCGCCGAAGTCTGTAAGAAACTTTGCCTCGCCAATAACGTAACGTTGGTTGACCCTTGCCAGGAAGTCGATGCCCTTGTTGTGCATATAGCCGAGCCGCTCTTCGGCAAAAGATTTCATTTCGTTGTCTGTGCCTAAACATATAGCATCGCTGGCAGAAGAGCTGAACTCATCCATCTGCAATTTCGGAAGGCCTAAGTCATGGCTTGACACCCAGGCTTTGAACATTGGGCCGATTTGCCGGTTGGCCTCCTTTGGCAGGCTGCACTTTTTGAACAGCTCGCTTAAATCCATTTCATATATTTCGGAGGCGAGGCGGTTGATTGTTTTGGGATTTCTATTTATAGCTTCGTTGTCATGTTTCAAGAATGAGACATAGCTGTCTTTTATGGGAAACAAATCAAGCGACAGCAAACTCTTTATCAGGCCGACGTTGTCATGGCTGTTGTACGCTTGCTCCACCTTTTGCCATTTGTCCATATTGATGTCCCTTATCCCATTGGGAATGGTGGGATATACGCTGAACAAATCGTCCAGGTATGCCCGCTGTTGGGCGTATTCTATGCTTAACTGGAGAAATCTATCCATAGTTTATTTTGTTGTTATGTGCAAAGTTACAAATAATAAAAAGAATTGGCAAACTTATCATCTTTTATTATTGGCTCCAAGGCTCTTACTGTGATGGATGGATAATCGTGGACCATTCAAGTTAACTGGTCTGTGGTACAGTGAGGATGCCCAACGCCCAGCTTTTGTGTTTAGTAAAATGATATTTCAACTTTAAAAAATGATACAGTGGAAAGAACTTGTATTTATTTTCGCTAACTTTGCAATTGTAAAAAGCTGAAATAGAAAAAGGTGCTTACCAACCCTGCATCGGCATGCAGGCCTCAAAAAGACATCACATTTCATTTACCAATAATTTAAAGCAAAAAACCTATGAGAAAAATTTTACTTCTTGCAGCTTCCATGTTCGCCATCACGGCGAGCGCACAGCTATCGTGGGACTTCACCGTGGTTCCCACACAATCGGTTGACGGTACAGGCAATCTGGAGGGCAATGATCCTACAGTCAACAACAATGGAGTGGTTCCTACGGATCCGACGCAGTACGGCCAGCTACAAGTTATACAGGACAAGCTTACAGAGGGCTCTGAGCTCACCGTCAAGGAAGGTGAGCCTTTAGAGATGACCAAGGGCCTGACCTTTGGCTCTTGCCAAGGCCAGCCTATCGCAGGCAAGGCTGTCTTGTTCCGCAACTATCCAGCTGAAGCTGGCGGCGCTCACCTCTACATCTTCCACACCATCACAATGTACGTTCCGGCATTCAAGGGCGACAAGGTCACCTTCGTCTGCGCCGCTACCAAGGACCGCTACATCCGCTGCGAGACCGCTACGGAAACTGAGAAGAAAGTGCCGCGCTCAAGCGACGGAACTGGAGTTGACACCGTCTCGTTCACGCTCACAGAAGACGCACCTGCCTTCGAATTCTACGACAATCCTTCTGGCAGCTACAGGGACATGAACATGTACATCCGCTCCATCACCATCACTCCTAATCCTGAGCGTCCCACCGCTTGGAACTTCACCACCGTTCCGACACAATCGGTTGACGGCACGGGCAATTTGGAAGGCAACGATCCGACAGTTAACAACAATGGAGTGGTTCCTGCGGACCCAACGCAGTACGGCCAGCTCCAAGTGATACAGGACAAGCTCGAAGAGGGCTCTGAGCTTACCGTCAAGGCCGATGAGCCTTTGGAGATGACCAAGTACTTGACCTTTGGCTCTTGCCAAGGCCAGCCTATCGCTGGCAAGGCTGTCTTATTCCGCAACTATCCAGAAGCTGCCGGCGGTGCCCACCTCTACATATTCCACACCATTGCCATGTATGTGCCTGCATACAAGGGCGACCAGGTCACCTTCGTCTGCGCCGCCACCAAGGACCGCTACATCCGCTGCGAGACTGCTACGGAAACTGAAATCAAGGTGCCGCGCTCTTCAGATGGAACTGGTGTGGACAAGGTTACATTCACCCTCACGGAGAATGCTCCTGTCTTTGAGTTCTACGACAATCCTTCGGGCAGCTACAGGGACATGAACATGTATATCCGCTCCATCACCATTGGCAGCACCGATGGCATCAGCGAGATCAGCGCCACGGGCAAGAGCAAGATGGATGACAATCGGATTTACAACATCATGGGCCAGCGCATCAGCCAGCCGGTGAAGGGACAGGTCTATATCATGAATGGCCACAAGTATCTGGCCAAATAAGTCCCACATAGCTTAGGGCAACTCCATATAAGGGCATCCGCCACAATACTGAGGCGGGTGCCTTTTTTAGGCATCTATCGTTTGTAGAAAGGGAATGGCAAATCGTAGGGACATGATTTATCATGCCCGAAACACTGGTTTTTTGCCAATGGCGGGCATGATAAATCATGCCCCTACATATTGAAATGTGCTTAATCACAGAATATTGCATAACTTCCTAAACTTGGGTAATAAAAAATGTTCATCCGACATTTGGAGCGATGCCCGATGACATTGAGGCTGGAAGGTTATCTTGCGTTGAGGCCGCTGGCCTCATCAATTACTATTATCACACCGAATGCCGGGAGAACCATAAAAACGGGCCACACAAGTTTATGTTATACAAACTTGTGTGACCCGTTTAAGGAAGTTTGAAAGCACAAAAAGGCGGCAGTCCATGAAGAAGCACATGAGGCTGCCGCCTTTTCATTTTATTCAGCTATGAGCCGCTCAGTTGACGACGCGCGAGCCTACAAAGGTGTAGTTGTAGGTGCGTGTGCGGCGGCCTACGCGCTGGCGCAGCTGGAAGGTTACGCTCATAGTGCCGGCAGCGTCGATGCGCCCGGCCCATGAGCCGCCCAAGCCGTTGGCTGACACGTTGTTGGAGAACACGAAGCCTTGGTCGGCATGGGCTATGTTGGCCACCGACTGGGCGTCGAGGTTGAAGCGGGTGCTCGTGAAGTGGAAGTCGGCGCAATAGGCAGAGTCGGCTATGATCTCAGCAGATCCGTCGGCAGTGTCGATTGTCGTCGTGCCAGCTTGCTGGCGCGTATAGTAGCCCTGATAGACACCCGCTGCGGCCTGCTCGGCCGATTGGGTGAAGTTGGCGGGGCTGTCGTTATCGTCGTCATCGCCACAGGCCGTCAGCGTGAACGATGTTGCCAGCATGGCGAGGAAAAAATACAATAGTTTCTTCATTGCTTTCATGAATTTTTTACATGTTTACGCTTTAATATCAATAACCCGGGTTCTGGTCGCTTTCGGTGATGCCGGTATTGGTGGCAATCTCGGATGCAGGAATGGGCTTAAGCCACTTCACGTTGCCGTAAGCGTCGCTCATGTCCTCAGCAGAGGAGATGTTGTCGTTGAACTCGATGTTGTAGCGAACGAGCTGCTTGGTGCGGCGCAAGTCGACCCAGCGTGTCGTCTCGGCCCAGAGTTCGCGGGCGCGCTCGTCGAGGAGCACGTCTATTGGGCGTATCTCAAACGACTCGCTCAGCTCGTAGTCGGGCACGTAGGCGGCGAACGACGCCAAGTGTGTGGCGTGGCTGCGGTCGCGCACGGCGTTGATGTAGCTGAGTGCCTGCTGCTCGTTGCCAAGCATCAGGTAGGCCTCGGCGGCGGTCAGGTACATGTCGCTCAGGTGGAACACCACGATGTCGCGGTAGTCGTTGGAGGAGCCGCGCTGCTGCACGGTGTTTGGGTCGTCGAACTTCTTGCAGACGAGGGTCGGGGCCACATACTGGCGCTTGAAGTCGGCGTAGGCGCGCGTTACCGGTGTGCGTGGTGAGCCGTCGGAGTTGAACTCCCACCTCATCGACTGGGCGGCAATCCAGTGGACGGCGCAGTCGTTTGTGGCCGTGCCGCGTGTCAGCTGGCTCTTATGGCTCGATATGTACTGGTCGATTTCGGTGCGTGTGGCATACCAGGGGAAGTACTTTGTCATCACACCGAGGGTGGCGAGGGCATCGGCTGAGGCGTTGTAGTAGGCATAGTAGCCCGATTGCGGCCATGGTATCTCTGGGAAGTAGTTGTAGAGTGTGGTCATGAATGTGGCCTCGAAGCGGTCGTCGCCCTTTGCCCAGAGATAGATGCCCTTGATGTTTGGCACAAGCACGCCGCTGACGGTCTTCTGGCCGGAGGCAATCGGGTCGCCGAGCTGCGAGCCATACTGGTTCTGTCGGCCGTGGCCGCCGGTGAGGGCGTCGCCGGGATAGCCCGCGCGGTCGTACTGCACGGCCCAGATTACCTCGTTGTTCTGCTCGTTGGTGGGCGACCACTTGTCGTCGAAGCTGATGGTCAGCTGCTGGCCGTCGATGGCTTGGTCGGCATACTGTGCGGCCTTCTGAAAGTAGTTGTTCGAGTTGATGGTGTATGTGCCGGCAGATGCGTCGGTGAGGGTGGTCTCAAGATCCCATCCGGCTGCGAGGCAGACCTTGGCCAGAAGAGCCTTGACGGCTCGGCGGTTGACGTTGCCGTCGAGGTCGGTCTCGGGCAGGCTCGAGTCGTTGGCGATGCTTTCAAGGTCGGAAATCATCGAGTCGTAGACCTCGTTGAGTGGGGTGCGAGGGTAGTTGCGGTTGGCGTCCTCGATGTAGGTGGTAACGTAGGGTACGGCTCCAAACTGCTGCGTCAGGTAGTAGTAGCCAATGGCGCGGAAAAACTTGGCCTCAGCCACATACTGTGGCACGTCGGCCCCATACTTCAGCAGGCAGTTGGCCATGTTGATGAGGTAGTAGCAGTTGGTGTAGTATGACGTTACGCCGCCGTCCTCAGGCGTGATATTGTATCTCTGGTAGTCATTGTCGTTGGCCGTTTGAGTTACGGTGTAGACATCGGTGCCCCATTCAGTCAGGTTGACCTCGTTGACCATCGGCTTTATGCTGTTGTACACAGTAGTCCTCAGCGAGGCCAGCCCCTCAGTGGTAGAGAAGTATGGGTCTGCGTCGACGCCAGCCTTGTTGTCAGCGTCGAGGAAGTCGCTGCACCCGGCCAACAGGGTCAGCAACCCTGCGGCTATTGCGGAGGCATATTTTTTCTTTATCATAGTTGTCTGTTGTCGATTAGATTGTTAGAATTTGATGCTTGCGCCGAATTGCCAAGTTACAGTGCTTGGGCCGTCGTTGGCCTCAGTGGCTGTGGCCCACTCAGGATCGTAGCCCTGGTATGGTGTGATGACAAACGGGTTGGTAACGGTACAGTAGAGGCGGAACTCGCGGCATCCTATCTTCGAGAGCCATGCCTTGGGGAATGTGTAGCCCAGTGTGATGTGCTTCACCTTGAAGAACGAGCCGCTGCAGATGCTGTTGGTGGAGTTGCGCCAGTAGGACGTGCCCACGCCGCCGTTGGCTCCGTAGTTGTTGGGGAACGGGTAGGAGCCGTAGTGTGTGGTCTCCTGGTAGACGGGGTTGATGAATGTGCCGTCGGGGTTCTGTCCGTCGCAGTCGATGAGCGTGCCGGCTGGAATGTACCAGTCCTCGTTTAGTCTCATGCGTCCACGGTCGTTTATCTCAAGGAACTGGGTGAGGAACGGCGAGTAGATGGTGAAGTGCTGCTTGGCGTAGATGGAGAACGAGAAGTCCCAGTTCTTCCATTGCAGGTTGCTGGTCAGTGAGCCTGTCCATGCCGGGTCGCTGTTGTAGATCTTCTTGTCGTCGTCGGTGAATTTGCCGTCGCCGTTGACATCCTTGATGATTGGGTAGCCTTCGTTGAGGTTGTAGCAGCGGTTGTAGAACACGTATTCCTTCACCGTCTCGCCTGGTGTGAAGCCACGCAGACGCGCAATCTCGGTGTCGGGCACGGTCATGTCGCGGTCGCTGACAATGCCCACCCACTGGTAGCCATACACATTATTATATGGTGAGCCGATGAAGAGGTTGCCCAGACCGTTGAGGTTGCCGCTGTAGAGGTTGCCGGTGCCGTTGATCTCCAACACCTTGTTGAGGTTGCGGGCCCAGGTAAAGGTGGTGGTCCAGTGCCAGTCGCCGGTACGGATGTTGTCGGTAGTCAGCGAGATTTCAATACCCCTGTTGCGGACGCTGCCCACGTTGGTGGTCAACGACGTGCCGCCAGACTCGAGGGGCAGCTGTACGCTGTAGAGCAGGTCGGTCGACTTCTTGTTGTAGATGTCGATGCTGCCCATGATACGGTCGCGGAGGAAGCCGAAGTCAACACCGAAGTTGACCTCATGCGAGCGTTCCCACTTCAGATTGGTGTCCACAACGCCGTTGGGATACATGCCCTGGGAGTAGGTTGTGCCGAAGGGATAGTAGACGGGTCCGGCCACTGTCAGACGCGTGGCGTAGTTGCCGACGCTGTTGTTGCCGGTCACACCGTAGCTCAGGCGCCACTTCAAGTTGCTCAGCCACTTGCGTGTCTTGGCCATCCACGGCTCCTCGCTCATGCGCCATGCCACGGCAGCCGATGGGAAGCTGGACCAGCGGTTGCCCTTGGCGAAGCGCGAGCTGCCATCCCAGCGGATTGTTCCGGTCACCATGTAGCGCTCCTTGTAGGAGTAGTTGACGCGGAGGGCGTATGACATCAGCGACGACTCGGAGTAGCTGCTGTTTGAGTTGTTGTAGTCGTAGCCGTTGTCGGTGGTGCCAATGGCCCACCACTGCGTGCCGTCCGTCACCTTATTGTAGCGGAGCTTCTCAGCCTCGGCGTTGCTGTAGGAGGCGGAGATGAGGCCCATGGCGTTGAGGTGGTGGTCCTTGCCGAAGTAGTTGTCGTAGGTCAGTATGTTGTCCCACGTCCACGAGAAGCCTTGATTGTTCTGGCGTTGCGCGGTGTTCTGGCTCTCGCCGGCCTCGGTGCCCTGGTAGTAGCCATAGCGCTCGTAGGTGAACGTCGGCGAGAACGTGGTCTTGAAGGTCAGCCCCTTGAGCGGGTTCACCTGCAGGTAGACGTTGGTCAGTGCTATCCACGAGAGGCGGTTCGACTGCTCGTCGCGCATGTAGATGAGTGGGTTGATTTGCGATGAGAACTGATAGAGGTTGGTGTGCAGTGTCTCCTTGTCGCCGGGCTTGAGGTTGAGCTCCCCATTCTCATTGTAAGGCTGCATGAACGGGTTTACTCTGAAGGCGCTTTCCACGGCGTTGTCCGATGCGTAGTCGTGGTCGATGCGGGCGAGGTTGAAGTTGAAGCCGGCGGAGATGTACTTGTTGATCTGTCCGTCGAGGCTGCCCTTGATGTTGAACTTCTTGAGCTCGTCGCCCTTGTAGGTGCCCTCCTCGCCCGTGTAGCCGAGGCCGAGGTGGTAGTGTATGCGCTCGGTCGAGCCGCTGACGGCGAGGTAGTGGTTCTGCTGCATTCCGTCTTGCAGCACGAAGTCTGGCCAGTTGTAGGTTTGTCCGGCTGCCAGAATTTCCTTCATTCGGTAGTTGCCGTTGCCGTCGTTGAGCAGACAGCGGTCGAGGTCGTCGTTGATCATGACGGGGCGGCCTTCGAAGGTGCTTTGGCCGGTGGCGTTGAGGAACTTCATAAAGCGGTACTTGTAGAACTCCTCGCCGTCCTGGAAGTCCGGCATCCGGGCCACCTTGCTGAAGCCATAGTAGCCGTCGTAGCTGATGGTGGGGCGGTCCATGTGCTTGTCCACGGTCATGCCGCTCTTGGTGGTGATGATGACGACACCAGCCGTGGCGCGCGAACCGTAGATGGCGGTCGATGACGCGTCTTTCAGCACGTCGACGCGCTCGATGTCCTGCGGGTTGAGGAAGTCGATGTCGGAGCAGATCACGCCGTCGACCACATAGAGCGGGCTCTGCGAGCTGCTGATGGAGTTCTTACCGCGGATCTCAATGTTGAGCGAGCCGGCGGTGCGGCCGGTCGACTTGGTGATGTTGACGCCAGGCACCGAGCCTTGCAGGTTCTCGAGCACCGAGGGAGCGCCTTTCTCGTTGAGCTTCTCAGTGCCGATGGAGCTGACCGAACCTGTCAGGTCGGTCTTCCTCATCGTGCCGTAGCCCACCACCACCACGTCGTTGAGCGTGTTGTTGTCCTCCTGCATCACCACGTCGAACTGTGTCTTGTTGCCCACGGTGATGTCTTGGTTCTTGTAGCCAATGTAGGAGATGCCAATCTTGGTGGATGATGTGGCTTGGGGGATGGTGAAATTGCCATCGAGGTCGGTTACGGTTACGGGTTTGCCGTCGGCGGTGATGGTTACACCGATCAGCGGGTTGCCCTCAGCGTCTTTAACCGTGCCTCGAACCGACTGCTGGGCGAAGGCGCCGGCGCACACTGCGGCGAGTGCGGCAGTCAGTAGAGTCCTTTTGAATAAATGCATAAGAGAGGTTATTAGATATATGGTATTATTTTAGTTGAAAAGTAGAAAGTTCAGAACACGAAATTGCCCTCTTCCTGAGACTGCCCTCAGCGATGAAGAGCAATTTCGTGTTCTGGATTTCAAGTGTTGTCTGTGGTTACTTGTTGAGATACTTCTTGCCGTTGATGATCACAACGCCCTTGTAGCTCTTGCTGACGCGCTGGCCTGCCAGGTTGTAGATGGCGCCGTCGGTCTTGGCCTTGGTGGTGGTTGTGCTCACGGTCTTGATGCCGGTTGTGGCGGCGTCAGCGTCGGCACGCGAGGTGTAGAGGCGGAAAGCGTAGTCGTGCTGGTTGTTGCCCGACACGTAGAACGGGAACTCGCCCGAGTAGGGCTGGTTGCCGAAGTCGAGTGCCGCCACCATGTAGCCGGCGTGGTTGGTCGATGCCACCTCGGTGTTGTTGCTCGAGGCTCCCTCAAGGCCTGTGCACGGGTCGACAGGATATTTGGCTGTGGTGCGGATGGTAACGTTGTCGGTTACGCTCTTGCCGATTGGGTCGACAAACTCGTAGCCCACGCCCTCGAAGGTGTTGTCGCCAGCTCCGTAAGCCAGGATGTAGTCCCAGTTGTCGCCCTGCGAGCAGCCGAAGATCTCGATGCGGTAGACGTCGACACCCTCAGGAATCTTGATGGTGTTGGCCGAGTTGTTCTTGAAGTTGATGCCGTCGGTCCAAGCGTCGCCAGCGTCCTTGAACGGGCCGGAGCCTGTGGGCAGTGTGACGGCTTTCTCCGGGCGTGCGCCGGTGATGGTGTAGTTCTCAGCGAAGGTGCCGGTGGTGGCATCGTAGGTCGACATCGACAGCTCCACATACTTGGCCTCGGTGGTCTGTCCGCCCTGCTTGTTGGCTGCCTCATCGGCGGCTGCGCGGGTGGTGTAGACTACGAAGGCGTAGTCGTGCTGGTTGTTGCCCGACAAGTAGAATGGGAACTCGCCAGAGTAAGGCTCGTTGCCGAAGTCGAGCGCGGCCACCATGTAGCCCGCGTGGTGGGTAGAGGCCACCTCGGTGTTGTTGCTCGACGCTCCTTCAAGGCCTGTGCACGGGTCGACAGGATATTTGGCTGTGGTGCGGATGGTAACATTGTCGGTTACGCCTTTGCCGATCGGGTCGACATACTCGTAGCCCACGCCCTCGAAAGTGTTGTCGCCGGCTCCGTAAGCCAGGATGTAGTCCCAGTTGTCGCCCTGCGAGCAGCCGAGAATCTCAATTCGGTAGACACTCACTCCCTCAGGAATCTTGATGGTGTTGGCCGAGTTGTTCTTGAAGTTGATGCCGTTGGTCCAAGCGTCGCCAGCGTCCTTGAACGGGCCGGAGCCTGTTGGCAGAGAGTTGACCCTGTCAGGGCGTGCACCTGTAATGGTGTAACCATTGCTGAAAGTTTGGGTCTCAGAGTTGTAGGTCGACAGGGCCAGCGTGTCGACGCCCTCAACCTGCGCATTGGCCGCCATAGCCATGCACACGGCTGCAATAAGAGTAAAAAATTTCTTCATGGTTTAAGTCTTTAAGTTATTTCAGATACATTTCAGATTGATTATGCAAATTTACAATTTTAAAGAATTAAAAGAACGATTTGTTTGTTAAAAAGATAAAAAACCACAAAAATGGGATTGTTTTCCCACTTTATGGGTGTGAAACGCACATTCCGAGGCTTCGGCAAAAGGCCGAAAACTCAGAATGTGCGGAACTCGTAGCCTTGCTCCCGTAGATAGCGGAGCGACTCGGGCAGGGCGTAGTGCAGCTTCTCGATGCTCTTCAGCGAGTCGTGGAAGGTGATGATGGAGCCGTTGCGGGCGTATCGCTTCACATTATATATTATGTCGTCGGCGGTCATCCACTTGGAGTAGTCGCGCGTTACGAGGTCCCACATCACTATGGTCTTCCTGCGGCTCATCCACCAGTACACCGAAGGGCGCATCCAACCGTGGGGCGGGCGGAACAGCTTTGGAAAGCCCAGCAGCTTGTCGGCCTCGCTGACATCGATGCCGTAGGTCAGGGGCCAGTGGCGCAGCGAGCCTATGTGGTGGTAGGTGTGGTTGCCCACGGCGTGACCCCGGCGGCGTATGTCCTCAAGCAGACCAGGGTAGCGGCGCACGTTGTCGCCCACCATGAAGAACGTGGCCTTGGCCCCGAACTCGTCGAGCGTGTCGAGGATGAAAGGGGTAGACTGCGGAATGGGCCCGTCGTCGAACGTCAGGTAGACTGAGTGTTCGGCGGGGTCCATTCTCCACAGGGCTCTGGGGTAGAGCCAACGGAGCCACTTGGCAGGCTGCTCTATGATCATTGGGCTGCTGCCTTGCGGCCTTTTATTGTTGCGGCAGTTGTCCGCCCTTCATCTGGAAGGTGCGGAGGTAGTTGTCCATCACTTTCTCGCCGCCGGCGGCAAAGTTGGCCTTAGAGTCTTGGCCGGTGGCAAGCTCATACTGCATCATCTGCAGGTTCTCCAGAATGTCGTTCTGCATCATCTGGAACTTTGAGCCGCTGAACTGCATGTAGTAGTCGACATACTGGCGCGAGTTCTTCCACAGGCCTTCGAGTATCTGGTTGCCCCGCTTGATGTTGCCGAGGGCCAGATAGGCGCGGGCCATGTCCATCGCGCCGCTGTAGAAGTTCATCGGCACGTTGTAGGCCGGTATCTCCTTCTCGGCTTTCTGCAGCACCTTCAGTGCCTTGTCTTTCTTGCCCTCGGCTATCAGGTTGAGGGCAAGGCGGGCCATCATGGTGCGGTGGGTGTAGCACATGCGCAGTATGGTCTCGTCGACGTAGAAGCCCTTGCGGCTCAGTCCGCCGAACTTGAAGCGGTTCATCACGTTGTCGTAGGTCTTCTCGGTGTCCATGTAGAACTGGTGGCGGCTCTCCATGTCGTCGGGAGTGGTCTTGAACGGCGTTATGCGGTTGGCCAGGCCCTCGGTGATGAAGTTGCTGCCCAGGTTCATGTAGTTCGACTCGCCCACTGTGCTCGCCACGTAGAGTGGCCGTGTCCAGTTGGCGTGGGCCAACATCTCCAGCATCATCAGGTCGCCCTTGTAGAGTGCGTTCTTGCCGGCCAGCGAGATTACCATGCGGTCGGGAATTGAGTCGCTGATGAGCTTCATTCCGCTGCGGCGCACGGCATCCTTGTCCACTGTCAGATAGAGCGTGTCGGTGGGAATGACGTGCATCGACGTGTTGGCCGGGTTGAGCACCCAGTGCTCTATTATGTTCTTCAGCTCAAACGGGTTCTTCTCGTCGCCGAAAGCCGCGCGTGCCGCCTCAGGGTTGGAGCGGCAGAAGTCGATGATCTGCTGCTTGGCGTCGGGCATGACGGGCACATACTCGTTGGTGCCGCTGACGAAGTCGATACGTGGCCACGTGATGGGCAGCGACGGCGAGTCGTAGGCCGGCCGCTTCATCTGGTCGATGTACCAGTCGGTCTGCAAGTAGCTCAGGTTGCACACGCGGGCGTCGGTGCGCACGCCCTCGGTGTCTTGGTTGTACCAGAGGGGGAAGGTGTCGTTGTCGCCGTTGGTGA
>CAZRSL010000056.1:0-19175 GCA_964602785.1 uncultured Prevotella sp.
CAATGTGAAATTCCTGTATACCACCCTTGGCAAGTCGGGCCAGATGCGCTTGGCCGTGGTAAACGCCACTACCGGACAGCCGATAAGCAACGCCAAGATAACACTCACGGAGAACCACTACAACAAGAAGAACAGCGTGAAGAGCGTTGTCAGCACAGGAAAAGACGGCGAGGCGCAATACAGCCACACCAAATCGACTTATCAGGGCGTTGATGCGTTTGTTGAAAGTGGGAACGATAAATATCTGCCCCACAGCCAGATATATAAACACTTCTATTACAACAGTGATAAGGCTTCAACAAGAATACGCCTGCTCACCGACCGCAGCATCTACCGCCCCGGACAGAAGGTGCAAGTGGCCGTCATGGTGTGGGAGCAGGACAGCACCCACGCCCATGCCGTGGCCGACAGGGAAGAGACCATAACGCTGCGCGACGCCAACTACAAGGTTGTGGCAGAGAAAACCGTCAGAACCAACAGCCTTGGCACGGCCAACACCAGTTTCGACATACCATCTGAGGGGCTTACTGGCAGGTTTACTGTGTCGTCGAACAAGCTCGGAGGCAGCGTAACGGTGATGGTGGAGGAATACAAGCGGCCGACGTTCAGAATAGAGTTCGACGAGTATAAGGACGGCTACGCCGTGGGCGACACGGTGCGCGTCAAGGGCAGGGCATTGAGTTATTCAGGCGTACCCGTTCAGAACGCAAAGGTGGAGTACACCGTCAGCCGCACGCAGGCATGGTGGTGGTGGCGCAGAAATGAAGGTTCGGAGAAGCTGCTGACCCAGACCGCCACAACCAACGACCAAGGCGAGTTCACAGTGCTGATGCCGATGACGCTGCCATCGAGCGCCAATCCGGGCGACCGCCTGTTCTTCACCATAGCGGCAAAGGCAAAGATAACCAACCTTGGCGGCGAGAGCCACGAGGAGGAGACGAGTCTGCCGCTCGGCACACGGCCCACCGTGTTGACTGTGGATCTGCCTGAGAAGAGCCTCGCCGACAGTCTCCGCCACATAACCTTCACCTGCGTGAACATGGCGGGCAAGGAAATCGACGGCAATGTGGCCGTTTCCATCGACGGAAAGGCCTATTCAGCCAAGTCAAACAGCCCATTTACGATGCCTAAACTGACCTCTGGCAGCCACAATCTGACTGCTGTCTGCGGCTCAGACACTATCAACAGGCGGTTTGTGGTGTTCGGTCTGACCGACAAACGCCCCGTCGTCGACACCGACGACTGGTTCTATGTCAGTGGTGAGACGGTGGGCAAGGACAAGCCAGTATATGTTCAGGTGGGCTCAAGCAGGCAGAACCAGCATGTGTTCTACACCCTCTACGATGGCAACCGCCTCTTGGAGAGCGGCTCGTTCGACGTGAGCAATTCCATCAACACGCGCAAATTCACCGACCGCTACAATGGCAACCTGTCGGCAAACTATGTATGGGTGCGCAACGGGCGGGTCTATTCCCACTCGTGCGCCATCGAGAAGCAGTTGCCAAGCAACAAGCTCAAGGTGAAATGGACAACCTTCCGCGACAGGCTGACGCCAGGGCAGAAAGAGAAGTGGACACTCAACATCTTGCAACCCGACGGCAAGCCCGCACGAGCGTCGCTCATTTCTACCCTTTACGACAAGTCGCTCGACCAACTCTACCGCCACAATTGGGACTTCAGAATCGTGCTATCGCTGCCAACGGCGTCGGCACAATGGCGGTCGGCACAAACCTACGACCCAACTTCAAACTATTACGTCAATCCAAAGTATACCAATGTGGCTCCAATCAACTATTGGACGTTCAACAGCAAATACTTCGATTTCTACTCCTTGCCCCGCTTCCGTGGCGGACGCGTTATGCTCATGGCCAAAGCCCAATCGCTTGGCTCAGTGAAAGAGTCGGCGGTTGTGAATAACGATGTGGCCATGGCCGCCGCGCCTAAAGAATCGGCAGCGATGTTATACGATGTGGTCGACACCGCCAAACCAACAGCTGAGGAAGAGTCTCCAAAGACCGAAAACACGCTGCGCACCAACCTGCAGGAGACCGCTTTCTTCATACCCGACGCAGAGACCGACGCCAATGGCAACGTCTCGCTCAGCTTCACGTTGCCCGAGAGCGTCACCACTTGGCGGTATATGGGTTTCGCCCACGACTCGCTGATGAACTACGGCCAGCTCACAGCGGATGTGATAGCCCAGAAGCAGATCATGGTGCAGCCCAATGTGCCACGGTTCATACGCCAAGGCGACCGCGCATCGATAGGTTCGGTGGTCAGCAACACCACCGACAAAGACATCAGTGCCACTGTAACGCTCCAACTCATCGACGCGGCCACCGACAGCGTCTTGCTCACGCAGACAAAGCAATGCGCGGTGAAGGCAAACGGCACATCGGCGGTTGACTTCTCTTTCAGCAGTGAGGGCTATCCCGACATGCTCGTGTGCAACATAACCGCCACGAGCGACAACTTCAGCGACGGCGAGCAGCACTATCTGCCTGTGCTGTCGCCATTTGAGCTCGTCATCGACACCCATCCGTTCACGATCAATGGCTCCGGCACAAAGACCATCGACCTGAGCACCGTGAAGGGCAAGAAGCCAAAGCTGACGATAGAATACACAGCCAACCCGTCGCTGCTCGTGCTCGGCTCGCTCCATTCGGTGGCCAACACTGACAGCAAGAACGCCATATCGCTGGCCACGAGCATCTACGCCAACCGACTCGGCCAATACATCCTCAGCCTCAACCCGAAGATGAAGCAATATGCCGAACTGTGGGCTATGGAGGAAAAGCAAACCAGCCTGAAGAGCAACTTGCAGAAGAATGAGGACTTGAAAGACTTCGCGCTCAACGAGACCCCATGGGTGCAGGACGCCGAGAACGAGGAGTCGCAGAAGCGGGCGTTGGTCTATTTCTACGACGACAACACCGTCAGCTCCTGTCTGAACAGCGCAATGAACGAGCTGAAGAAACTGCAAAACCCGGACGGCTCGTTCAGTTGGTGGAAGGGTATGAGCGGCAACGCCTACATGACGTTGGCTGTCAACCGCACGCTCGTCCGCCTACAGAAACTCACCACCGACAAGAATGAAGAAGCGAAGAAGTTGATTGACAGTTCGTTCGGCTTCCTCGACAAGATGATTGCCAAGGAAGTGGCCGAACTGAAGCGTCAGCAGCGGAAGTATGGGCGCAAGAACCTGTGCCCCAGTGAGTTCGCTTGCGACTTCCTCTACGCCTCGGCGCTCTATGGACGAAGCGAGACCGCCGACATGAACTATCTCGTGGGGCTGCTGGCCAAGATGCCGACACGGCTGACAATCTACGGCAAAGCCAACTCGGCCATAATCCTTGCTTATTTCAATCAGAAGCAGCGGGCCGCCGACTACCTGCAGAGCATGAAGGAATACACAGTGTACAACCCTGAGACGGGCCGCTACTTCGACACGCCAAAAGCAAGCTACAGTTGGTTCGACTACCGCATCCCGACGCAGACGGCGGCAATTGAGGCTCTGAAGCTGCTCGCCCCTAAAGACACAACATCGATTATGGAGATGCAATATTGGCTGCTCCAGGAGAAGCGCACCACACAGTGGTCGACTCCCATCAACACGGCCAATGCCGTGTACGCTTTCCTCGACGGTGGCAAAAACGTGTTCAACTCCTCGGGCAACGTGAGCCTAATCATCGACGGTAGCAGTGTCAGTCTGCCAAAGGCCTCTGCCGGCACGGGCTATTTCCGTATGGACTTGCCGTCGGATGCATCGAGTGTCTCGATTGAGAAGAATGGCACCGGCACAAGCTGGGGCGCACTCTATGCCCAATACACCGACCGTTCCACCGATATAAAGAAGGCTTCGAGCGGCATCAGCATCACTCGCAAGGTGGAAGGTGCCAAAGATGCCAAGGTGGGCGACAAGGTCAAGGTGGTGATAACGATCAAAGCCGACCGCGACTACGACTTCGTGGAGATAGCCGACCGCCGCGCCGCTTGCCTTGAACCAGTCAACCAGTTGAGCGGATACAACGGCAGGTGCTATGAGGAGACACGCGACCGGCAGACCAACTACTTCTTCGACCGTCTGCCCAAGGGCACGTGGCAGGTGGAGACCGAGTATTTCGTCGACCGTGAGGGCGACTACCAGAGCGGCACTGCCACTGTCGGTTGCGCCTACGCTCCCGAATATAGTGGCCGGGACAGTGCCATGAAAATGAATGTAAGCAAATGAACATCAAGATGAATAAGTCAATCGTAATTCTGTCGTTGCTCTGTGGGTCGACAATAGCCTCAGCGCAAGACATCAGCGCCACTCGCGACACTGTGGATGTGGGCTATGTGGTCTACAACCATCCCGTTACCGCCGAGTTTGAACTGCAAAACAGCGGACGCTCGTCGCTATATATTAATAAGGTGGAAACCAGTTGCGGCTGCGCCACCGCCTACTATCCCAAGCGCAGCGTTGGCCGGGGCAAGAAGTTCACCGTCAGCGTGTCGTACGACGCACGCCAGCTGGGCCACTTCCTCAAGTCGGTGACAGTCTTCAGCAATGCCAAAGGCGGCGCGTCCACTTTGTGGCTCAAAGGAGTGGTAAGGCCGGGCACCGACGATTTCGACGGCGACTACAAGTATGCCATAGGCAACCTCAAGGTGGACAAGACCGATATAGAGTTCGACGATGTCAACAGTGGCGACATGCCCATCCAGCAGATCCACATCATGAACAACGGCAACGAGAAGGCTGAGCCGCAACTGATGCATCTGCCAGCTTATCTCACTGCCACTGTAACCCCGAAGGTGCTGCTGCCAGGCCATACGGCCGTGGCACACGTCACGCTCGACTCGCGCAAGCTGCTCGACTACGGACTAACCCAGACCAGCATCTTCCTCGGCGAGAAGCCAGGCGACAAGGTGTCGCCCGACAAGGAGATTTCGGTCTCAGCGGTGTTGCTGCCACGATTCTCCGAGAACACCAGCGGGAAACGCCCCCACGCCGTAATATCGACCTACAACCTCAACCTGCGGTTTAATGGAGCCGACCGCGCCAAAGGCACCATCATGATACAGAACCAAGGCAACAGCACGCTGACCATCAGTTCGGTGCAGCTGTTTACGGCAGGGCTGCAACTGAAGTTGAACAAAACAAAGATAGCCGCTGGCAAAGAGGCCAAGCTGACCATAACAGCCGAGCGCACGGAAATAGCCAAAGTGCGCACCCAGCCCCGTGTGCTGCTGATAACCAACGACCCGGAGAACCCAAAGATAGTGATTACAGTCAACGCGAAATGAAGAAGCTGGAAGTTGAGATAGACAGTGGCAGCGGCTTCTGCTTCGGCGTTACGCGTGCAATAAGCAAAGCCGAGGAAGAACTGTCGTCGGGGCGGACGCTTTATTGTCTTGGCGACATAGTCCACAACGGTATGGAGGTGGAGCGGCTTGCTGCCAAAGGTCTTATCACAATCGACCACAGCCAGCTAAGCCGTCTTCACAACGTTAAGGTGCTTCTCCGCGCCCATGGCGAGCCGCCATCGACCTATAAGATTGCTAAAGCCAACAACATTGAGATAATAGATGCCACCTGCCCCGTGGTGCTTGCATTGCAGCGACGCATCAAAAACCAATATGAGTCGGGGGACAACGGCAAGCAGATAGTTATCTTCGGCAAGAATGGCCATGCCGAGGTGGTTGGACTTGAAGGCCAAACCGACAACCACGCCATAGTGGTGGAGAGCCTCGACGACGTGAAGCGGCTCGACTTCAGCCGCGACATCTACCTCTATAGCCAGACCACCAAGAGCCTTGACGAGTTTCATCGCATCATTGACTACATCAAGTCGCACATATCGAAGAATGCCACATTCCGCAGTTTCGACACTATATGCCGTCAGGTGGCCAACCGTATGCCAAACATAGCCGCCTTTGCCTCTCGCCACGACATGGTGTTGTTCGTTGCCGGGCGTAAGAGCAGCAATGGACGTGTGCTTTTTCAGCAGTGTCTTAGCGTGAATCCCAACAGCCACCAGATAGAGAGCGCAGCCGAAATAATGCCGCAATGGCTCGTCGGTGTGAGTACCGTTGGCATTTGTGGGGCCACAAGCACTCCCAAGTGGCTCATGGAGCATTGCCGCGATAGGGTGGAGGAGCTTGGCGCAACTATTTGAGGATTTAGATTTGAGGATTGAAATTTGAGGATTGAAATTTGAGGATTGAGATTTGAGGATTGAGATTTGAGGATTGAGGATTATGGCCTCGTGCGGTTAATCTTCTTTTCCAGTTTTAAAGCAAGTTGCTTTGCAACGCAAGAGTGCCACCTATGGATAAACATAAGTGGCACTCTTGCAAATAATAGGAGCCTATAGCTTTGGATTTACCGTGATGCTCAGGGTCTTTAGGTCGGCCTCGCGGCTCGACGAGCCTACATATATATTATATTTGCCGCCAGTGAACCTCATGGTGTTGGTGGTTGGGTCGAATGTCTGCAGAGTTTTTTTGTCGATGCAGTCGAACTCGATTGTCTTGCTCTCGTTAGGTTGCAGACTGACGCGCTGGAAGCCACGCAACGTCTTCAGTGGTCCCTCGGCGTCGCTTAGGTTCTTTATGTACATCTGCACTATCTCGATGCCGGCTTTGTCGCCAGTGTTGGTAACGGTGACCTGCAGCTTGTTGTTCTTTATCTCGGTGGGCTTTATGCTGAATGAGGTGTAGCTGAGGCCGTAGCCAAATGGGAACAGGGCGTTGCCCTCGTAGTAGCGGTAGGTGCGGTTCTTCATGTTGTAGTCGAGGAAGTCCGGCAAGTCGGAAGTGTGGCGATAGAACGTGATGGGCAGTTTGCCGCTGGGGTTGTAGTCGCCAAACAGCACATTGGCCACGGCCTCTCCGCCACGCTCTCCGGGATACCACGCTTGCAGAATAGCGTCGCAATTCTTGGTCTCCGGCTCCATGGCGATGGCCGAGCCAGAGCAGTTGACAAACACTATCTTCTTACCAGCGTCGTGGAGTGCCTTGATCAGGTCGCGCTGGGCTAGCGGCAGTTCGATGTCGGTGCGGTCGCCGCCCTTGAATCCCGGTTCGCTCACCTTCATCTCCTCGCCTTCAAGCTGTGGACTGATGCCGCCGACGAATATCACCGTCTGTGCATCTTTTACCTGAGCCACAACGTCTTGCACTGTGGATGTTGCCTTGTGAACAATGTCGAACTGCACAATGCCCATGTCCTTCGACTGGAAGAACTCAAGCCGTATCTCATATTTCTTACCTTTCTCCACCTGCATGTCCTTGTTGATGTATTGCACGCGGCTGCGCCCTTTCCACACATCGCTGACAACCTCGCCATTGACGATGAGCCTTGCGCCATCGTCGAAAGCAGCCTTGAAGGTTACAGTCTCTGTCTTGGAGGGAACGAATGTGCCCTCGAATGTTGCCGACATGTCCTCAAGATTGACACCAGGGGCGAACACCGTGGCGCCGCCATTGCTCAGGTTGACGGGGGCGGAGAACCAAGCCGAGGCCGCAGGTGTGCCACTCATCTTGGTGTTGTTCCAGTAGGTGGCTTTCATGCCCTTGCGTCCATTGTGGCTGATGCCATTCCACAGACTCTCGTCGGTCTGGAAGTTGGTGTAGTTGCAACCGCGCACGTAGCGTACGCCACCAAGTTTCTGGCGCACTGCTTTCAGCACAGTCGAAGTCTCGGTGGCCACACCGCTATAGTTGGCCCATTGCATGATAGAGTCGTTGGCGTTGGGCCCCATTACCACTATGCCTTTGGCTTCCTTCTTCAATGGCAGCAGATTGTCACGGTTCTGCAGCAGCACCATGCTCTCGTTGGCCATTTGCAGAGCCAGGGCTTTGTGCTCCTTGCTCGCTATCACCGATGAGGGTATGCGCATCCATGGGTTATCATCCTCTGTGGCGAAGTCGCCAAGCTCGAAGCGTGCCCGCAACAGACGGATGAGACTGGTGTCGATTTCAGCCTCGGTTATCTCGCCAGCCTTTACGGCCTCAGGCAGGTTCTTGTAGTTGCTTCCGCACTCCAAATCGGTGCCTGTGCGCACGGCCTGTGCACTGGCTTGGGCTGCGTCTTTGGCTGTTCCGTGGCGGCCTTTCATCCAGAAGTCGCTTATGGCGCCACAGTCGCTTGTGATCAGACCGTCGAAATGCCAGTCGTTGCGCAGTATCTGCTGCTCATAATGGCTGTTGCTGCAGCAGGGCTCGCCATCGATACGCTGGTAGGCGCACATCACCTCAGCCACATGACCGTCCTTGACAAGAGCCTCAAATGCAGGCAGATAGGTCTCCCAAAGGTCGCGCGCCGATATGTTTTCCAGATTGAACGAGTGGCGGTTCCATTCGGGGCCACTGTGCACAGCGAAATGCTTGGCGCAGGCCAGCAGCTTGCGGTATTTTGTGGAGTCGGGACCTTGCAGACCTCTCACCACAGCCAATCCCATCATTGTGGTCAGATATGGGTCCTCGCCGTACGTTTCCTGTCCGCGTCCCCAACGAGGGTCGCGGAATATATTAATGTTAGGAGTCCAGAACGACAGACCCTGATACCGCTTGATGCGGCCTGAGTGGCGCGCCTCGTTGTTCTTGGCCCGTGCCTCATCGCTGACGGCGTCGAAGATGCGGTAGAGCAGATTGTCGTCGAAGCTTGCCGCCATGCCGATGGTGGCTGGGAAGACAGTGACGTAGCCATTGCGACCCACACCATGCAGGGCCTCGCTCCACCACGGAAATTCTGGTATGCCAAGGCGGGGAATGGCTGGCGAGAGGTCTTGCATAAGTGAGGCTTTCTCTTCCAGCGTCAGCCGCGAGCACAAGTCGCGGGCTCGCTCTATTGCCGACAAACTCTCATCTTGGTATGGCAGCTTTGTCTGGGCTGAAACAGTGATGGTCAGCAACAGCAGCAGTAGGGTGGTGATTTGTTTTCTCATCTTTTTGGTTTTAATGTTTTTCGGTTTGTGGTGCAAATTTACTTAAAATTTTTCGTATTGAAGAGGATTATTGTGCACATCGATAGCACTTTTCGTTCAGAATGCACAATTTCTGATGATTTGGCCACATGACAACTATATCAACGTGCAGAAAAAAAGAAGAGCCCCAATCAGCTACATTGAGGCTCTTCCTTGTGATTCGGACGGGACTCGAACCCGTAACCTACTGCTTAGAAGGCAGTTGCTCTATCCAGTTGAGCTACCGAACCAGTGTCTTTGATAAAATTCGGTGCAAAATTAATACATTTAATCTGAAACGCCAAAACAAAGATGTTTTTTTTGGCCAACAAGAAAACTATTGTCCGATTGCAAATAATTTCATTATAAAAGTTTTTGTAATTCCATCCAAAGTGCTTAATTTTGCACGGCAACTGAGAAACCATTATCGAGTTCGACATCAATATATATGGAAGCAAATAAGAAAAACAAGGCGTTAACGCTAAAGACGCTCAACAAAGACAACGTGTGGGACATACAGGAGAACGACGTTTTCCGTCTCCTGCGGCAAGCGAGCAAGGACTCCGACGCTCGCGAGAGTCTGCCACGCTATCTCGACATCATCCGCAGTGCCTTTAATATAGAAGAGGTGAAAATCGACAACCCCGTCGTCATATCCAAGTACGAGGCAAGGGGCTTCAAGGTTGGCTCACTCACAGGAGCCGACTCCACCTCCCACAAGTATGCAATCAAGAAGAAGAGCATCCTGCGCATCAACGACCTGACCTACGAGAACATACGCCACATAACGGCCTCCAAGCTCATCGAGGTGCTGGAGCGCAACTTTGGCGGCGGATGGGAAAGTCTGCAGCAGAGCGTGCAGGACATAATAGAGTCGGGCTTCGACATTAGCACCACCACTCTGCCCACCGACCGCTTGAAGAAGCCGGGCAGCCTCTATGAGCGCAAGGTGGCCGACGGATATGAGGTGCTTGAGATACCCCGTGGCTCATGGACTGAGGCCATCTTTGTGAAAGCCAAGCCTGTGGTGGCCATAAAGCACACCACATTCGACTACGAGCCCACCCACAAGGACGACGACTATGATGACGACGAGAGCGACAACTTGCCCGACGATGACATCAATCAGGACGACGATGATGACGACGATGAGTTCGACGACGACAAGCTGACGGAGGAAAGCTACCGCACCACCGTGGAGCCGTCGCCAGAGGATTTGGGTCTCGAGGCCGCCGACGTCAGCGATGAGGAAGATGACGGCGAAAGCTACTGATGTGTTCAATTTTGTTGAAAAATCTATAAAAGTTCCCCCTTATTTGTGATGATAAGGGGGATTTCTTTGTTTGGCGTTTTGCTTTTTTAGCAAAATAAGCTAACTTTGCATCCAGTTCGAACAATATCTAAAACCAATGAATCTGAAAGTAAGACTGGCCGTGATGAACTTCCTGGAGTTTGCTGTCTGGGGAGCCTACCTCACTTGCATGGGCAATTATCTTGGAGCCGCAGGGCTCGGTGCCCAAATATCATGGTTCTATGCCATACAGGGCATAGTCTCCATCTTCATGCCAACGCTCATCGGCATCGTGGCCGACAAATATGTGCAGCCGCAGCGCATGCTTGGCATCTGCCACTTGATAGCAGGAGCTGCCATGATTTACCTCTGTGTGATGGGGTGGCAGGCTGGCTTCGGCAATGAGCTGCCCAACAAGGGACTGTTCATCGGCGTTTACACGCTGAGCGTGGCTTTCTATATGCCCACCCTCGCGCTGAGCAACACCGTGGCCTTCACGCTCTTGAAGCAGCATGGCTATGACACCGTGTCCGACTTCCCGCCCATCCGCGTGCTTGGCACCGTCGGCTTCATACTGACTATGTGGTTTGTCAACTGCGCAGTATGGCAAGACGGCTCGTTCACAATGACACTCGCGCAGAACACCCACAAGTTCCAGTACACGTGCAACCAATTCCTTGTCTCGGGCTTGCTCAGTGTGGTGATGTTCCTCTACGTGTTCACTTTGCCGCAGTGCAAGCTTGTGAAGAAGGCCGCCACCGAGAAGCGCACGCTCGCCCAGCAGCTTGGCTTCGACGCCTTCAGCCTGTTCAAAGACAAGCGTATGGCCCTGTTCTTCATATTCTCGGCGCTCCTCGGCATGTCGCTTCAGGTTACCAACAGCTTCGCCGGCCCATTCATCTCCAGCTTCCAGGGCAGTGCCGACCCGGTTGTGGCCACATCGTTTGCCGCCAACAACGCCACCCTGCTCACTTCCATATCGCAGGTTAGCGAGGCTTGCTGCATCCTGCTCATACCTTTCTTCCTCAAGCGTTATGGCATCAAGGGGGTCATGCTCATTGCCATGCTGGCGTGGGTGCTACGCTTCGGATTCTTCGGCCTTGGCAACCCGACCATGCCCGGCGTTCTGCTCTTCATACTCTCCTGCATAGTCTATGGTGTTGCCTTCGACTTCTTCAACGTTTCTGGTGGCATATTCGTCGACAAAGAGTGCGACCCGTCAATCAAGGCTTCAGCCCAGGGGTTGTTCATGCTGATGACCAACGGACTTGGAGCCACCATCGGCACGCTTTCGGCCGGTGCCATTGTCAACCACTTCTGCTCATGGACGCAAGTGGGCGAGGCCTCGTTCCTCATGGGCAACTGGCAGGCTTGCTGGTTCATCTTCTCAGGCTTCGCGTTGGCAGTGGCCGTGGCATTCTGGTTGTCGTTCAGCAAGAGCAAGCATGAGTAGCAACGTAAGGCTCATATTCAAGGGCATCACTGAAATTGTCGGCATCGACGACCTGAGCATGATTCTGCTCGTCGATGAGGATGAAAAGCGTCAGCTCGCCATCGTCTGCGACCGTCATACTCAATATCAGTTCCTGCTCCGGCTGCATCCAGTTCCTGTCACACCACGGCTCTTGCCAGAGGCTCTGCTCAGAATAGCCACCGACATCAACAAAGACAACTATGAGCTGAGAATACTGTCGGTCGACGACGGACAATACAACGCCGTGCTCACCAACCGAGAAACCCTCGCCATGGTGCCCATCAGGGCCTCTGATGGCATTCTGCTTTCGCTCATCACGGGCATGGACATTCTGATAAGCCGTGCGCTGCTCGCCAGACAGGGCTCGGCCTACCACCCCAACTCCACAGGAATGCAGTTGCCGCCGAACGCCTTGAGCCGGTCGATGCTCGAAAAAGCCCTTGAAAAGGCCATCGCCGACGAGAACTACGAGTTGGCATCCTATCTGCGTGATGAGCTGAACCATCGCAAGAGCAATGAAGGAGAGTAGATTTTTCTATGTTCCCGATGCCGCGTCAGTCGACCGCCTCAGCGAAGAGGAGTCGCAGCATGCTGCCCGTGTGTTGAGGCTAAAGTCTGGCGACGAAATTTTCCTCGACGATGGCAATGGCTCTTTCTATCGCGCACACCTCACAATAGTGGGCAACCACAGTTGCCGCTATGCCATCGACGAGGTTTTGCCCCAGCAACGTACTTGGCATGGGCGCATCCACATTGCAATGGCCCCCACGAAGATGATGGATCGCACAGAGTGGATGGCGGAGAAAGCCACAGAGGTGGGAGTTGACGAGCTGACGATGCTCGACTGCCGCTTCTCCGAGCGACGCACCGTGCGCGTCGACCGCCTGGAGCGCATTGTTGTGGGTGCATTAAAGCAAAGCCGCAAGCCGTGGAAGCCCATCGTCAACGGCATGACGCCATTCGCCGATTTCATTCACCAGCCCTGGAAAGGGGAGAAATATATTTGCCATTGCTATGAGGAAGTGGCCAAGGCCGACTTAATGGAGTTGCTGTTGCAACCCACTGACGACAAGGACGTTACGATAATGATAGGCCCGGAGGGCGACTTCTCCATCGACGAGGTGCATGAGGCCATGGCCTGTGGCTACAAGAGCATCAGTCTCGGGCGGAGCCGGCTGCGCACAGAGACTGCCGCGCTCCAAGCAGTGGTCATGGCCCAACTGGCACGAAGAATAGTTTGATTGTTTTCAGATGACATTATTATAATGGTAAAAAGATTAGCACTCTATATTTCACTTACAGTCTCGCTGTTTACCCTTGCGTCATGCTCGGATAGCGACTACATCAACGTCATTCCCGCGGCAAGCACTGCCATAGCAAGAGTTGACTTGCGCAAGGCGACCAACATTGAGAACGTCCTGCAAGTGAACAACTTAACCGACTGCGGTGTCAATCTCTCAAATCCTGTTTATCTTTTTGAATCACCCGACGGCAACATTGGCGTGGCCGCCGAAGTGTCGAGTAAAGGCAAGGTTGAGCAGTGGCTGAAACGGCTTGCCGCCAAGGGCTTCTGCCAACAGCCAGTAGAGCGGCACGACATCCTGTTCACAGTGCTCAGAAGCTCATGGGTTGTCGGCGTGAGCGACGAGGCCATGCTCGTGATGGGCCCTGCCACGGCCGCAATGCAGCCCGAATTGCTGCGCACCGAGACGCGCTTGCTCAAGCAAGACGAGGATGACGGTGCTAAAAACTCACCACTCTTCACTCGACTCGACGCAATGGAATCGCCTGTTGCCCTTGTTGCCCAAGGCGACGCCTTGCCACAAGCCCTCGTTGCTCCATTCATGCTTGGCACTCCCAAGGAGACATCTCCCTCGCAGTTGATTATCGCTGCCAGAATGAATGCGGCTGAGAGCGGTGTGCTTGAAGTGAAAGGTGAGACCAGCTCGGATAATCAGCAGATAAACAATGCGTTGAAACAGGCTCACCGCAGTTACCGACCCATCAACGGCAAGTTTCTTAGTGCGATGGCCGACAGCTCGGCAATAGGGTTGTTCATAAACGTTGATGGCAAGGAGTTCCTCAAGCTCATGCAGCAAGACAAGACATTGCTACAGCTTATGTCGGGCATCAACACCGTGATAGACATCAATAAGATAGTCGGCAGCGTGGATGGCGACATGGCCTTGATTGTGCCTCGCCATTCTGAGTCGAGTCCCCAGGTGATGTGGGGTGCCCAGCTCCACGACACCAACTTCCTCAGCGATGTGTCTTACTGGAAGAAGAGCGTCCCACAGGGAGGCCGGATGACCGACGCAGGTCCTAATTTCTATACATACAGCGACGGGCAGACCAACTTCTCGTTTGGTGTGTCGTCGCAAAAGGTGTTCTACAGCGGCACCACCACCTCTATGGCCCGCAGTTTGCTCAGCCCTTCGGCTTCGGCCGTTCCCCAAAGTGTGGCCGCCAAGGCGAATGGCAAGAAGATGGCTGCCATCATCAATTTGAAGTCATTGGCAAAAGGAAGCGATGCCGTAAGCCTTGTGCAGTCATTCTTGGAGCCGCTTTTCGGCCAAGTCGGCTTTATAGTGTACACAATGGAATGATAAAAAAATGGAAGAGATAACATTCGAGAATGTGCTGCCCCATGTGTTCGACGGGCGCGACGATATAGCGAGCGAGGTGTGGAGGCACACCGTAAGGTTCGAGCGCGGCCACCTCTACCTTGTGGAGGCTGAGAGCGGAAAGGGCAAGAGCACTTTCTGCAGCTATATTATTGGCCACCGCCACGACTACACAGGCAAAATCAAGTTCGACGGGCGCGACATCAAGGAGCTGAGGACTGCCGACTGGGTCGACATCCGCCAACACCACATATCGCACCTGTTTCAGGAGCTGCGACTCTTCCCTGAGTTGACGGCGTGGGAGAATGTGGAAATCAAGAACCACCTGACGGGCTTCAAGACTCGCCGTCAGATAGAGGAGTGGTTCCAGATGCTCGGCATCGGCGACAAGCTGGATGCCAAAGTGGGCCGCATGTCGTTTGGCCAGCAGCAGCGCGTGGCCATGATCAGGGCGTTGGTGCAGCCGTTCGACTTCATCCTCGCCGACGAGCCCATCAGCCACCTCGACGACAACAACTCGCGCATCATGGGCGACATAATGATGGCCGAGGCCAAGGCGCAGGGCGCGGGAGTGGTCATCACCTCTATCGGCAAGCACATCGACCTCGACTACGAGCTGACTGTCAATCTGTAGAACCAAAGAGAAATCAGAGAACCATGAGATTAGTTTGGAAATTGCTTCGCCAGCACATCAGCGTGTCGCAGTTTGTCGGCTTCTTCTTCGCCAACCTCTTCGGCATGTTCATCGTAATGCTCGGCTATCAGTTCTACCGCGATGTGCTGCCAGTGTTCACCTCGGGCGACAGCTTCATGCGTGCCGACTACCTGATAGTGAGCAAGCGCATCGGCACCACAAGCACACTGTCGGGTCGTTCCAACGCTTTCACTGCCGCCGAGCGCGACGAGGTGGGCCGGCAACAGTTTGTCAAGAAGATGGGAGCGTTCACGTCGACCAACTATCGCGTCAGCGCGGCAATGGGCGTGGGCGGCCAACAGGTGCTCAACTCCGAGATATTCTTCGAGAGCGTGCCCGACGAGTTCATCGACGTGCCGCTCTCACAGTGGCGCTGGAAGACGGGCGACCGCGAGCTGCCCATCATACTGCCACGCACATATATCAATATGTACAACTTCGGCTATGCCCAGAGCCACTCGCTGCCGAAAATCAGCGACGGACTGATGGGCATAATCCAGCTCGACATTTTCATCCACGGCAACGGCCACCAAGACAACTACAAGGGTAGGGTAGTGGGGTTCTCCACGAGGCTCAACACCATACTCGTGCCGCAGTCGTTTCTTGAGTGGAGCAACAACCACTACGCCCCCGATGCCGACAGCGACCCGACGAGGCTGCTTGTGGAGGTGGACAACCCGACCGACGAGCGCATCAGCAAGTATTTCGACAGCCATGGCTACGAGGTGGAGACCGACAAACTCGACGCCGAGAAGACCACCTACTTCCTGCGCATGATGGCTTCGCTCGTCATGGCCGTTGGCTTGGTGATCAGCCTCCTCAGCTTCTACATCCTCATGCTCAGCATCTATCTCTTGGTGGAGAAAAACTCGTCGAAGCTTGATAACCTGCTGCTCATCGGCTACAGCCCCGCCCGTGTGGCCTTGCCCTACCAACTGCTCACCGTGGGGCTAAACCTGGCTGTGCTGCTGTTGTCGCTGCTGATGCTCCACTTCACCCGCGACTACTACATGGGCGTAATCACCACGCTCTTCCCGCAAATCGACGACGGCTCCATGCTGCCAGCAGTTGGCGTGGGACTTGTGCTCTTCGCCCTTGTAACCATTGTCAACCAAGTGGCCATACGCCGCAAGGTGATGAAAATATGGAAAAGAAAAGACTGACAAACCAAAAATACAAGAACTATGATCATCGATTTCGACAAGATTCCAGAGGTACACCAGATGAACTTCAAGGGTGGCCACGGCGCTCTTGACACTCGCAACTACGACGACGGCTCTGCCCGCATCATGTATTCAACACTGCGGCCTGGCGCCACAAGCGGGCTGCACACTCATCATGGCAATTGCGAGGTGGTGTTCGTGATAAGCGGCGAGGCCACTTTCCACTACGACGACACCATTGAGACCTGCCGTGTGGGCCAAGTTCACTATTGCCCCGACGGCCACAGCCACTACATGGAGAACCGCACCGACCACGATGTGGTGTATCTTGCCATTGTGAAGTAGGGCGGAGGCTTTGCCACGCCGCGTCGGAGGCTTTGCCGCGTCGCAAAATATGTATGTCGCTATCGTTTGGCACGTGTCAAAAACATGTTTGGCACGTGCCAAATTGTTTTCCCACACGTGAGAGACAACATTTTCACACGTGTCAAAAAGTCAATTGAAGACATGCTTCCATTGCCAACTGGTTCGTCTATCTATGAAAAGGCAAGGCTTTCCGGCCAAATACTCATTGGTTTTAAACGGCGAAGTGGCATCAACATTCTATGCCTATATTATTCACGCTTAAGCTGTTGAAACCTGCCGATGTTGACTCCACTTGCAGGGGCCGTGCCCTGTGCCGGCCCTTATTAATGTTCGACCTATTAAAAAGAGGAAAATACATTGTTTTAGGGCCGGCACAAGGCACGGCCCCTGCAAGTGGTTAATGTATAAGCGAAATCTATGAATAATGCAGGCTAAGCCTGTGGATGTTTGAGCCTGTGGGAGAATTTGTATGAAACGGCCATTGTGGCCTCAACTTTCTATCCCAACATCATTCACGCTTATGTTGTTGAAACCTGCCGATGTTGACTCCACTTGCAGGGGCCGTGCCCTGTGCCGGCCCTTATTAATGTTCGACCTATTAAAAAGAGGAAAATACATTGTTTTAGGGCCGGCACAAGGCACGGCCCCTGCAAGTGGTTAATGTATAAGCGTAATCTATGAATAATGCAGGCTAAGCCAATTGATGTTTGCGCCTGTGGGAGAATTTGTATGAATCGGCGATAGTGGCCTCAACTTACTTTGCAAATGGACGTATGAACCTATAGGAGCATTTTCGCTAAACAGCAATGTGGAATGAGTCAATGACCGAAATAGGGGGAACCGAAGCCGATTCCCCCATGCCCTATTTATCATAACTGGCATTCCGCTAATGAAACACTAATAAACGCGAGGCCCGAAAATTGCCGTGCCAACGCGTATCATATTGCTGCCGTGGCGGATAGCTATTTTGTAGTCGTGGCTCATGCCCCAACTTTTTACACAAAAATCGTCGTTGTCTTTGAAATACTTTTCCTTTATCTCATCAAAGAAACTCGAAGCCTTGTCGAATTCAGCCGCAATCTGGGCCGTGTCGTCCACATTGCTCGCCATCATCATCAATCCGCATATCTCGACATGGTCAAGACTTCTCCATGTGCCATCTTCCAATAGCTTGATGAAGTCGTCTGGTTTCAGCCCATATTTGGTTTCCTCTTGTGCGACATGCAGTTCGAGCAGCACTTTAACCTTCCTGTCGCATTTCACAGCATGTTTGTTGATTTCAGAAAGCAGCTTCAACGAGTCGACCGACTCAATCATCGTTATGTAAGGCACAATGTATTTCACCTTGTTTGTCTGCAAATGGCCGATGAAATGCCACTCAATGTCGCTTGGCAGAACCTCGTGCTTGCTTTTCAGCTCCTGCTCGTGGCTCTCGCCGAATATCCTCTGGCCAGCGTTGTAAGCCTCCTGTATGTACTCCGCAGGATGGAATTTGCTCACAGCCACAAGCTTTACGTCGTCAGGAATAGCCTTTCTGACTTCAAACAGATTGTCTTTAACAGATGTTAAATCCATATTATGATTGTTAACAAACCAACTTTATTGTTCCATTTCGGGCTTGTCGTCAGGCGCAGAAGCCACTTTCAGCCCATGCTCAAACACGTCCATCACTTTGGTCTCGTTGACGGCGGCGATGGAGTAATCGATCATAGTGCCGTTCATGACATCCTCAATATGCTTGACAGCGCTCTCCACCGACTTGCCCTGCACCAGATAGGTAACCGGCGAACGCTTTTCCTTCTCCGTTTTCTCGTCGATGGTGATGAAATCGAGCTTGGCTTTATACCATTTGTCGTCGGAGTCGATGTCGCTGAAGAACACCTCGCCGTAGGTCGCGGGCGAAATGGCCTTCACCTCAAACTCTCCCGAAGCGAGTTTAGACATCTGCGTGGTGATGGTAGCCTCCGCCTCGGAAAAGCTTAGGGCGTCGACAACATACAGCTCTGTCACTTTCTTCTGCATGCCGTCGTCCATCATGCGCTCATACCTCACTTTCACTTCAAACCATTTGCTTGTTCTACTTCTCATTTTCCTTGGATTGCTTGTTTATAATTGATTGCAAAATTAATAAAATAAGACAAGACAGCACTATGAAACCAGTATATTTTTTTGCCCTTTCAGATAATAACAGTAACTTTGCAAGCGAAAAAAACATAGCGATAGAACAATGCCAGAAATATCAGTCCGTGGACTTGCAATGCCCGAAAGCCCCATACGCAAGCTTGCACCGCTTGCGGCTGCAGCCGAGAAGCGTGGCGTCAAGGTCTATCATCTCAACATCGGCCAACCCGACCTGCCCACACCGCAATGCGGGCTCGACGCGCTGAAGCACATAGACCGGCGGGTGCTTGAATACAGTCCGTCGCAAGGCTACTACAGCTATCGCGCCAAACTCGTTGACTACTACAAGAAATACAACATAATAGTCTCGCCCGACGACATCATCATCACTTCCGGCGGTTCTGAGGCGGTGCTTTTCAGCTTTATGAGCTGCCTCAATCCGGGCGACGAGATAATAATACCCGAGCCGGCCTACGCCAACTACATGGCTT
>CAZRSL010000057.1:0-19029 GCA_964602785.1 uncultured Prevotella sp.
AAACATGCAAACAATCTGTTGACGTTCAGATATTTAATTTTTAGAACCCACCTAAATACATTCAGCTTTTTGTGTTCCTGATTTTCCCGACATTAGCTGTGATAATAGACAACCTAAAACCCGTCGTATTAGGGCATGAACTTGCTCATACATCCAACGCAATCATCAATGTTTGTGTTGCTTACCCGTTCTTCTATATTGGAACAAGGCTAAGGCCATGGAGAAAAAGACTTAATGACTTTCATTCTATAAAAGCGGAAATGCCCCTTTTCATCATTTGTATCGCTTTAGTGTTAATGTGCGGCAAACTAAATGGTGGTGTATGGATGTACGTCAACGGTTACGGCAACAACATCCTTTTGTTTTTATTAGGCGGATTGGCTGGCACCACAATGATTTATTTGATGGCAAAATGGTTGGATAGTCTCAAGATGAAGGTAGTTGTCGACATTTCAAATGGAACAATAATCATTCTTGGTTTCCACGCATATCTAATCAGCATTATAAGGGATGCCTTTCCGACGCCCTCTTTATGGGATGCCGTATATGCCCTATTAATAGTCCTGGTCTTCATACCAATAATATGGATTGTAGAGAAGAAAGTGCCTTGTCTTATGGGGAAGTATAGGGTAGGCAAAAGGCACTATTAGAGCCAACACGACAGCGTAGCCTTTCCATTTGTAGTTAAACTTTACTTCAAAGTTGTAGAGTTTCTGTAGATTGCCGGGCAAGTCATCCAACTCCAAATTTTCTCCAATATTCCTCTATATCTTTGCTTTATATATTGAGACAAAGATTATGAATGAAAAGACATTTGTTGACAGGCCGGTCTTCTCCGTTATGATTTCAGTGATGATAGTCATCCTGGGGATCATCGGACTTGTGAGCCTGCCCATTGAGCAATATCCCGACATTGCACCGCCTACCGTCAAGGTCGCTGCAAGCTATACGGGCGCCAATGCCGAGACTGTTATGAAGAGTGTGGCGACGCCTTTGGAAGCCTCCATCAACGGTGTGGAAGACATGCAATATATGACCTCCACAGCAAGCAACGACGGCACCTGCACCATAACCATCTATTTCAAGCAAGGCTCCGACGCCAACATGGCAGCTGTGAACGTGCAGAACCGGGTTGCCTCGGCACAGGGGCAATTGCCTTCGGAGGTTGTCAAGAGCGGAATAACAGTGAAGAAGACTATGAACTCCAACTTGAAGTTCATCACCCTCTATAGTCCTGACGGTCGTTACGACGCCCCTTTCCTCATCAACTTTCTGAAGATTAACATCGAGCCCCAAATAGCACGCATCCCCGGTGTGGGCGAGGTGAATGTGTTTGGCGCTGACTATGCCTTGCGCATCTGGCTTGACCCCAACAAGATGAAGGACTACGGCATTGTACCCGAAGATATTGACAATGTACTTGCCGCCCAGAATCTGGAGTCTCCTACAGGCTCGTTCGGAGCTGAGTCGCGAAACACCTTTCAGTATGTCTTGAAATATCGAGGCAGATATTCCAAGGTCGGTGATTACGAAAATCTGGTGATAAAGACTGACCCCGTTGGCAGGGTGTTGCGCTTGAAAGACGTGGCCAAGGTGGAGCTTGGCTCAGTGGATTATAACCTCAAGAGCACCACCAACGGCAAGCCAGGAGCTTCGGCAAGTATCACTCAGGTGCCAGGTTCCAATGCCCACGACATCATAACGCAGATGGACAAGGTGGAGAATCAGGTGAGGAAGACGTTGCCACCAGGTATGGTCTTGGAGGACCAGACAAGCGTGATGGACTTTCTCAACGCCGCCATCCGCAATGTAGTCAAAACGCTGCTTATCGCCCTCGGCCTTGTCGTCATTGTCGTATTCCTTTTTCTGAGGGACTGGCGCTCAATGGTTGTTCCCGTCATAGCCATAATCGTCTCGCTGACAGGCACCTTCGCCTTTATCTATGCAATGGGGTTCTCGCTCAACATCCTCACGCTGTTCGCCCTTGTGCTTGTGATTGGCACGGTTGTAGACGACTCCATCGTTGTGGTGGAGGCGATACGAGCCCAACTTGAGCAAGGCGGGAAAAGTGTCTATGAGGCCACAATAAATGCCATGAAGGGCCTTTCTTCGGCTCTTTTGTCCACGACCATCGTCTTTATGGCTGTGTTCATTCCTGTCAGCTTCACATCGGGCACCACGGGAGTGTTCTACAAGGAGTTCGGGCTGACGATGGCAGCGGCGGTGGGCATATCGTTGCTGAATGCGCTGACATTGTGCCCTGCGCTGTCGGCCAGAATATTAAAGCCGCACCACGGCAATGGTGCAGTGAGGGGTGTTGTGCCCTTCCGGATGAAGTGGATGACGACATACTTTCTACGCCATCGCAGAATGACATTCGTTGCCATTCCCATTGCCATAGCTTTATTATTGTGGATGGTCTCCACCACCAAGACCAGTCTCGTTCCGCAGGAAGACATGGGGACGATAGACATCAACGTGCAGTGCCTCCCTGGATACAGCCTCAACGAGACGGGAAAGGTGATGGACGATGTGGAGAAAGTCGTCAAGAACATTCACCAGATAAAGCTATACACGAGGATGGACGGGCGCGATGCCCATGGCAACAAGTCGTCTTCCGCCGGCTCTTTCTCCATACGGCTGAAGCCGTGGGCTGTGCGGACAGCCAAGAACGATGACATAGACAGCGTGGTCAACGAGATATACCGCCGCACAAACTGTATAAAAGAGGCTAAAATCAACTGCTCCACTCTTCCAATGATTCGCGGCTATGGCGGCGCCAGCGGCTTTGAGATGTACATACAAAACCGTAATGGCGAGGACTTCAAGACACTGGAGGCTGCGACCAATCAATTCCTTACCGCACTCAACAAGCGCCCCGAAATATCAAAGGCGTTTACAACCTTCAACTCAGCCTATCCACAGTATGAGGTTGATGTGGACGCTGCACGCTGCCTGATGCATAATGTGTCGCCGAAAGACGTGCTCTACACCCTAAGCGCATATCTTGGTGGTGATTATTCGTCAAACATCAACGAGTTTACAAAACTCTACCGTGTCATGGTTCAGGCATCGCCGCAATACCGCCTCGACGGGCAGTCGCTGTCGAGCATGTACGTCAAGGCCTCCGACGGCACGATGTCGCCGCTCAGCGAGTATGTCACGCTGAAGAAGATAAACGGTGCGGAGTATCTTACACACTTCAACCTTTTCCCAAGCATACGGATAAACGGGACACCGTCGAAAGGGCATTCGTCAAGCGAGGCTATCAATGCCATTGAGCAAGTGGCGTCGGAGACACTGCCTGCCGGCTATACTTACGAGTTTGGTGGCATGGCGCGTGAGGAGTCGTCAACAGGCAATGCAACCACCATTATAATCATACTTAGCCTCGTGTTTATCTACATCATCCTCAGCTCGCTATATGAAAGTCTGGTGATACCGTTTGCCGTGCTGCTGGTGATACCATTCGGGCTCTGTGGCAGTTTTATCTTTTCGAGGATTGCCGGGGTGGAGAACAATATATACATGCAGACGGGGCTGGTAATGCTGATAGGCATGCTTGCCAAGACTGCCATCCTGCTTGTGCAGTATGCGGTGGAGCGCAGACGTGAGGCTATAAAGACAGGCCAGATGTCAATAGCCATGTCGGCAGTGTCAGCCACCAAGGCTCGTCTGCGCCCTATCGTCATGACGGCAACGGTTATGGTCTTCGGCATGGTGCCGCTGGTATTCTCTTCCGGCGCAGGTTCCCGCGGCGACCTTTCCATCGGTATCGGTGTACTTGGTGGAATGATAACGGGAACGCTCTCAATATTAGCTTTCGTGCCGGCATTGTATTGCGTGTTCGAAGCAATTGATGAGAAAAAAAAGAACAACCGAGAAGGATAATTGTGCCTGTTACTTGACATATTGGGAAGTACTGGATTGGCAAAATCAAAAGGGGCTAACGGCAATTGCACAGCAGCCGCCCCGCCCCACAAGACAAGCCGCTTGATCATCGTGCCTCAGCTGTTCCACTTTTCTGCCTCAGCTGAGACAGAATAGTGAAACAGCTGAGACAGAAAAGTGGAACAGCTGAGGCACGATTGCAAAAGAGCCTCTTTCGCAACGCAAAGTGGGCGGTTTCGCTTCGCAAAGTGGGCGGTTTCACAACGCCAAGTGAACGGAAAAGGGAGCCAATCTCGCGACCAGCTCCCTCAGATATAAAAAATTAAAGACCAAAAATTAGGTATGAACTGACTTACATCTTGCAAATTATGCCAAGCTTTGTGGCTTGGATGAAATTCACGATGTTGCGTATCTCCGGGCCGTCGGGCACCTGCTGCTTGATTTGCAGACAGGCGTCGAACACGCTGGTCTGGCCGTGGAACACGAGGCGGTAGGCGTTGGCGATGTGCTTTATCACCTTGTCGCTCGTGCCGTAAGCCCGCGCCATAGTGGCGTTGACGCCACCGTAGGCTATCGGGTTGCCGCCGGCCACGATGTAGGGCGGAATGTCTTTGGAGAAAGTGGTGCCAGCCTGAATCATGGAGCCAGCGCCGACGCGCGTGCCGCCATTTTCGATGACCGACGAGGAGAAGATCACGGCGTTGTGAATCTCGCAGTCGCCGGCTATCTTGGTGCCGTAGCCGAACACGCACCGGTCGGCCACCTTGGTGTCGTGACTGATGTGTACACCCTCCATGAGGAAGTTGTCGTTGCCGATGACGGTCTTTCCGTCGGCGTGGGTGGCGCGGTTGATAACCACGTTCTCACGTATGATGTTGTTGTCGCCAATGATCAGCTCGCTGTCCTCGCCGCGGAAATGGAAGTCCTGCGGCCACGCGCCGAGCACCGAGCCCTGGTGCACCTTGTTGTCCTTGCCCATCTTGGTGCCTTTCAGTATGCTGACGAAGGGGAAGATGACGCAGTTGTCGCCTATCTCCACTCCCTCCTCGATGTAGACGAAGGGGAAAATCTTGACGTTGTCGCCAATCTTGGCTTTGGGAGAAATCTCCGCTCTTGGGCTTATATCATTACTCATAATACTTTGTCCTTTCTTTAAGTTAAACTAATCGACACCACCGCCAAGCGCGTTGTAGAGGCTGACCACGGCTTGCATGCGGCCCAAGTCGTCGCTCACCTTGTTTATCTCGGCGTTGAGCAGGTTCTCTTGGGCTGTGATAACCTCAAGATAGTTGGGCGTGTTCAAATCATACAGCCGCGAAGTGCCCTCAACGTTCTGCTTCAGCACTTCTATACGGTGAGCCTCCAGCTTGCTCTGCTCGTCGTAGGTGTTGTATTGCACGAGAGCGTTGCTCACCTCGGAGCCAGCGGTCAGTATTGAGTTCTTCCAAGTGTTGAAGGCTTGCTCATACTGCGCCTTGGCCACCTTGAGCCCCATCACGAGCTTGCCGTTCTGGAAGATGGGCTGGGTGAGCGAGCCGACGAGCGAGGCAAGAATCTTGCCCGGGTTGACAAGTCCGCTGTTGTTGGTGAAAGCTCCCGACGCAGTGATATTGATGCCAGGATAGAACTGGCTGCGTGCATTCTCTATGCCATAGAAGCACTGGGCCAGAGCCATCTCGTAGGCGTGGACATCGGGGCGGTTACTGAGCATCTGAATACCGACACCAGTGGCAAACTCAGATGGCAGCGACTGCGAGTCGAGACTGTTGCGCGGCTGGCTTTGGGCAGGCTCGCCCATGAGCAGACTGAGCGAGTTCTCGGTCTCGCGAATCGACTGCTTCATGCTGGCTTTCTGGGTGAGGATGTTGTAGTAGGCAGCCTCGGCACTCTGCACGCTTGGGGAGCGATAGCCCGAAGACCTCTCTTTAAGCAATTTCATCTTGTCCCACGTCTGCTTGGTGAGCACTTCCATGCTGTCGAGAATCTCCAAATTCTTGTCGAGCGAGCAGAGGGTGTAGTAGAGGTTGGCCACGTTGCTGATGAGCGCGGTCTTGGTGGAGAGCTGATAGTCCTTCATCTGGAGCAGATACATCTGGGCTGAGCGTTTGGATGACGTCAGGTTGCCGAAGAGGTCGGCCTGCCAGCTGGCCTGCAGCGGCAACGAGTAGGCCTTGGTGGGCTTCTTGAAGTCGAAGCTCGAGATGGTGCCGTTGGGCGCGAAGCTCACTGATGGCAGAAAAGCCAACTTGGCGGCCTTCAGCTGAGCCTCGGCTATCTGCACGTTGAGCGCGGCGTTGAGCAGGCTGTAGTTGTTGGCCAGAGCCTTCTCAATGTCCTGCTGCAGTATCGGGTCGGTGAACACCTCGCGCCAGGGCAGGTTGCCGAAGTTGGCGGAGTCGGTCTGCAGCAGCCGGTCGGTGTCGCTCACCGGGTCGCGCACCAGTCCGTCGGTCTGCACGTCGGGGCGCTCATACTTGTCGTAGAGCGAGTGGTAGGCCTTGCAACTGCCGAGGCCGACAGTTGCAATGGCTACGAATAATATATGTGATATTTTCATCTCTGTTTTGCTTTTATACTGTTGCAATTAATTCTCCTCTTTCAGAGCGCCCTTGGCACTGGCCGGGACATGGGCATACTGCTGCAGCTCCTGGCGCACCTCGTCGTTCTCCTCATCGTGGAACTCTATCGGCTTGATGCGCTCCTGCAAGTATTGGAAGATGGAGAAGAGCACCGGCACAACGAATATCTGGACTATGGTGCCAAGGAACATGCCACCCACGGCTGCAGCGCCGAGGGTTTGGTTGCCATTCTTGCCCACACCATTGGCGAACATCAGAGGCAACAGACCAATGACCATGGCCAGCGACGTCATAAGGATAGGACGCAGACGGGCACCGGCGCCGAGGATGGCGGCATACTTGATGGCCATGCCAGTCTGGCGACGCTCCAGCGCGAACTGCACGATTAGGATGGCGTTCTTCGACAACAGACCAATGAGCATGATGAGCGAGATCTGCATGTATATGTCGTTGGAGTGGCCAAAGATGTTGGTGAAGAGGAATGCGCCAGCCAGTCCGAACGGCACCGACAGCAACACTGCCAGCGGCAGGATGTAGCTCTCGTACTGTGCACTCAGGATCAGGTAGACGAACACGAGGCAGAGCACGAAGATGAGTGCGGTGGAGTTGCTCGACTCAGCCTCGGAGCGGCTCAGACCAGAGTACTCGTAGGCGTAGCCGTCGGGCAACGACTGCTCGCTTATCTCCTTGATGGCTTGCATCACCTGTCCGTTGGAGTAGCCGTCGTTTGGCGTGATGCTCACGTTGATAGATGTGAACAGGTTGAAGCGGTTGATGTTGGACGGGCCATAGACGCGCTTGAGCGTTACAAACTCGCTCACTGGCGCCATCTCACCAGACGACGTGCGCACGTAGATGTTGCTCAGGCCCTCCAGAGTTTTGCGGCTCTCGGGCGTGCCCTCTATCATCACACGGAACAGCTTACCATAGAGGTTGAAGTTGGAGGCGTAGAGGCCACCATAGTATCCCTGCATGACAGACAACACCGTTGAGGGGCTGATGCCAGCCTGCTTGGTCTTGGCCACGTCGACGTTGACCATGTACTGCGGATAGTTGGGGTTGTACGATGTCATGGCCGTCTGCACCTCAGGCCGCTTGTTGAGCTCGGCGATGAAGTTCTTGGTAACGTTGTAGAACGTGTTGAGGTCGCCACCAGTCTTGTCCTCCATGGTGAGCGTAACACCGCTCTGAGCCGAGAAGCCAGGGATCATAGGCGGACCGAAAGCCAGAATCTGGGCGTCCTTGATCGATGCTGTCTGCTTGTAGATCATGCCCAGCACCGAGTTGGCCTCGAGCGGGTTGACGAACAAAGCCGTCGGGTCGCCTTGCTTGATGGCGTTCTTTATGCGCTTGAAGAAACCGTCGCTGCGCTCGTCGAACGACTTGAGCTTGATGACGAACGTGGCTTGGTCGGAACCCTGACCAGCGATGAAGTTGTAGCCCACAATGCCCTCGCGGCGTTCGATGGCCGGGTTTTCGGCCAGCATCTTGTCCACCTGGTTCAGAATCTGCTGGGTGCGGGCTTGCGAGGTGCCAGGATTGGCCGAGATGGTGACGAAGAGCGTGCCAGTGTCCTCGTCGGGCACCAGTCCAGTCTTGGTGGCCTTCATGCCAATGACGAGCAGCACAATGCCGAGCACTATGACAATGCCAGATATGAACTTGTGGTTGATGGCATGCTCGACACCTTTCTTATATTTGTCGGTGGCCTTGTTGAACATACGGTTGAAGCCAGAGTGGAAGCGCGAGAGGAAGTTCTTGTTGGTCTCGTCCTTCTCAGCGGCTTTCGGCTTTAGGAAGATGGCGCAAAGAGCCGGCGACAGCGTAAGGGCGTTAATGGCCGAGATTACGATTGACACGGCCATTGTGATGCCGAACTCGCGATAGAACGTGCCGCTGGTGCCGCCGATGAACGACACAGGCACAAACACGGCAGCCATGACAAGCGTGATGGATATGATGGCACCCGAGATTTCGTTCATGGCGTCGATGGAGGCTGTGAGCGCGCTCTTGTAGCCTTGGTCGAGCTTGGCGTGGACGGCCTCAACCACCACGATGGCATCGTCCACCACAATTGCAATGGCCAATAGCAACGCCGAAAGCACAAGCAAGTTGATGGAGAAGCCGAAAATCCAGAGGAAGAAGAATGTGCCCACCAAGGCCACCGGCACCGCAATCATAGGAATGAGGGTGGAGCGGAAGTCTTGCAGGAAGATGTAGACCACGAGGAAGACGAGAATCAGAGTGATGATGAGCGTGCGCACCACCTCCTCGATGCTTGCGAAGAGGAACTCGGTAACGTCCTGCTCGATGGTGTACTCCAGTCCCGGCGGGAAGCTCTTCGAAGCCTCCTCAAGCGCAGCCTTCACGTCGGTGGCTATCTGGGTGGCGTTGGAGCCAGCTATCTGCTGCACCATGCCCATCACTGCGGGTTGGCCGTTGTTGATAAGGCCCACATTGTACATCAATATGCCCAGTTCCACCTTGGCCACATCCTTCAGGTGGAGGGTCTGGCCAGTGGTGTTGCTCGTCAGAATGATGTTCTCAAACTCAGGCACCGATTTCAGTCGGCCAGTGTAGCGCAAGGCGTACTCATAGCTGACATCGTTCTGCTCGCCCACCTTGCCAGGGGCTGCCTCTATGTTTTGCTGAGCCAGTGCCGAGGTGATGTCGCTCGGTATCAGCCCGTATTGCTTCATCTTGTCGGGCTTGAGCCATATACGCATGGAGTAGCTGGCGGTGGAGGGGCTTTGCACGTCGCCCACACCGTTGATGCGCTTCAGCAGCGGCACGATGTTGATGTTGTTGTAGTTGGTAACGAACTGCGAGTCGTAGCGGCCATCCTCAGTAGTCAGCGAATACATAATCACGTTGCTCGTCTGGCGCTTAAACACCTGCACGCCCACCTGAGTAACCTCGGAAGGCAGCAGAGCCGTGGCCTGGCTGACGCGGTTCTGCACGTTGACGGCGGCCATGTCGGGGTCGGCTCCCTGCTTGAAGTAGATGACGATGCTTGCCGAGCCGTCGTTGGTGGCGGTGGAGGTCATGTAGGTCATGTTCTCCACACCGTTGATGCTTTCCTCCAAAGGCGTGATGACCGACTTCAGCACTGTCTCAGCATCGGCGCCAGTATAGCTTGTCGACACGATGATGGTAGGCGGTGCTATGTCAGGGTACTGCTCAATAGGCAGCGACACCAAGCCCAATATGCCCAGCAAGACGAAGAAGATGGAGACCACCGTCGACAGCACTGGGCGCTTTATGAAGTTTGTAAATGTCATAATTCAGAATTCTGATTAAAAACTTGGAGTTGTTTTTACTTGCCGGTCATGGCGTTGACGAAGCCTTTGGCAGTGCCCTGCTGCTTGCTGAGCGACTGGGCTTTCTTTATGTTCTGCTCATACTGGGCCTCGCTGATTGGTGTTATCTCCATGCCGTCGCTCAGCTTGGTCAGGCCTTTGGTAACAATCTTGTCGCCAGCCTTGAGGCCGCTGGTCACCACATAGTTGGTGCCGTCGTTCTGGGCGTTGACCTTAATCTCGGTGTACTTCACCTTGTTGCCCTCGGTGAGCAGATAGACGAAAATCTTGTCCTGCACCTGCGAGGTGGCCTCCTGCGGTATCACGATGGCGTTGCGGTCGTTTTGAGGGATGAGGATGGTGCCAGAGGCTCCACTGCGTAGCAAGTGGTCGGGGTTGACGAAGTGGGCTATCATCGAGATGGAGCCGGTGGTGGGGTCGACCACGCCGCTCATCTTCACCACGCGGCCCTCATGGTTGTAGGTGCTGCCGTCGGCGAGTTGCAGTTGCACAGCGGGGATGTCCTTGATGGCCACGCTCGCGCTACCAGCCTTCTTTGTAAGGCTGAGCACGTCCTTCTCGGTCATGGAGAAGAACACCTCGATGGTGCTGGTGTTCGACACGGTGGTCAGCGCGGTGGTGATTGACGGGCTCACAAGCGCGCCCACCTTGTAGGGCAGACTGCCGATGTAGCCGTTGGCGGGGCTGACGACGGTGCAGAAGCTCAGGTTCTCGCGGGCCGACGCAAGCGAGGCCTCAGCCTGTGCTACAGATGCCTTGGCCGTCTCGTAGCTGTTTTTGGCGTTTTGCAGCTCGTAGCTGCCGATGATGTTGTCCTTGTGGAGCGACTCCGAGTTCTCGTAGGTCAGCTTCGCTTGATTGAGCTGGGCCTTGGCCGAGTTGACGGCTGCCGCTGCCTGGCGCACAGCGGCCTCGTAGGTCTCGCTGTCGATGGTGAAGAGCACTTGGCCAGCCCTTACAGCCTGACCCTCCTGCACATAGACCTTGGTGATGAAACCAGTAACCTTCGGACGGATTTCAACATCCTGAATACCCTTGAGCGTAGCCGGGTAGGTGGTCTGCATGGTGGCGTTCTGGGTGCCCAGTGTTCTTACGGGGAACTGGTTGTCGCCACCCAATGAGGCACTGCCGCTCTTAGAGCAACCTGTCAGCACGGTTGCCGCTATGGCAACAGCAAACAATAACTTAGTCTTTTTCATACCTATTATATTTACCAATTTTATTTCTCTATCTATGAATGGGAACTTTTTGCCTTTAATTCTCCATCATTTCGTGTGCCAAACAAAGGCACCCTTATTTTGTGTGAAAACTGCAAACTCGGTTTCGGTTTTCAACGGTGCAAAAGTACTAATTATAATTCAACGAAAATGCTATCCCTGTGATATTTAACGATTTTTGTGCAAACCAGCGGCCGATGTAAGTTTTGTTAGTTGTTGCCCTCGTAGTCGTCGAGCGTGCGGCGCATCTTCTCACGTCCGATGGCGACGAGCCGCTCCGACTTGTCGTAGTCGCCTCCGCCATACCGCTTCATCTGTATGGAGAGCAGAATGTCGGGCTGCGTGAGGCGTATTTGCAGTTGCGCGTTTTGGTGGATCATGATGCTTGCAGTGCGGTTGAGCAGCGTGTAGTAGTTGATGTCGGAGAGCAACGCTTCGGGCAATATCTTGTTCAATGCCTTCTGCACAGCCGACGAGTTCTCCTTGCGCCGCTCCACCATGTTCTTGTAGATGAGCTCGCCCTTGTAGTCGTGGCCGCAGACATCGACACCCACGAGGAGGTCGCCAGGCTTGCGGCGCACGCGGTTGAGGGGCAGCGGATTGGTGGTGCCGCCGTCGATGAGCAGTTTGCCGCCACGGCGCACTGGCTCGAAATATCCAGGCAGCGAGATGCTGGCGCGGATGGCCTCGTACATGCTGCCACGCTTGAACACCACCTCGTGGCCGCTCTCCCAGTCGGTGGCGATGGCCACAAAAGGTATGGCCATGTCCTCGATGTTCATGTCGGGCACCACCTCGCGCATGGCCTCAATGATGCGCTTGCCCTTGACGAAGTGGTCGAGGCCGAGCGAGAAGTCGGTGAGCTCGCGCATGCGCTTCTTGTCGATGGTCTTCATCCACTCGCGGTAGTCCTCCAGATGGCCGCTGGCATACATGGCTCCCACCAGCGCTCCCATCGACGTGCCAGCTATTGCGTGGATGTGGTAGCCACGGGCCACAAGCTCCTCGATGGCACCGATGTGGGCCAACCCACGAGCGCCGCCGCTCGACAATGCCAGAGCCACCTCCTTGCGGTTGTTGCGCATCTTCCTTACCACGAAGTCCTTGATTTCGGTGTACATGTTTGCCATAGCCTACATTATTTATATTATTGTTCTATCCCCATTTCTGCGGCCTTTGCTTTGAGCAGCTTCATCAGCGGCTCGCGCTCGTTGTCGACCTTGCCCTCGAGCACCGCGTCCTTGAGCGTCTGCTTCAGCACTCCCACCTCGCGCGAGGGGCTGAGGTGGAACATCTCCATGATCTCGTTGCCGTCGATGCAAGGCTGGAAGAGGCGTTTGTAGTCCTTCTTCTTCAACTCGTCGAGCTTCAGGCGCACGGTCTTGAAGTTGTCGAGAAAACGCTCCTTCCTCACTTGGTTCTTGCTCGTGATGTCGGCCTCGCACAGCATCATCAGGTCGTCGATGTCGTCGCCCGCGTCGTTGAGCAGCCGGCGCACGGCACTGTCGGTAACCTCCTCGTCGGCGATGGCGATGGGTCGCATGTGCAAGTCGACCATCTTCTGCACATATTTCATCTCGGCTCCCATCGGCAGCTTCAACCGTCGGAAAATCTGAGGCACCATTTTGGCGCCGATGTAGTTGTGGTTGTGAAACGTCCACCCCGCCACAGGGTCCCACCGCTTGCTCTTCGGTTTGCCAATGTCGTGCATCAGCGCGGCCCATCGCAGCCACAGCCGGGTGTTGGGGTTGCTGAGCGCGTTGTTGTCCTGAGCCCGGCACACGTTGTCGAGCACCTCAAGCGTGTGGTAGAAGTTGTTTTTGTGGGCGCGGCCATTGCGCGTCTCCACGATGTCGAGGTTGGTGAGCTCGGGCAGGATGATTTGCAACAGTCCGCACCGCTGCAAGTCGATGAAGCCACGGCTTGGCGTCGGCGTGAGCAATATCTTGTTCAGTTCCTCGATGATGCGCTCGCCGCTCACTATTTTTATGCGCTCGGCGTTGCGCTGCAGGGCGTCGAACGTCTCGTCCTCGATGTAGAAATTGAGTTGTGTGGCAAACCTGACGCAGCGCATCATGCGCAGGGGGTCGTCGTTGAAGGTGGTGTCGGGGTCGAGAGGAGTTGCGATGACGCCTTCCTCCAGGTCGCGCACGCCGTCGAAGGGGTCGACGAGCTGTCCAAAGCGGTCGTGGTTGAGGCAGACGGCCATGGCGTTGATGGTGAAGTCGCGGCGGTTTTGGTCGTCCTCCAGCGTGCCGTCCTCCACCACGGGGTTGCGGCTGTCGTGGCTGTAGCTCTCCTTTCGCGCCCCCACAAACTCCACCTCCATCCCCTTGTACTTCACCTGTGCGGTGCCGAAGTTGCGGAAGACGGCGATGTGGGCTTTCGACCCGAGACGCGACCTGAGCGCGTCGGCCACACGGATGCCGCTGCCGACCACCACCACGTCGATGTCGTTGGACTTTCGTTCGAGGAAGAGGTCGCGCACGTAGCCACCAACCACGTAGCAGTCCATCCCGAGGCTGTCGGCGGCGTCGGAAATCTTGTGGAATATGTCTTTGTCGAGCAAACGGGAGAGTTGCTCGTCGGTCAGATGTCTCATTGCTTGTTGTCTTTCGTGATGGCGGGTTGAGGCTCGTTGCTATCCTCGACGAGCCGTCTCAAGTTGTCAGACTCGCCCACAACCCACACAATGTCGCCAGCCTCAAACTTGCGCTGCGGCCCCACCATCGTCAGGTTCTCCTGCTGGCTCTCGCTGGCAAGGCCCACCACCATGCAGTTGTACTGGTCGCGTATGCCGCTCTCCTTGAGCGTCTTGCCGCAGAGCCAGCTGCCAGGTGCGACGAGAAACTTGCGCAGGCGCATCTCGTGCTGCTCTATGTCGGTGGGTGGCTGATAGGTCTCGCTCTTCATGGCTGCGCTCATTGCCGCAAGCTGGGCGTCGGTGCCGATGGCCTCAATCACGTCGCCGGGGAACACCACCGTCTGCCCGCCGGGTATGTTGAGCCGGCGCCCTCCGCGCACGATGCTGCTCACGTGGACGCCGAAGCGGTTGCGCGTGCGCAGTTGCGACAGCGTCTTGCCAGCCCACTTCGACTCCTCCGGCACTGTCATGGTGGCGATGTGGATGTCGTGGTCGAGCAGCGTGTTCTCGTAGAGCGGACGCTGCTGGCCAGTGGCGCGGGCGGCGATGTCGCGCGACTCCAAGTTGCGCACAAACAGCTTCTCCAACCTTATGCTCTGCTTCTTCAACCCGCGCGAGGCAGCCATGACAGCCACGGCAGCGGCTGCTATGCCAATAAGGAAAGCGTTGGTGAACTTCGTGAGGTAGTTGCACACGTAGAAAACGAACGCCGCGGCGATGGCTCCCCTGACGAGGATGGTGAAGAACAGCGGCAGACGGTTGAGCCGGTTCTCGGTCCATAGCTGCTTGAACTCCTCCGAGTGGTTCTTCTTCATCACGATGGAGCGCAGGAATGGCGATATGAGCACTATAGTGGCCACGCCACACACGGCGTTGCCCGGCCAGTGGCCGAACACGCGGCGGCAGAGGGGCAGCACGAGGGTGAGCATCAGGGCGACCACGGCGGTGGAGAGCACGGTGTAGACGAGCGTGTTGAGGGCCATCGAGCGAAACAGCTTGCGCCAGTTGCTCTCGGCAGTGGCCGACTCGGGCATGCCGTTGTCGGCGTGGTCGAGCCGGTCCGACCACTTGTGGGGCAGCCGCTTGCTCAAATGGGCGTAGCAGGGGTCGGCTGCACGTATCATATAAGGTGTGAGGAAGGTGGTGATCACCGAAACAGCCACCACCACGGGGTAGAGGAATTTGCTCGTTACGCCGAGTGAGGTGCCGAGCGAGGCTATGATGAAAGCGAACTCGCCAATCTGAGCCATCGAGAAGCCGCAGCGCATGGCGTTTCTCAGCGTCTGGCCGCTGAGCAGATAGCCCATGCTGCCGAACACCGCCTGGCCCACAACTATCGTCAGCACCAAGGCGAGGATGGGCAGGGCGTAGTCGGCGATGGTCTGCGGGTCGACGAGCATGCCCACCGAGACGAAGAAGATGGCGCCAAACAGGTTTTTCACCGGCTCCACCACCCGCTCTATCTTGTCGGCCTCGACAGTCTCGGAGAGGATGCTGCCCATGACGAAAGCGCCAAACGCCTCGCTGAAGCCCACCTTCTCCGACAGCACCGCCATCAGGCAGCACAGTCCGATGGACACCACAAGCAGCGTCTCGCCGTTCATCAGCTGACGGGTGCGGCGCAGGAGCGATGGCAGCACGAAGATGCCCACCACAAACCAGAGGATGAGGAAGAACACAATCTTGACCACCGACATGAGCATCTGGCCGCCGCTGATGGCGCCACCCCCGGCCAAAGCGCTGAGCATGACCATCATGACGATGGCGAGCACGTCCTCCAGTATGAGCACGCTCATCACCATCTGGGCGAACTTCTGCTGCACGAGGCCGAGGTCGTCGAAAGCCTTATAGATGATGGTGGTCGACGACATGGCGAGCATTCCGCCGAGGAAGATGCAGTCCATGCGACCCCAACCGAACGAGTGGCCGACGACGACGCCCAGCGTCATCATGCAGAAGATGATGGTGCAGGCGGCGATGACGGGTGCCATGCCCATCTTCAGTATCTTCTTGAACGAGAACTCCAGCCCGAGCGAGAAGAGCAGAAACACCACGCCGATGTCGGCCCACTGCTCGACGTTGGCCTCGTTGGCCACCGACATGGTGTAGGGCATGTGGGGCGACACGAGGAAGCCGGCCACGATGTAGCCCAGCACAAGCGGCTGCTTGAGCTTCTTGAAGATGAGGGTAACAGCACCGGCCACCACGAGGATGAGTGCCAGATCATTAAGGAGTGCAGGGGGGTCTGCCATGAATTTGTCAGCTATTTGAAATAATCCTTTACTATTTGTTTCGCTTCGGTCATTGATTTCTTGTTGGGTTGGAGCCTTTCCGCCCATGGGCGACCCGGATGTATAGTGTCCCAAAGAGACCGCTGCTGGTTGTGGCGACCCCTGCCAGGGTCATGGTTTCCAAAGCCGTCAACAGCCACGTTCCATACTGGCTTGAACCGTTCTATCAACAACGTTTCCGCCAAGGGAATCCAAATGTCATCGACGGCAATATACAAGCAGTCGAAATCTTCCAAGCTTAAGTTGACAGCTTCTGAAATGGACTCGGCATGCTCTGCCAGACGGTTATACAAAACTTTCCCCTGGTTGTCCGTCAATCCCACATTACCCTTTCTGGCACCTGCTGGAACAGCTTTGCCTACATAAATTGGCGTGTCAGGGCTTATTTTATCATAAAGCTCGCAATTCCCATGGTAGAAAATGGCATATACTCCCGTAGCAACAAAAGGCTGTGGCGGGAGTGGCTCGCGTTTTCTCTCGAGCATGGCCTTTACGACACTCTCGCCTATGTTCCTTTTATCCAATGGATTGAAAGGCTTGTGTATGATAATGTCCTTATTATCTTCCATAATTCGATTTAAGCAGTTAGTCGCAACTGTTTCATTACAGAGTCACCTATGACTTTCGCCAGTTTGACTGGCACGGCGTTGCCTATCTGTCGCATGCTCTCAGACCAAGGGCCCTTGAAATCAAAACTGTCAGGGAACGACTGTATACGGGCACTCTCTCTAACGGTGTAGTAACGGAGGCTTCCATCGTCGCTCAAAAGCATGTTTTCTCCACCAGGCACCCCGTGTGCCCCCGCTTTGATAGTCTTCGAAGGCTCATCAAGATGGCTGCCAGTGTGGCCAGGGTATTCTTTTGCTCCGCCTCGCCCTATATGGTTTAAACGCATTTTACCATTGTCATCGGTAGGAAGACCTCTTATGGCATCACGCACCGTTTGCCAACGTAGACTGCTGTCAAACAAGTCGTGCTGCATATAGACTTTCCGAAGTTGCTCCTTTGTAAGTGGGATGATGCTTGGGTAAGGCAGGCCATGCTCTTCCCAATACTCGTGGCTTATCCATTTGGTATAAAGCAATGCAGCCTCAGAATGTGTCGGCTCAGGGAATGCCCACTTGGCATTTACATCGTTTCTGAAACCTACGATAACTACACGGTATCGGTGTTGTGGCACACCATAGTTGGCAGCATCAACAAGACGGAACGTAACATTATAGTGTAAGCCTACGTGTTGGGAGGACGTATGCACACGCTCCAATTCTGACAAGTGCTGTTGCCATGTCATTTGCCCTTCCTTCTCTATCTTCGGATAAGTCAGCTGAAGGATAATATAGTTAAAATAAGTGCTGAAAGCCTTTCTGAGCAAGCCTTTGACATTTTCAACGACAAACGCGCGTGGCATCGTCTCTCTTATTGCCCTAACCATCTCCGGGAACATGTCGCGGCTATCACGATAGGCCATGCTCTTGCCCCCCAAGGAGAAGGGCTGGCAGGGTGGCCCCCCAGCAACAAGGTCAACGCCATTATGAACACCAAAGTCAACGTTTCTTACATCGCCCCTTATCACCTTGGAAACGCCAAAGTTCATTTCCAAGTTTTCGCAAGCGTGCTTATCCCATTCGTAGAGAGCTACATGGTCAAAGCCCGCCTGTTGGAGTCCTAACGCCAAGCCGCCTGTTCCCGAAAAGAGTTCGATGGATTTCATAAGCTCAAAATTACTTATTATAAGCTCCTGCAATCTCGCAAATCTTCACGATGAGCTGCGAGGCTTTCTGCATCACCTGTATCGACACAAACTCGTAGGGGCCGTGGAAGTTGACGCCGCCGGCGAAGATGTTGGGGCAGGGCAGCCCGCGGAAGCTGAGCTGTGCGCCGTCGGTGCCGCCGCGTATTGGCTCCACCTTTGGCTCGATGCCGCACTCCTCCATGGCCTCGCGCACGATGTCGATGACGTAGATGTTGGGGTCGATTTTCTCCTTCATGTTGTAGTACTGGTCGCTGAGCTTCAGCTCCACCACGCCAGCGCCATACTTCTGGTTCATCCTGTCGGCCACGCTCTGCATGAATTGCTTGCGCTGCTCGAACTTCTGGCGGTCGTGGTCGCGGATGAGATAGGAGAGCCTGGCCTCCTCGCAGTGGCCTTCGATGGAGAGCAGGTGGTAGAAGCCCTCGTAGCCCTCGGTGGTCTCGGGCAGCTCGGTCTCGGGCAGCATCGAGTTGAACTCGCACGCCAGCCTCGCGGCGTTGACCATCTTGCCTTTGGCGTAGCCCGTGTGGACGCTGACCCCGTGGATGGTTATCTTGGCCGACGCGGCGTTGAAGTTCTCATACTCCAAGTCGCCGATGTCGCCGCCATCCATTGTGTAGGCCCACTGGCAGCCGAAACGCTCCACGTCGAAGTGGTGGGCTCCCATGCCTATCTCCTCGTCGGGGTTGAAAGCCACGCGCACGCGGCCGTGCTCCACCTCGGGGTGGTCGCGCAGGTAGCACATTGCGTCGACTATCTCGGCTATGCCCGCCTTGTCGTCGGCTCCGAGCAGCGTGGTGCCGTCGGTGACTATCAAGTCCTCGCCCTTGTGGCTGAGCAGTTCGGGAAACTTCTTGGGGGTGGAGACAATGCCTGGCGAGAGCTCGATGTCGCCGCCGTCGTAGCCTTTGACAATGCGTGCCTTGATGTTGGCTCCGCTGGCGTCGAGGGCAGTGTCGTAGTGGGAGATGAAGCCGATGGTGGGCACGTGCTCCTTGCCCTTGGTGGCGGGCAGGGTGGCGTAGATGTAGCCCATCTCGTCCATCTCCACGTCCTCGAGGCCTTCGCGGCGCAATTCGTCGGCGAGGTATCGGGCGAATATGAGTTGTTTGCTGGTGCTGGGCACGGTCGGCGAGTCCTCAGCCGACTGTGTGTCGAACTTGGTGTAGTTGATGAATCTGTCTTCTATTTTCATCGTCATGGTGTTTGGTATTCTTAAATGATTGCAAATTTACTCATTTTATTCCAAACAACGCATGATTTAATATAGTTTTAAGTTTAGGTTGGTTCTAAAAATTATGTCGAGCTGGATTTTGAGTTTGTGCGAGTAGATT
>CAZRSL010000058.1:0-12347 GCA_964602785.1 uncultured Prevotella sp.
CCCTCGGTTATCGAGCGGTGATGTCTCCGACATCATTTTTTTGAAAGACGCTTCCCAATGACAGATTTGGGTTGAATTTCGATACACCCCCCTACAGTTGGCTGGGCAGTTTCAACTTCTTTACAGGCAAATCTCGCCCGAACCGTAGCACTTGTGGCGTTCCTCGTCGTAGACGGTGCAGAACTGCCCGGGGGCCACGCCGTGTATCTTTCTGTCAGCCGTGATGATGAATCCGTCGCCGTCGGCACGGACTGTGGCGTCGGTGAAGTCGGGCGTGTGGCGTATCTTGAAACTGATGCGGTGGGGCAGGGTGTCGACGGTGAGGAAGTCGAACCCGTGGATGCGGAACTCGCGCTTGTAGGCCAGTTCCGGGTCGTAGCCGTGGCTGACGTAGAGCGTGTTGCCCTCGATGTCCTTCTTCACCACAAACCACGGGCCGCCACCCAGTCCGAGCCCCTTGCGCTGGCCGATGGTGTGGAACCATAGGCCGCGGTGCTCCCCAATCTTGCGCCCCGTCTCTATCTCCACAATGTCGCCCGGCTTCTCGCCCATGTATCGGCGTATGTACTCGTTGTAGTCTATCTGCCCGAGGAAGCATATCCCCTGCGAGTCCTTCCTGTGGGCGGAAGGCAGATGCTCGCGCTCGGCCACCTGCCGCACCTGCTCCTTGGTGAGGTGGCCAATGGGGAAGAGAGCCTTCCGTAGTTGCCAACGATAGATTTGCGAGAGGAAGTCGGTCTGGTCCTTCACCGGGTCAGGACTGGTGGTGAGCCACTTACGTCCGTCAATCCATTCGGTCTGGGCATAGTGGCCAGTGGCGATGAGGTCGTAGCCGGAGCCCGCTTTCTCGTCGAACGCGCCAAACTTTATCAGCCTGTTGCACATCACGTCGGGGTTTGGGGTCAGACCCGCGCCCACCTTCTCCATAGTGTAGCGCGCCACTTGGTCCCAATACTCCTTGTGGCAGTCGACGATTTCGAGCTTCAGGCCATATTTTCGAGCCACAGCCGAGGCCATCTCCACGTCTTCCTCGCTCGAGCAGTCCCATTCCTCCTTCTCCTCGGGGCCTATCTTTATGTAGAAGCAGTCGGGGCGGATGCCGTGAGCCACCATCTCGGCCACGACAACACTGCTGTCGACGCCGCCCGAGAGCAGCACCGCCACGCGCTTATCCCTTATCTTGTCGTAGTCTATCATTGTTCTTGTCCTTGAAAATGTTGATGCGGCCCGTCTTCATACGGTCGAAGCCGATGCCGTAGACGCCGCGCACCGAGCTCTGCGAGACGAAGGCGTGTGGGTCGATGTCGTTGATTACTTGGAATATGCCCCGGCTCTCGTTTCTGCGGGCTATGATGAAGAGCATGCCCACGCGCCGTCCGGTGTAGAAGCCGCGGGCGTCGATCACGGTGCAGCCGCGGTCGATGTCGTTGTTGATGGCACTGCCTATCTCCTCCCACTTGTCGCTCACCACGAAGAACTGCACCGACTGCCTGACGCCGTTGATGACCCAGTCGACGCAGTAGGACATGATGAACAGCACGATGTAGCCGTAGATGACGCGCTCCCACGACCGCAGCACCAGGAAGCTCGACGTGATGACAATCAGGTCGACGCAGAGAATGATGTGCCCCAACGAGTAGTCGCGGTATTTGTGCACCATCGAGGCCACAACGTCGCTGCCGCCCGAACTGGCGTTGCAGAGCAGGGCCATGCCCATGCCCACGCCCATCAGCGCCGAGCCCGTCAGGCACGCCATCGTGGGCTGGCTCTCGAAGAGGCCTTGCCCGCCCGTGGCTTGCTGCACCAGAGTGGTGGAGGCGGTGAAGACGATGACGGCGAAGATGGTGCGCACGCAGAAGCGGAACCCCAGCACCTTGAGCGCGGCCATCAGCAACAGCGCATTGAGGCAGAAATAGGTGTATTGCACGGGGATGCCGGTGGCCCAGAACACCACCGACGAGATGCCGGGCACGCCGCCCATCGTGATGTGGTTGGGCAAGAGAAACACACACCAACCGATGCTGCCCATCACCATGCCTGTGAGTATTATCAGGTAGTCGCGCAGCTCGCGCCAAACCTTCTTTGTCTGCTTTCTTTTCACAGTTGCAAAGTTACACATTTATTTTCTATTCCCATCCCATAGCTGCCACCATATCGAATAAAAAATGTAACTTTGCACGCAAAAACCATCCGACTATGACTGAGAGAGAAAAACAACAGGCTGGCCTGCTCTACGACGCCAACCACGACCCTGAGGTGTTGGCCGACCTGCACCGATGCGAACAGGAGTGCCACGAAATCAACCAGATAGAACCCAACAACCGCGAGGAGCGCTTCCGCCGGTTGCGCAAGCTGTTGGGGCGGACGGGCGAGGGCTTCACCATCGTGGCTCCGTTCTTCTGCGACTATGGCTACAAGATAAAGGTGGGCGACAACTTCTTCGCCAACGCCTACTGCGTGATACTCGACGAGGCCGAGGTAACCTTTGGCGACAACGTGTTCATCGGACCGAGCTGCTCGTTCTACACCGCCGGCCATCCTCTCAACATCGATGAGCGCAACCGCGGCCTCGAGTACGCCTGGCCCATCCACGTGGGCAGCAACGTGTGGTTTGGCGGCAACGTAACCGTCTGCCCCGGCGTAACCATTGGCGATAACACCACCATCGGCGCCGGCTCGGTGGTTACCCACGACATTCCCTCTGGCGTGCTTGCCGCCGGCAATCCGTGTCGGGTGATAAGGAAGCTTTAGTACTCCGATATGTTGTCGAGCCGCTCCAAATGGGTGTCGCCGCGCGCAGAAGTTATTGTGCTGTAGAGTTGGGCGAATGTGGCGAACGACGTGGCGGGCTGGAACTCAGCCGACTGCATGTAGGCGAGCAGGGAGCGGTGGAAGGCTCGACCCTCGGGCCACTGGTCGCACTGCTTGAGGTCGCTCATCGACACGAGCAGCCGCCCCTTGCCCACACGCCATTCGGCCACGAGGCCGAGCTTGTGGTTGCGCTCTATGTTGTCGACCACCTGCACCATCGGCTTGTAGCCTGTGGGCATGGCGTCGAGAACGAGCGGATGGGCCATTTTGGCCATCGGCCACCACTGCCAGTTGGAGTGCTCCTCGGTGGGAAACTCGTTGAACAGCGGGCTATGCGGGTCGGTCAGTATTCCGAGCGTGCCGGGCGACACGGCGCGGTGGTTCTTTTCGCAGATGGTCTTGAACATTCGGTAGTTCCAGTAGTCAGTCATGAACAGTCCTCCCACGGTGTGGGCGGCCAGCAAGGTGTCGGCGGCGAGCGCCGCACTGTCGGGCGACCATAGCACCGTGGCTCCCTTTTCCAGACGGCTGATGATGTCAGCAGTCATCTTGCTTGTTTCCACCACATTGCCACAGACAATCGGCTTGTTGGGATAGAGCCAAAGCTGCCAACTGTTGGTGTATGCCGTGCCAGAGATTGAGGCATTGAGCCTCACCATACGGGGGTTGCTCTTTTCGAGCAGTTCTGCCACGGGCACACTGACCTCGGCCGCCGTGGCGACAAGCCCCTCTCCGTCGGGCATTACGACTTCGCCGTGGGTCATCCGTGCGCCGTCGCCCTCAATGCTCCATTCCAATGTCTTGTTCTTCAGGCTTGCGCCCGAATAGTTGGCCACCTCGATTTTCGCCTTGATGGTGTCGCCGGCCTCATAGCAGAACCTCGGCGCAACGAGCAAGGGCACCACCGGGGAGCAAAACTGCCTCCACTGCTCAGGTGTGCCATAGCCTTTGCTCTGCATGAACGCGTCCATCACGCCCACATAGGCGCTGCCCTGGCCCGGATAGTCCTGCAAGTCGAGCAGTTGGAAGCCCGCCATGTTGGCCGTGCGCAGGTCCATCTCGATGTCAGCCTTGTAGAGCAGCCACGCCCATCGGCCACTGGCGCGGTGGAAGTCGGCGGCTTGGCTGAGCATCCCCGCTTGGCGGAGTCGGTCGCGAAACGCCATCTGGTTGTATGGGATGAATATTGTGGAGTCGTATTTCTGGATCTCGTTGTAGTCGGGATAGCTCTGGAACTGGCCCGTCTCATGGCTGATTACAGGCACAGGGGAAAGTCGGCACGCCCCCTCGAAGTTCTGCACAGTGTTTGGGTGGAAGTGGTTGATGATGCCGCCATCGTAGACATCGGCGAAGGCGAAGCTGCCCCTCGTGTGGGTGGTGTAGTTGCCCCAGCCCTCACCGCCAATGCGGCAAGTGGTGAAGTAGTCCATGCCAGGCTTCACACCCTGATAGCCAAGGTAGTAGTTGCTGCCGAAGGTGTAGAGAATGTTGGGGTTGATTTGGCGGAACAGGTCGACAAACTCCCTCATCTTGTCGATGCTGCCACGCAGCTCGTTGCCCAATGCGAACATCACAAAACTGGGATGCCACCCGTAGAGCGAGATGATGCGCTCGCCCTCCTTGCGCAGGAAAGCCATCAGGGTGGTGTCCTTTTCGTCGAACTTTCCCCAGAAGGGCAGTTCCGGCTGCAAGTAGAAACCGAGGCTGTCGGCGGCGGCAAAGGCAGCGTCGGGCGGGCACCACGAGTGGAACCGCAGATGGTTGATGCCATACTCCCGCAGCGTCTGCAGATAGCCGAGCCACGAGCCGATGTCCATCGGGCAGTGGCCGGTCTGTGGCCACACGCAAGCGTCGTGCTTGCCACGCAGAAACACCTTGTGGCCGTCGGCATAGAAGTGGTGCCCTTCTATGTGGAAGTAGCGGAAACAAGGTTTGTCGTCGTAGGGCACGATGGCCGATGCGGGAGCCATGCCACTGCCGTCAGATTTCACCTTCAACGGTTTCCACGTCTTGGCCCACGACAAGCGCATGTTGCCGATGATGCCATTCCAGTTGGTCTGTGTGTCCTCGCATATTGCGTGGCTGCTCTCGTAGAGTTGGCGCGGTATTCCGGCGGCGTTGTCAACCACTATGGTCAGCACGTGGTCGCCAGGCTTCAGTTGGCCCAGGTTGTGGGCTTGTGGTGTGCTGATGTCGTCGCTGTAGGAGAGGCTGTCGCCGTCGACGTAGACGGTGGCGGGCTTGGTGCGCTCCAGTGTCAGCCACACGTTCTCGCGCTGCCACCCTTTGTGCTTCGGGATGCTGATGGTGCGCCGATACCAGGCCTTGCCGGCATAGCTGTAGCGGCGCGTCAACCTTGTGGTCTCGCGGTTGTTGTTGTTTGGTGTGCCCTTGTGGTTCTCGTCCATGGTGCCGGGCAGTTCCACAGTCTCGGTGTAGCCCTTGGAGGGGTCGAGGCTGAACTGCCATTGCCCCGACAGGTCGATGGTTTGGGCCATGGCCGCGCCGCCAAGCAGGCAGGCCAGCAGCAAAGGTGTTCTCTTCATTGTGATGCGGGTTTTAGCTTTCCAGTGCAAAGATAGCCATTTCCATTGAGGCTTGCAAGTCGGCGTGGCTTGAATTTCCAACTAATTCATTCATACTTGTAGTCGACTGACAAAATTTCGCCGCTGTCCAGAACTTGTCCGGCCAGCGGCGACTATCAATAAAGGTCAGTTAGATTGGGTTATTTCTCCGGGTTGCGGCCCTTGTATGTGAACTTGTGGCCTTGCAGCATGTTCTTCGGGTCGAGAGCCTTGTCGAGCTCCTCCTTGGTCATCAGTCCCTTCTCAAGTACCACGTCGTAGAGCGACTTGTTGGTCTCCAGAGCTTCCTTGGCGCACTTAGTGGAGTTCTTGTAGCCGATGATGGGGTTGAGGGCTGTAACGATGCCGATGGAGTTCTTCACCATCTCGTAGGTGTGGTCCTTATTGATGGTGATGCCGAGGATGCACTTCTCGGTCAGCGTGTCCAAGGCGTTGCTCAGCCACGTCTGGCTCTCAAACATGCACTCCACGATGACTGGTTCCATCACGTTCAGCTCCAGTTGTCCGGCCTCGGCGGCGATGGTTATGGTAGTGTCGTTGCCGATCACCTTGAAGCAAGTCTGGTTGACCACCTCGGGAATCACGGGGTTCACCTTGCCCGGCATGATGCTCGAGCCTGGAGCCATCGGCGGCAGATTGATCTCGTGCAGACCGCAGCGTGGGCCGGAAGCCATCAGTCGGAGGTCGTTGCAGAACTTCGACACTTTGACGGCCAGACGCTTCAGAGCCGATGAATAGCTGACGTAGGCGCCGGTGTCGGGTGTGGCCTCAACGAGGTCGGGCGACGACACGAAGCTTTCGCCCGTCAGACGGCTCAGGTTGGCGGCGCACAGCTTGGCGAATCCTGGCACGGCGTTCAGCCCGGTGCCGATGGCTGTGCCACCCATGTTGATCTCGTGGAGCAGCTTAACGTTGCGCTCCAGATTGAGGATTTCCTCCTCCAGGTTGTCGGCGTAGGCGTTGAACTCCTGCTCGAAGGTCATAGGCACAGCGTCTTGCAGCTGCGTGCGGCCCATCTTGATGGCGTTGCCAAACTCCTCAGCCTTGTAGCGCAGAGCCGAGATGAGGCCAGTGAGCGAGGCCACGAGGGTCTTGTTGAGGCGGATGAAGGCCACACGGAAGGCTGTCGGATAGACGTCGTTGGTCGATTGGCCGCAGTTGACGTGGTCGTTGGGCCAGCAGTACTGATATTCGCCCTTCTTGTGGCCCATGATTTCGAGGGCGCGGTTGGCTATCACCTCGTTGGCGTTCATGTTGACCGATGTGCCAGCGCCACCCTGCATCATGTCGATGGGGAACTGGTCGTGCAGTTTGCCGTCGATGATCTCGCGGCAAGCCTGCTCGATGGCTCCGCTCACCTCGTCGTCGATCACTCCCAGAGCGTGGTTGGTCTGTATGGCAGCCAGCTTGACGTAGGCGATGGCGATGACATAGTCGGGATAGTCGCACATCTTCTTGCGCGAGATGTGATAGTTGTTGAGAGCGCGCTGTGTCTGCACTCCATAATAAGCCTCGGCGGGCACTTTGAGCTCGCCCAACAGGTCTGATTCGATACGATAATTTTCCATGATATTATAAGTTTATAGTTTTGAAGTTTATAGTTTGAAGTTTAAAGTTTGAAGTTTAAAGTATATAGTTTAAAGTTTATAGTTTGAAGTTTTATGTTTGAAGTTTTAAGTTTGAAGTTTTAAGTTTTTGAGTTTATAGTTTGAAGTTTGGTCTTTCAACTTTTAACTTCTAACTTCTAACTTTCAACTTCCAACTTTCAACTTAAAATACTTTTATTCTATACATAAATCCCAGCTCAATGCGGTTGGTGCTGTAGTCGCTCAGGTCGTAGGCTTTCACACGGTCGTTATAGTCGTAGTGGCGGCCGACGTAGGCCAGGAAGATGCGGAAGTCCTCATGCTTCACTGGGTAGTACTCCACGCTGGCTATGTAGAGCCACGCCTTGCGGTAGTCCTTGAATGTCTCGTCGTGCTTGGCGCTGGCCGTCTCGTAGCCGCCCTTGGCCATCAGGTTGAACTGCGGTGCGAACTGCCAGTTGAGCTTGGTGATAAACGAGTTGTAGTGGACTCCACCCAGCACCGTGGCTCCGCGCTCGGCCAGATAGGCTCCGGCCTCGGCAGTGGCCACGCCCTGGCGGTCGATGTCCTCGTCGGCCATCATGTAGTCGAAGTACCACTGCAGACGGGGCAGGTTGAGCTGTTCGCCGATGAGCACCTCGCGTGTGTAGCTGTGGCGTGCCAAAGTCTTAAACACATACGACCAGCGCGTTTGCAGCCTGTTGCCGAAGAAGTTGCCCATCCACAGGCCGATGTAGGTCAGCGGGTGGTTGCTCTTCTCCAGATGGCGCACGTGGCCGCCCTTGTCGAGCGATCGGGCGTCGGAGCCATACTCGTCGCTGAAGCTGTTGTTGTAGGTGTCGGTGATGTTCAGATCCAGCTCCTGAGTGGGATGGGGCTTGTAGGAGAAGTTCACACCCGTCATGAAGTTGTCAGAGTAGTCGAGGAAGTCGGAGTATTGATAGATGTACATCGGGTTCTCGTCGAACTCGAAACCTCCGTAGTTCTGGCACATCTTACCAGCCTGGACTGAGAACTTTGGCGAGAACTGGTAGCCCACCATCAGAATGTCGGTGGCTTTGGCGAAGTTGTCCTCGCTCTGTGCCTGGTTGCCCTTGTTCAGGCGGTGGCGGAAGCGGTAGCTGAGCTTGTCGGTGATGTTGCCCTTTATCTCGATGCGTGCCTGCTTGTTCTTGAACGACGAGCTCCACTGGTCGCCGTCGTCCATCTCCTGGAAGCTTGCGGCATAGTTGAAGTAGACGTTGAACGCGTCGGTCTTCTTCTCCAGCTTGAATATGCGCTCCATCAGGCTCGGGCCACCCTCGTCGTTGCCTCCCATTCCTGTGTTGTTGCCTTGGGCTGAGGCTGCTATCGGCAGCATAAGGGCCGCTGTAAGTATGGCTATGGCTTTCATTGCGTTGCTTTGATGTCGGGTTTAGTACTCCTCGAAGTATTGCTGTATCTTCTGCCAGTCGTGGGTCTTGGTCAGGGCCAGCATGAGCAGCACGCGGGCCTTCTGCGGGTTGAGGTTGAGCGAGGCGATGAACTCATACTTGGCGTCGTCGACCTCACCGTTGAGGTTGGTCGGGCCGAATGGCACGCGGCTGGAGCGCACTATCTGTATGCCTTGCTTGCGGGCCAGCAGAGCCTGGTCGAACACGTCCTTGTAGAAGTTGCCATCGCCAACGCCGGCCAGCACGATGCCGTCGAACTTGGCGTTGATGAACGACTGCATGGGCAGCGGCGAGCAGTTGGCGTAGCCGTAGACGATGCCCACCTTCGGCAGTTCGGTCAGGTTGTCGACGTTGAACTCCGACTGAAGTCCTTGCTTCGACACGCTGTTGTGCAGATAGACAGCCTTGCCGTTGTAGACGTAGCCCGTCTCGCCGTAGAGGCCGCCCTTGAATGTGGCCAGGTCGGTGGTGTGGGTCTTGATGAGCGACTTGGCCTCGAAGAGCTCGTTGTTCATGCAGGCCATAACGCCGTGGCCCTTGGTGGCCGGGTCGACAAGTGCGCATACGCCATTGTAGATGTTGGCCGGGCCATCAGCCGAGATGGCGGTTGACGGGCGCATGGAGCCCACCAGAATGACAGGCTTGTCGCTGTGGACGGTGAGTGAGAGGAAGTAGGCTGTCTCCTCCATGGTGTCGGTTCCGTGGGTGATGAGCACGCCGTCGTAGCCTTCCTCATTGAGCAGCTGGTTGATGCGCTTGGCCAGCAGCAGCCACACTTGGTCGTTCATGTCCTGCGAGCCGATGTTGACGAGTTGCTCGCCGCTCACGTCGGCCAGTGTCTTTATCTGCGGCACAGCGTCGATCAGAGTCTGAATGCCCACCTGTCCGGCACCGTAGGCCGACGAGGTTGCGCTCTGGCTCACTCCGGCTATTGTGCCGCCAGTGGCTATGATGCGGATTTTGGGTTTGGCCGTGGCCGTGATGAGTGTGACCATCAGCATCAGGACGGTCAGAACGATTGCTTGTCTTTTCATGATAATATGGTTTTTGTTGTTAGAAATGTTCATATTTATATTATGTGTCAGAGCGCGAGCGTGATCAGATAGCCGACGGCTATGGCCACAATCGTGGTGGTGAAGCCCGGTATCTGGAACGAGTGGTTCACCACATATTTGCCCACGTGCGTCGTGCCGGTGCGGTCGAAGCCGATGGCAGCCACCGCCGTCGGGTAGTTGGGCAGGAAGAAGTAGCCGTTGACAGCCGGGAACATGGCCACCAGCAGCATCGGGTTGATGCCGAGGGCGATGCCGACGGGATAGAGCGTGGTGACGGTGGCGGCCTGCGAGAAGAGCATAATGCTGAGCAGGAACAAGGCCACGGCGAAGAGGAACGGGGCGGTGTCGACCATGCCCGACAGTGCGCCGTTGATGGCGTCGGCGTTGCCCGTGTAGAATGTTGACCCCATCCATGCGATGCCGAAGATGGCTATCACGGCGTTGATGCCGGCGGTGAAGATGTTGCCCTTGGTAACCTCGCTCACTTTTGTCTTGCCCACGAGCAGGATGAGTATGGCGTCGCTCATCATCACCATCTCAATGGTTTCCGACATGGTGCAGCCCTCAGGACGGAGGCTCGGCATAAAGCCAAACAGCACAACCAGTGCCACGCCGAAGAGGAAGGCCAGCACGGCGTGCTTGGCGTGGGGCTCCGGCTTCGACTCGAAGCTGCGCAGGTTCTCGGCGTCCTTCTCCGGGTTGATGATGCCGGCCTTGACGCGACGCTGGTATTCAGGGTCGTCGACGAGGTTCTTGCCCACGTGGTTCTCTATCAATGCCGCCACGAGTATGGCCACAAAGCTGGCGGGAATGCAAACGATCAGTATCGTGCCCAGCTCGATGCCTTGGCCGCCGAGCAGGTCCTGCGACACGATGGCCGCGGTGGCCGCCGAGACGGGACTTCCGGTAATGCCGAGCGAGGCCGACACTGTGGCGAGGCTCACGGGGCGCTCCGGGCGTATCTTGTTGGCTTGCGCTATCTCGCTGATGATGGGCAAGAGAGAATAGCAGGTGTGGGCTGTGCCGGCCACAAGGCAGAAGAGCCACGTGCAGAGCGGACCGTAGAAGGTGATGTGGTCGGGGTGGTTGCGCAGGAATTTCGACGCCACGCCCACCAGATATTCCAGTCCGCCAGTGGCTTGCAGAGCCGCCGAGGCCGTGATTACGGCGAGAATGATCATCATAACGTCGATAGGAGCTTTGCCCGGCGTAAGGCCGAAGCCATAGACGAGGATGAAAACGCCGAGCATGCCGAAGATGCCCAGGCCGATGCCACCCACGCGTGCGCCGATGAAGATGAGCGCCAGCACGATGGCGAGCTGAATTAGGATGATAGTTGTGGCCATATCTTGAGGTCGGTTTGTTGATTGGTGTTAGACTATTTGATTTATGTCAATTCTTACGGCTGCAAAGTTAGTCAGTTTTCGGGTTTGCTCATTTATAAAAAACCTTTTTTTATTTGCAAATTCCGAAACTATTGACTACATTTGCACAACCAATGCCAGCTAACCTAACGTTGCCAGAGCTTGCGGCCCGATATAACATCACCGATATATACGGCGCCACGATAGCCTACTTCTCGTCGGAAGAGGGAGGGCGGCACGATTTGCGTGCCATCACCGACCGTATCTGCTGCTACGAACTCAGCCTGTTGCTCGAAGGATCGGCGCAAGTGTCGCTTGGAGGCCACGACTACATCGTCGGGCCGGGCTCCCTGCTCGTGCTCACGCCCTACCAGCCTGTCAAGATAGAGAATGGGGCTGACGCCATGTCGGTGGGGCTGCTTGTCGACAGTGGCTTCTACGACAGCGTGATTCTCAGCAACCAGGGCACCGACGCGCAGATACCGGGCATCCCCTCGCGCTACAACACCATCTACCAACTCTCTGAGGATCAGACGCAGGGCTTGGCCGGCATATTCCACCAAATCCGGTGTGCCATCCACTATATGCACCTCTACAAGGAGGAGATGTTGCGGGCGCTGATGCATATATGCAAACTCTACATCAGCGAGTTGCCCTACAACAGCAACAGCCTCACCCCCGACTTCCGCCACAAGGAGAACATCTACCGCATATTCCTCCACCTCCTGGAGATGAACTTCCGTCGGGAGCGGCAGTTGCAGTTCTACGCCGACAAACTAAGCGTGAGCACCACATATCTGAGCCGCGTGGTGAAGGAAATATCAGGCAACACCGTCAACGACCACATCACCAACCGCACGTTCCACGAGGCATGCAACATGCTCAGCTCCACCGACAAGACGATAGGCGAGATAGCCTTCGCTTTGGGATTCAAGGACCAAAGCGCACTGACCAATTTCTTCAAGTTGCACGCCCACTGCTCGCCGCGCGAATACCGCCAGCGCAGGGCTCCACAGCGGGGGAAATCCCCACAAGAATAGGGAAACCCGACCGATAGATAGGGATTGCCACTTGCCGGCAAACCCAATAATGGCTAACTTTGCATCAGAAAACAAGAGATAACAAACATGTCGAACCATAAAAAGCATACGACTATGAAGACCATGAAGATGATGATGGCGGCCATGATGCTGACGATAGCGGCATCGGCCCAAGCAATGACTTACAGGGAGGCTTGCGAGCAGGCGCTCTTCTTGGCCGACAAGATGGCTTACGAACTCAACCTGACTGAGGAGCAGTATGAGGCAGCCTACGAAATCAACCTCGACTACCTGATGTCGATAGACAACGCGGGCGACCTCTACGGCATATACTGGCGGCGGCGCAATCTGGAGCTGCAGAGCATAATGGCCGACTGGCAGTATAACGCCTACCTGACAGCTGAGTATTTCTACCGTCCCGTCTACTGGAGCAACAACACGTGGAACTACCTCGTATACGACTACTATACGCC
>CAZRSL010000058.1:12357-18489 GCA_964602785.1 uncultured Prevotella sp.
CCGCTTCTACTACGTGCAGCCCAAGGTCTACGTTACTTATCGGGGCGGCAACCGTGAGAACTACTACACGTCGCGCACGTGGACCCATCCCACGACCAAAGTGCTGCGCACGAGCAACCGCACTTTTGGCAACGGCAAGCGGCTGAGCACCACCACCAATAAGAATGGCGGCTTTGGCAATGGCAGCCGCACCACAACCACCACTACCAAGACCACCACGACTACGACAACCACCACCAACAACCGCAACTTCGGCAATGGCAGCCGCGTCAGCACAGGCAGCAACAACGCGACAGTGCAGAACCGCAGTTCGCTGGGGCGCATAGCCAATAGCCAGTCGGCCACCAACCGGCAGACGATGAGTACAGCAACGCAAGTCACACGGCAAAGCTCCTCGGCAAGCCACAGCTTCGGCGGCAGCCGCCAAACCACCCCGACCCGCTCCGCCACCACAGCCAAGGCGTCGAGTGGAGCCATCGGCGGCCACAGATAAGCAACACACGGCATTTGTCACACCTTATTATATATTATGAGGGTGTATAAAAAATGAGGCCGAAGGCCGCACCATAAATTAACCCCGCCTCATCTTTGCGAATGCAAAGTGAGGCGGGGTATACTAAACATCTCATAGAATCGACCCGGGCAGGGTCGCCGCTCTGTCGTAAAAGACTGAAAGTCAAGTATTCAACAGCGGCGACCCTGCTCGGGTCGATGTTTAATTTTACGCTATTCAAGTTTCGGGAGTACATAATTCATTGAAGCCAATGGCTGTGAAATAGTAGGGGCATGATTTATCATGTCCGGAATGCACCGATTTTGCCGATTGCGGGCATGATAAATTATGCCCCTACGATGGGTTTACAGCTTAAAGTCAGCACTTTACAATACTTCCGAAACTTGATGTTATAACCTCTTTCTTTGTTTTGGCAGCCCTTGATTTCAGCCAATTTACTGTGGCTTGCACATCGTTTCACAGTTGTGAACCGTTGATAGCAGAGGTAGTCTTAGATTAGATTTGTTATGGCCTTTTGCCAGAATATTTGTATTTTTGCAGACGGAAAGAAGTCTACAGAAAAGCCATCCATGCAATCACTTCTCGTAATACAATCCAGGGGAAAGCTGATGTCGATGCTGCCCCACTATGTGCTCATCAACGGCCAGTTGCTCGGCGTGATGAAGCGCAAGGTGAAGATCAGCGTACCGTCAGGCCATTACCACCTGACCATCAGGAGTATGTATTGGTTTATTGAATCAACGGTGGAATTCGACGCGCAGCCTGGCTCCACCATCTTGTTCACCTTTGGCGACCGCGAGCGGCTGTGGAACTGGCTGTTCAACCTCGACTTGGTGCTGTGGGTGCTGAAACGGTTTGTCCACGTGCCAGAGCCGTGGGGCACGGTCTACGAGATAGTAAGCAATGGCTTCTTCGCCGTGTGGCTACTGCGAGTGTGGATCATCCGCAAGCGTTATTTTGCGATAAAGGAGCAGCGGCTATGACGTATGAGAACAGCTGGCCTTTGGCCGACTCGATAACAGCTGCGGTTGATGCCATGGGGCTTGGCGTGTGGGACTTGCGCTACGACCAGCCTTCTGGCATGTTTTTTCTGGAGTTGACGGCCCATTTGTCCGATGACTCCATCGGCGAGATATGCTCGCAGTTGTCCATTAGTGCCGACTATGAAGGGGAGGGCGACCATGGCTCTTTGTTCCGGCTCTATCCGTGGATGTAAGGGCTGATGGCCAATGCAAGTGGATATTGTCTATGAATATTGCAGGTTAGATTTCTTGAGAACTCCATTCTCAAATTCCTTTGCCATTTCATTTTTTCTTGCTAAATTTGCACTGTGATTCAACAACCTAAGTCGTTACCTTAATAATCTAACCAGATGAGATACTTGTTGCGTCCATTGTTTTTGCTGTGTTTGCTCGTGTCGCCGTTGGCGTGGGCCATGGAGCCGTCGCGCCATGTGTCGCTGCCAGTGTCCGACCAGGTGAAAGTCATCACTTTCGACGAGAAAGGCTACCTCTGGATAGGCACCTCGGCGGGGTTGCTGCGCTACGACGGCTACGACTTCTCGCTCTACCGCAACACGCTTGAGGCACGGTCGCTGCTCTCTAACAACAACATAGAGAGCCTTGCAGCCGACGGCCGCGGCCGCCTGTGGATAGGCACCACAAGCGGCATCACGCTCATGGACTTGTCGACCCGCCGCACTCGCGTCTACCAGATGCCCACAGCCCGGCAGAAGATAATATCTTTCATCCATCTCGACCATGACGGCGATGTGTGGGCCAGCACCGAGGCTGGTTTGGTCAGGTTCGACCGCCATGCCGGCAAGTTCACCACCGTTTCCGGCACTGGGAGGTTCAGCGCCAAGGGCATAACAAGTGATCGCCACGGCCACATATTCTTCGGCACGTGGGCTGATGGATTGTGGATGCTCAGCAAGGCAACAGGGCGGTTGCGGAGAATTGACGTCGGTTGCGCCAATGTGTTCTGCCTACAGATGGACACCCAAGGCCGCCTCTGGGCGGGCAGTTGGAAAGACGGCCTTCGGCTTGTAGAGAATCCAGCGGGCGCAAAACCGCAGGTCAGGAGGTTTGCCACCAACGTGGCCGAACCAATCTACAACATCATGGCAAGCCCCGACGGCACAGTGCTGGCCAGTTCGCGCAGCGTGGTTTACAGGATAGACAAGCGGCTCAACATGACCGTGGAGCGCGACCACAGCGACGACATGAACGCCTTTGTGGCCACCAACAATCTCGGCACCATCGCCTTGGCCAAGAAGACCGACGGACTCGATTTCTACACCTCCTATTCCTCGCCACTCCGTCTCATGGCGGTGCCAAGCTACGACGACGGTATGCTGCGCGGAGGCATCAACAGCTTGGTGAGCCGCGACGGTCGCCTGTTTTGGCTGCTGTCGAAGACATCCGGCATATCCACTTTCGACGTCGCCATCGACCGTTCGCTCCACTACCGCTCGATAGCCCAGCTCTCAGGAATAGGCGAGGACGTGAAGATGACGTCGACCGGCTCGTCGCTCCTCGACCGCTACGGCAATATATGGATAGGCAACACATTCTTCGGGTTGCTCAAGATAGCGCCCAATGGGCGCGTGGAGCACTTCGACGGTTCCAATCTGCCCTACATCCGCGAGCATGGTGTCTACTCTATGGTCGAGGACAGACATGGGCGGTTGTGGATAGGCCAGACCGAGAATGTGGTTGTGATTGACAAGGGCGGAAAGGGCTTCAACATCCCGCTCTCCCGCTACGTGCCCGACTTCGGCAAGGGCGAGGTGACCCATCTGATGCAAGACCGCAAGGGGCGAGTGTGGATATGCACCCGCGACAACGGCGTGCTCCTCGTTGAGGCCGGAGCTGTCAAGGTGAGGCCTATGAACACCCAGAACGGACTCTTTCCGGCCACCGGGGCCATTTCTTGCGCCGAGGACACGCAGGGGCAGATGCTCTTCATCACCTCTGCGGGCGAGCTTGTCAGGCTCAGCGGCGAGCGTGTGGCCGACGGTCGTTTCTACTCCGCCATCAGCGACGAGGATGGCAACGTGTGGGTCGCTGGCATCAACTTCTTGATGAGGATAGCCGTCAAGAGAGATGGCCAAATTGACACTCGCCGTTTCTACATACCTGGCCCTGGCAGCACTTTGACGCTGCAAGAGAACTCGGTGTTCCGTCTGGGCCATACCATCTATTTTGGCTCTGTCAGCCGCATTGTGGCCGTCGACACACGCCGTTTGGGCAGTGGCAAAGCCCCCAAATTGCGCCTTGCCATCAACGGCATCACTGTCGACGGTGTGGCCTACGACGAGCTCGACAGCGCGGCCCGGCGGCGGATAAGTCGTTTGGTGCCATCCTACACCAATGAGATACGAGTGCCCCACGACGTAAGCCGCCTTGAGCTCAGCTTCTCCAACCTCGACTTTGCCGCCGAGGAGGCTTGCAGCTACGCCTTCCGACTTGACGGCTACAACCACGGGTGGATACAGGTGGAGCAGGGGCGCCACAGTGCCACGTTTGAGAATCTGCCTTCTGGCCGCTACACGTTCCGACTCAGGTGTACCGACGCCAATGGCCGCTGGGCTGAGATGCCCTACACGGTGGCCATACGCGTGCTGCCGCCATGGTGGGCCACGTGGTGGGCTTTCCTCATCTATGCGCTGCTCGTTGTGGCCGCGGTCTATCTGGCCTCGGTGTGGTATCGCCAGCGCATCCGCACGCAGAACAAGTTGCAGATAGCACGCGTGTTTGCCAATCTGACCCACGAGCTGCTCACGCCAATCTCAGTAATATCAGCCTTCGCCGAGGCCGAGCGCAGCCATGTGGCTCAGGAGTCATACGCCGTGATTCACAACAACATAACCCGACTCACGCGACTGCTTCGACAGATACTGGAGGCCGACAAGATGAGCTCGGGCAAGGTGGTGCTGCAAGTGGGCGAGGGCAGTCTGGCCGACTTCCTCAGCCAGGAGTGCGCCAACCTGCGCCCGTTGGCACAGCAGAAGAGCATCGGCATCGAGTTCAGCCAACTATCTGTCGACCACAGGCTCGAGGCCGCATGGTTCGACTCCGACAAGATGGACAAGATAATGTACAACCTGCTCTCCAACGCCATAAAATACACGCCTGAGAACGGCCACATCGAGGTCTCGCTCGACTTCAGCGTCGACGGCTTGGCTGTGGTGAGGGTGAGCGACAATGGCATCGGCATATCCCGCGAGAAGATGAAGCACCTCTATTCGCGCTTCATGGACGGCAACTACCGCCTGATGAAGACCATGGGCACGGGCATCGGCCTCTCGCTGACGCGCGACCTCGTCCACCTGCACCACGGCACCATCAGTTGTCAGAGCCAACCGGGGCAGGGCACCACGTTCACCGTCGCGTTCCCCATCGGCAAGGAAGCCTATTCCGCCTCTGAGATTGACAACGAGAAGATGGATGTCGCAGTTTCGAAGGGCAATTTGGCCTTTGTCAGCACCGGGCAGACAGAACCTGTTGCCGTCGGAGGCACAAAGGAATACACCGTGCTCGTGGTGGAGGACAACACCGACCTGCTCGGCATAATGGCCGCCGAACTTGGCAAGGGCTACAACGTGCTCACAGCCACCAATGGCCAACAAGCCATCGACGTGCTCAGTCGGAGCGCGGTAGATGTGGTGGTGTCAGATGTGATGATGCCGGTGATGGACGGTTTGGAGCTGACGCGTCAGATCAAGAAGAACGATGATTTCGCCATGCTGCCAGTCATCCTCCTCACGGCCAAGGTGGGGTGGCAAGACCGCAATGAGGGCTACCGCGTCGGGGCCGACGACTATCTGGCCAAGCCGTTCAGCATGGAGTCGCTCAGGCTGCGCATCGACAACATCATAGCCAACCGCGAGCGCATCAGGCGGAAGTTCATGCAAGAGGAGGACTACAATCCCGCCACCGAGCACTACAGCGACCCCGACAAGCAGTTTATGGAGCGGTGTGTTGAGGTGGTCAAGGCCAACATTATGGTGGAAAGCTACGACCGCGAGCGTTTCGCCTCCGACCTGTGCATGTCGTCGAGCTCGCTCTACAAGAAGTTGCGCGCGCTGACGGGGCAGGGCGTGACGGGCTTCATCAACAGCATCCGCCTGAAGGAGGCATGCAAGATAATGAGGGCCGAGCCTGCCATCAGCATCAACGAGCTTTATGTCCGTGTGGGCTACAGCTCGCCTTCCTACTTCCGCCGCCTCTTCAAGCAGGAGTTTGGCATCACTCCCACCGACTTTCTCGACCGCGTTAAGAGTGGGCGAGGGTAGTGTTGTGTCTCATTTGAGCTGCCTCTACAGTTTCTGACACGTGTGGGAAATGTTTGCGACACGTGTCAAAAACAATTTTCACACGTGTCGCAAACATTTCCCACACGTGTCGAACACCGTAAACGAGGCGTTATTGAACCGCTGCGCCATTGTCAAAGATCCACATAAACATTGGCCTTGCCCCTTGAACCCAAATCGGTCGTTAGAAACAGATGATGCCAGAGGCATCACCGCTCGATAACCGTGGGTGCTTGCACCCACGGGATCACAGGCTCTCCAAACAATCGACCCTATCGGGGTCGCCCCTCTGTGTCAGGGA
>CAZRSL010000059.1:0-17469 GCA_964602785.1 uncultured Prevotella sp.
ATTGATAATCAACGCTCTTTATTTAAGAATTTACAACATCGGAAAGACAGGAAATAGGAAATGACATTGTTACGGGCATGATGAATCATGCCCCTACGAATAGGATGTCCAGTGCAGTGGCCGTGCCCTGTGCCGGCCATAATTGATGTTCGACCTATTTATAAATAGGAAAGGACATTGCTCTATGGCCGCCACAGGGGCGGCCACTGCAAAGGAAGATATATGAAGAAGAACTACATTATCCCCGTCTGGTGGTCGCTGTTCTTCATTGTGCGGTTGTGGTCGGCATACTTGCGGCCACGCTGCAGGCGATAGCTCAGTTGCAGGTAGATGGCGTTGCCGTAGTCGGCATTGCGCAAGGTGGTCAGCTTATGGATGTAGCTGCTCGTGAGCTGGCTGTGGGCAGTGCGCGGGTGGGCTTGCAGCGGATGCTCGTATATCAGGCTCAGGCTCAGAGCTCCCATGCGGTAGCTGCATTGCAGTTGCGAGTTGGCCTCCTGGTGGTTCCACGTCTCCCCCTCCATAAATTTGTAGCCGCTGTCGGCGTATGCGCTGAGTGTCCATTGGCCCAGATAGGCTTGCAGGCCGAGGCCGATGAGCCACGACGAGAGGCAGTGGTTGTAGTCATCACCACGGTTGAAGAAGCGGTAGAAACCACAGTTGAGCGTGGATGAGAGCTTGTCGGGCACGATGCTCCAGCTTGTGTAGTTGCTGATGTATAGCATGTTGACGTGGGGCTGGTTCCTCTGCGAGTAGAGGAATTGGTTGTCGGCGGTGCGCTCATAGTGAGCCATGTTGCAGTCGCGGTTCTCCCGCCACTCGGCATACATTTGTGAGAACACCCGATTGGTCTGGCAGCTCAGGCTTAGGCCGTGGGTGATCACGCTGTTGGGTTCCACGTCCGGATTTCCCACGTTCCATTCCATAGAGTTCGTCCTGATGCGGGTGTCGCTTATCATGGCTATCTGCGAGTTGTGCTGCGACAGTTGGAAGTCGTAGCTTGCACGGAGCCACTTCGCCAGCCTGTAGCTCAGCGAGGCCCGTGGGCGCAGCAGCCAGTAGTTGTAGCTGTGGCCGCCCTGGCTATAGCGCGCGTTGTTCACGCCGAGCCCCGCGGTGTAGCCGAGCGAGCCCGCCGATCCCTTCAGTTGTGAGAACAGGTAGAGGTTGCTGTTGTGCATCTTGTTCTCCGAGTCCACGTCGCCCGAATAGTTGTTGCGAGTGTATTTCAGTTGGTGGTTGAACCCGAACGAGAGTGTGAAAGGGCGCAGGCGGTTCTCGTAGACGGCCTCCGACGTGATTGACCACGTGTTGCCGTCAACGTCGTAGGCATAGCGTCCTCCCTCGTCGTGGCGTTGTGTCTCGTCGGTGGCGATCGACGTGCCCACCACGTTGGCTGTGAGCGACTGGTGGGAGCCAAGCGTATGGAAGAAGTACAGGTCGAGCACGGGCGAGAAACTGGTGCTGCGGCTGTAGAGCTGTGTCATAGAGGCGGGCTGCGACGACTCGCCGAAACGGCGGAAGCGCGTGGAGCCAGGGTCGTGGTCGAAGTCGGTCGACAGTGTGGCTTGGAATACGTAGCTCGCCGAGTCGGCCAGACTGTATTTCAGCTGCAGCAGGTTGCCGAAGTCGCGGCTGCGTCGTGCTGAGTCTGCGCGTGTGATATAATAATGTGCCCCGTCGTTGAGCGTGTAGTCGGCCTGTTCGCTCAGCCGTGTGCCCCGTGTGTCGTTGTAGCCGAAGGTGTAGCTTAGCGACAGCTCCGATTTGCGGTGGTTCCACTTGGCGTAGACCATGTTCTGACCCGCCCACGACCTCAGCGAGTTGGTCAGGTTGGCGCCGAGGCTGTAGCCCTCATCGGCGCGGCGCGTGCGGATGTCGATCACGTAACCAATGTCGGCCCCGTAACGCACGCCGGGGCGGTTGATCAGTGCCACACTGCGCACCAGTTTCGGGTCCATCGCCATCAGGTCGCCCCGTGTGGCTATGCTGCCGTTCAGTCTAATCTGCACGCCCTTGTTGTCCACCGCGCTCACTTGGTGGCTCGTCTCGCTCACCCTGATCGTCGGCATCTGTAGACGGGCCAACAGACTGTAGCCGTCGGTCGATGCCGCTTTTTGTCCAGCCGACGGAATGTAGGTGATGCCGTCGTCTCGTGTTGCCACTTTGGCTGCCCTCACCACCACCTCGTCGAGTCTGACGGTGGAGTCCTGTGCCAGTGTGTCGGTTTGTGCCTTGGCCTGTGTCGCGGCGGCCAAGAGCAGGAATGTCATTATGATGATTTTCATGCGGCAAAAGTAGTTGTTGCCGCTGAAAGCGCATAAAAAAGAGGCTGACATTTGGCTGACATTTTATTGTCAGCCACTGGCAACACAATTAGTTCGATGTAGGGGTGATTCATTATGCCCGAAATGCCGAATGTTGGTTGATGTCAGCGGCTCTATGGATTGTCGTAAATAAAAAACAGAAATTAATTTGGTGGCAAAAAAGAATTTCAATATATTTGCAGAAAAATGGAAAATCAATGGGAAAAATGAACGCCAACTTCAATGATGCCCAACTTAAAGTTCTTGAGATGATGTCTTTCGTCAAGACACCAGAGGCATGGCATGACATGCAAATAGCCCTGTCTGACTATTTCGCCCAAAAGGCACAAGAGGAGATGGAAAGGATGTGGAGCAAGGGCGAACTGTCGGAAGAAAAAATAGAAAGCTTCAGACATCTGCATGAGCGTACACCCTATCACAAAGCGAGTATCTGATGTCAAAAAACATAGTGCTGGACACTAATGTCCTTGTAATGTCCGTTTCTGTCAGAAGCCCATATTCGAAATATGGAAAGCATTTCTTAGGGGGGATTTTACTTTGTGTGTCAGCAACGATATTTTAGAGGAATATGCTGAAGTGTTGGGGAGAAACATCTCCACTAAGGTCTCAGAAAGCATTGTAAGTGCGATACTTCTCCGGCCTAACGTCAGACGATTTGACCCACATTTCAGTTTCAACCTGATTACTGTTGATGTCGACGACAACAAGTTTGTTGATTGTGCCATCGTCTCGAATGCTGAGTTCGTGGTTACCGAAGATAGGCACTTCGATGTGCTGCGGAATATAGTCTTCCCAAAGGTGATATGCATCGGCATAGATGACTTTTATGAGATTTGCAAAAACAAGGCAAATTGATAGGTTCTATTATGGCCGCCACAGGGGTGGCCACCGACTATTAATAGATGATTAGGATTAAGGAAATGCTGATAATTGCTGGATAATTGTTGGCAATTACCGTTTATAAACTATCACTCTATCCTCGTCAGCTTGTAGTCCCTGCCGCGACTGGTGGTTATGGTCAGCCCGGCGCGTGCTATCACTGGTTTTATCCGCCTCACGAGCGTGTAGAGCGTCTCGGTGGCGTCGGGCTTCTTCGGCCACAACTCGCTGCAAATCTGCCGCTTGCCCATCTGATGGCCGTCGGCGCGGAAGAGCATCTCCATCAGACGTTGCTGCATAGGCGTGAGCGCCAGTACCTCGCCGCCCGCCACGAAGAGGTTTCTTTCGTCGTCGAGTGTCAAGTCGCCGAATGCGGCTTGGTGTTTGCGCCGCCATCGGAAATAAGCCACCGACATCATCGCCCACATCATGGCCATCGCCGACAGAGCCGCGGGCAGCCGCTGGTCCGACATGGCCAGCACCGCCGCCGCGTCGCAGTTGGCGTAGCCTTGAAACGTCAGGCTCTGTCCGTCCCCCTTGCTCCATCTCATCTTGCGGCTGCGCAGTCCGCGCCCTTTCTCGTCGGTGGCATACGAGAGGAGCGACGTGCGCCTCAGCGCCTCTATCCTCAGATGGCTGCGGTAGCTGTTGATGGTGTCGGGCGTTATGTAGGCGTCCTGTTTCTGTGCCAGCGTGCGAGCCAAGGCTTGGTTCATATCGGCCACGATGCTGTCCTCGGCGAAGCGGTAGCGGCTGATGCCCGATGTGGCTGCCAAGCCAATCAGTGCCACAAAAATGATGATGGAGTAGAGTGGTTTCATGCTTTCTGCGTCTTATTTTCAGTGCAAAGTTATCACATTTCCTTGGATATAACAAATAATGACTATCCGCAATTTTCTTAACCTATTGAGTCCTCTGGCATAAGTCAGTCTGAATATATATTTCTGATATAATCATTGGTTTTCGCTATGGATGTGGTCATCAGCAGCTGTGTTAAACCGCTCACTCAACAATTACAAACGGTGCCCAGTAGTATGGGTCGGTGTAGCCTTCATCCATCATGTCGCGCTGCGCCATGCGTAGAGCTACCCTTGGGGAAGAACCAAGGCATAGGCGATGGTAGAAATGCCGCATGAAAGCCTCGGTGGCTTTCTCCGAGACGCTCCACAAGCAGCACAGAATGCGCTTGGCCCCTGCCAACCTTAGCGCGTAGGCCACTCCGAAGGGCAGCCCCGTCAGGTTGGTGTTGTCGCCCAGCGCACTGCGGCACGCCGACAGCACAGCAAGTTGGCAGCGGGACAGGTCCAGGTTCATCATGCGGCGCGAGGTGATACGGCCGTCGGCGAGCAACAAGCCCGACAGCGACAGCGACGTGTTGTAGCGTGTAGTGGTGGTGTCGGCGTAAGCCGTGGCTTGCTCTGTGGCGTATGTAGGCGCATCCATGAAACCGTGGCACGACAGGTGGATGATGTCGGGTGCGTGCCCGCTCAAGGCTTCCACCGATTCCACTGTCGCTGCGTTGCCTGAAGATAGGCCGTGGCTGATGTGTGCAGTGGCCATCATGCTGTCAACAACCTCCCCTTCACTGTATGTCGTGGCGGCTATGGTGTAAGCCGATTTGAAGATAAAATTATCGTCGCGATGCTTTCCGGCATCCGATGACGACAGAAGAACGTGGACATCGTACCGGTCGGCCACCACGCTATCGCCGTCAATGGGAATTGCGCCGTAGTTGACCTGGTTGAAAGCGCTGCCGCCCGAGATGTAAAGCGTGCGCACGCCATGCAGCTGTGGCTCCACCGCTTTCCAAAGTTTTGCCAGCGGCCCGTCAGTGGCATACATACGGCTGATGGCCAGTGGCTCATCGTCGAGGCGGCGGGTGATATCGTTGAAGAGCAGAGTGTCGACAGGCACGGCCATTGGCCTGGCCGCTCCTTTCCTGAGCACCATCACCTCGGCAGGCAGCACCGTCAGCTCCACCGCAGCCTCATCGGCGTGCAGCCGCTCCTCTATGTCTTGCCAAGTGGTGAGGCTCTTGCTCAGTTTGCCCGTGTGTAGAGCAAGGAAGTCCTTGCACAATATGGCGTTGTTGTAATGCTCGCCCGTCCATTCTGGAATGCGGGGAATGAAAAAGAAGGAGTAACCGATGAGGTCGGCCGTCAGACGGCGCCACAGAGCTTCGTCGGCTGGACTGTCGGTGTCGAAATAGAGGAAGCCGAGCATGAACCTCACCTGTCGGAGCCACTCGCGCAATAGGCCGTTTCCTTTGGCAGTGGTGAAATCGGCCAGCGGCAATTGCCGTATTATCTGGTTCAAAAGTTCCACATCCTCGCGCTTGCGGTCGGCCCAGCTATGGCTCTTTGCTTGCGCAATCTCGGTTTCAAGATTGGACAGTGCCCGCGTCATCTGCGCTGAAGAACTGGCCGAAGTCTTGATAAACTGGCGGATGGAATCGGCCTTGGCCACATTGCCCATCATCAGGTAGGCCACCGCCTCGGTGTAGGGCAGGAGGTAATAGTCGTCTTGGGAGGGGTTGAGCTGTAGGCGGACATAGTGCATGCCTCTCGTGGCAACATCTGGAACGTCGGCGAACTTGTATGCTTGGTTCATCACTGCGGCAAGGGTTACGTAAACAGTATGCATGTCATGGTAAGCCTCTTGGCTTGCCTGTGGCGACGTGATGGCAGCGAGGCCGAGACGTATGCCCTCAGCCTCGCGATTGTGGTCTTTGTCCCACAGCATGGTGCGCAGGGCGCAGTCGAAGAACGAAGGGTCGTAGTAGCGCATTGAGTCGGCCATCAAGGCCGAGCGGCGATAGTAAGCCACAGCCCGTGCGTCGTCGTGGTGCCGCTCGAAAAACGCGCCCTTGGCATAGAGGAAGTCACACCGCAAGGAGTCGTTGCAACGAGGCAGCACCCTTTTCTCAAAGACCGCGACAGCTCTTGCTCCACTTAGAGAGTCAGCCCGCATGATGAAACTGGCGAGACTGTCCACTGGCGACTGGGCATGGACGGCGACCGAAGCGAGCAAAAGCGACAAAGCCAGCAAAGCGTTTCTCATAAAGTTTCCATCTCACTCATCAATTCTTTGGAACGAATGTTGTAATAGCTGTCAGGCTCAGTGATGGCCTGAAGTTTGGTGAGCACCTCGCGGGCGCTGCCGCGGTCGTTGTCCTCAAGGCAAGCCACGGCAAGATGCCAGCCTATCAGCGGCGCATAGTCGGTGTAGTCGTTGTAGGTTTCCGCCGTCGACAGCTCCCAAAGTTGCCAGAGCCGCTTGATGGAGGCGGTGAGATTGGTGCCGGTGCGCACGTTGGCGAACAGGGCGGTCAGCTCCTTAGCCACCTGCTGATTGGTCTGCCCCTTAGAGCCGCGCTCCAGTCCGCCAGAGTCGTAAGGTGTCTCGGTGGCATAGCGGCGGCCAAGCTCGGTGGTCAAGCGGTAGTCGCGATATTGAAGTCCCACTACGAAAAGCGCCAGGACTGTGGCGGCCACCGACAGCGCGGCAACGACCCTGCGCACAGGTCTCTTCCTTGCGGCCCGTGGACTGCCTGGCCTTGTGCTTGCCGCTATCTTCACGTTGGCCTCGTTGGCCGACACTGTGCTGGCCGCTATCTGCCTGACGCTAACTTCATCAGCTGTTCTGAATGCCTCCATCAGCAGCCGGTCGCGCTTACGGCCTTCGGCCTTCATGCCATGAGCCATCCGGCACGTGGCAATGGCACGGTCGCGCAGCAATGGATTGGTTTTCACGTCAGAGAGAAACTGCCGTTCCTGTTCCCCGCTCATCTCCCCACGCAGGAAAGCGTTGATGCGCTCGTCGTCGCGCAACCCTTTTTCTATGTCGTTGTCCATCATCGCAGTCGCTTGATTAGTTCATTGTAACGGCGGCGGAACTTGTCGCGGCACTGCATGGCTTTCACCTTTATCGAACCTGCGGTATAGCCCAGCTGCATAGCGAGGCTCTTCAGCGAGAAGTTGTCCCAATAGTAGCCCCACAACAACCGGTTGCATGGCTCAGGCATACTGCGCACCATCTGCCTCACCAAGTCCGCCTCTTTATCATTTAATGTCTCTTCCACGCCGGAGGTTAACATTATTTCCTTGATTTTATCATCCTGGATTTCGTCATCGACCAACTCTATACTTACATATACATAGCTTCGCCTGTCCTTCTTCCGTGCCTTTACCCGCTCTAAGGCCTTGTACTTGCATATCCCGAAGAAGTAGGACGATAGCGAGGAGGTCAGTTCGCTGAGCTTGCCTGTGCGGATATTGTCGTACAAGGTGAGGAAAGCCTCTTGAAACACGTCGCCGAGGTCGTCGTCGGAAAGGACGGGAAAGTTTTTTCTCATCCACGCCCTTGCCCGGGGCCACTGCTCACTGGCAAACTGGTTCAACTGCTGTTTGGTAAAATCGGTTGTCATGGCATGCTCTTTTCTGTTACCATATTCTGCTTGGACAACCGCTGGTCTTGGCGCATTTTCACGCCAACCCGTCCAGTCCATGAAGTGTCGTTGCCAAGACGCTCGTGGGCCAACACACGTTCGATGTAGTATGACAGAGAGCCGCGCCATCCCTGCGGCGTGCGTATCTCAATGTTGGTCTGGTAGGGGCGGCAAGCCTCGATGTAGCAAGCTCCGGCTCCATCCTTGAGCGAGGGCAGCGGGATGGTCAGTCGCGTGTCTATCTTCGGCACATAGAGTTTGCCGTGGGGTGAGAACCCATCGGCGGTGCCTCTCACTATTGCAGTGTCGGCGTCAAGTTTCGAAATGCCGCCGCTATGGCACGCATCCACCACAACATAGACGAAGCCCCGCCGCCCGGCCTTGCGACGGATGGCGCTGACAAGGCGGTTTAGCTCGTCGTCGATGATGTGGTTTCTGCCCTCATACACACCTTTCACATATCGTCGCCCCGCGTCGTAGGGCACGATGGCCTCGTCCCATCCGTCGGCCTCGTCGCCGTCGGTGTCCTCCACGGGCTGGCCATGGCACGAGAAGTGGATGTAGACCAAGTCGCCGCTGCGTGTCTGGGTGGCAAGTTTTCGGAGGGAGCCGCGTATGGCCGCTGCCGTGGCCTGTCGGTCGGTGAGCATGGCGACGCTGAAGCCCTTGCGCCTGAGCAACGCGCGCATTGCCTTCGCGTCGTCGGCACCGTGGATTGCGTGCCACGCCATGCCCTTATCGCGCCACGACGGATAGGCGGAAATGCCCACCACAAGGGCGCGGCGGGCAGCCTGGGCTGGCATAAACATGGCAAGAAAGCCAAAAATGACAACGATTTGCAAAGCGGGTCTCATTCCACGTGGTTTCTTTTATGCTGCAAAATTAAGGTTTTTTGCAGACAATGACAGACAAGAGAAAATATTTTTTTTAAATATTCCATTAACTTTCTTCCATTTCCTGACATAAAGATACAGAAACTCAACAATTAAAAAACATCATCAACAATGAAAACCGTATTGAAAGTTATCGGATGGATCCTAACCCTGTATGCCATTGTGGGTGGAGGAGCGAGCATCCTCATCGGCAATGTGCCATTCCTTATGGCCATATTCCTTATGGTCGTCTGCCTCCTTCTGGCGCGGCTATGCTTTCGCAAGGCTGAGAGCATGGGAGCGAAAAGCACGGTAGCAGCCGACGACCAACCGCCAAAGAAGAAGAGGTCGCAGATGAAGATAGCCGTCATCGTGTCGATAGTAGTCCTCATTTTCGGGCAGATAGCCAGGCAAGTGCGCAACTCCGGGAGCAACAGAATCAGCTCGCAGGTGGAGCAGATCAACAGTATATGTCCCATCCCCACCGCTGGCGGAGCGGCCACGCTGACAGGTGCGGAACTGGACAACGGCCTACTCGTGCTGAAGATGAAGTTCAAGCCTGGCACTGTCGATGTCAAGGCCTTCTCCGACTCGCCCGACGCCGCACGCGACCTGCTCCTCATATCCTTCATCCAAAGCGGCAATAGCGGGCGCAAACTCTTCGACCAGATAACGGGCGAGGGCCTCGGCATCCGCCTCGACATCGATGACAGCAATGGCGGCACATTCTCCAGCGTGATGTCGCAAGAATATATCAAAGAGAAGTTGGCGGAGATAGAGGAGGATGCCCCCACCGCCTTGCGCGACGCCATGCAGCTGAGGGTGGACATCGACTCGAAACAGCTGCCCACTCCAATGACGCAAGGAATGGACATAACGGCCTACCAGATAAAGGACAGCAACATCGTCGCCGTGATCACCGTGGACGAAGGCATGTACAGCATATCGGCTCTTCGGGCAAACGCACTGGCAATTAAGAACGACATGGTAAAGACAATGGGCAGCGACGACCCTGCGGTAAAGGCCCTGACGAGCATTTGCCAAGTGGCACATTTCGGTTTCATCCTCCGCTTCACAGGCTCTGTTAGCGGGCGCAGGGTCGACGTGGGCATCTCATACGCCGACATGCAGATGGCACCACTGACAAGTGCATTCGAATCTATCGACAGCATCTGACCAGCCACAAAGACACACGACACAATGAAATCAACAGCTCTCGCAAACTTTTCCTGCCAGAACGCATTGCAACTCGGGAACTTTTTGCTATCTTTGCAGACGACGGACAGCCGACCCACACTGGGTGGCAGCCGTCAGACATATATGGCAAAAGACGTTTATCCGGCGTCTTGTCCTTGGCAACTGGGAATCTCGCAAGTTCACACACCTGCCACGAGACAAGGCAACGATGGATGTCCCAACGGCGTGTATACGCCCTTGTCCGGTGTGTACCTTATCCATTGTAGGGTACACCAAGGACGGGGGACCGCATACACAGGCGTGGGTTCCCCAGCGTTGCCCGTTCTTGGCAGGAAAGGCATGCGAGAGCCACCAGTTGCAGGGCGGGCAAAAGATGAGGCTCCTGCGCCTTTCTGCATATATACAGCAAACCTAAAAAGACAACCTGCCAAACATGGGAGCCGTTTGGCAAAAAAACAAAACATCATGACCTTTAATGAATTAGAAATGTCATCCATTTCAAAGCTTGCCATGGCTATGGCAGCTGCTGACGGTGTAGTTAAGCAAGAGGAGTTGGCCGCAATTGCTTTGGAATTAGCTAAGTTCGGAGTTAATCCTGATGCTGCTAAGAGAATTTTGAAAACAGCTGACACGATGGAGTATCCCCATGCTATTGGCGTTGTTGCCTCGATGAATGATCGACAGAAAAAGTATGTAACAGGATTCCTTGCTGCAGTTATGGCTGCTGATGGTGAAATAGCAAAATCCGAATTAGCTATGTGGAGTTTAATCTCTACATTGGCGTCATTGCCTACAATGACGATAGCAGAGGCTCTCATATTCTGGAATAACAATTAGCGCAACATCTGTCAAGGAGAATCCCACCAAAGACAAGGATTCTCCTTGTTAATAATACTAATGAAAATATGAACATGAACAGATTAGAACTTGCAAAAGTAAATGTTGGTGCTCACGCCGACGAGATTGTATACTTGGAGATGGCAAAGCGTATGCACGATGCACAAATCGAACAGACAGAAACGCACATTACTGTAAGCAAAGGAGACAAAATACTTTTTGACTCTGATGTAACACTATTTGAGAGTGGCGAATTGTCGATTACCCACAAAGGATACTGGAAAGACGGAAAGCCATTAAGAATTGTAAATCTCGGTAATACTACACATAAATTGGCAGCATTAATGGGGAAACCTGAGATTATTACATTTGGGAGCATGTATTCGGACGGGTACGCAGTAACCTTTGAGTTAAGATAATATAAATGACTAAGTTCCATGCAGGTGATTTATAAAGAAGACAAGTACAGCCAAATGATTGAAAACTCCAATTTCAATCCTTTTAATGTTACGACGAACGAATGGCTAAACTCTGACTTGATTTGGAATGACTTGACCTCTGTCTTTAAACGAGAGTTGGAGATGGTCATACCAAAAGCGGGAATGTATGGCCTTACCCCAAGGAAAGCATTTGTGTCGTATGCTTTCAATGGCATAGAGTCATATTACAAAAATGCAGGACATGTTCCAAAAGCAATTGTAGATGTAATTTTAGAAGAGATGTATGAAGCATTACAACAAACACGTTATGCTGATATAATAGACAGCCTGGAAGATTTAAAGAATGAAATATATTTTGCATTAACTCACCGATAATATAATATGAACATGGGATTTTTTGATTTTATCTTCTCTAAGAAGAAGAAAGAACGTCAAGCAAAGGAAGAGGCGGAGAGGCAAGAACAGCTTCAGCAAGCACGTATGCAACAAGAGAAGCAGAGAAGTGAAGAAGAACATCGGAAACGTATGGCGGATGCAGAAGAACGAAAGAAGCGCATGGAGCAGCAATATTCCATCAAGCCTTTCGTGTTCAAGTCAACGCAACACCACCGGTATCAAGACGGGGCACCTGTTGGTGACTTGCAGCAATGTGTGCGCACCTTAACTGTTGAGAAGAATGTCAATGGTTGTAAAGGATATAAGATAACTCCTGGCGTCGGCTATATCGTTAAGTTGTTTAATGATGATTTGGGGAGGCCGCAAATGTCAGACAAACCAATGAAAGTAGTTAGCAAAACAGCACCTAAGGTAGAACTTCGTGGATATCCTTTGGAGGCAATGGGACCTTTTGGTTGGATGGATGTGGACTATTCAGACTATGGATTAACCGTTTATTACAAGAACGATGAGGTAGACAAATGCGTATTCCACATGTTTGACCGCAATGTGGACTTGGAGTATGTACGAAATACAAAGCAAAACAACAATAATCCCGAGCAAGAGTCGACCTTAAACAACAATCATCCATCAGTAACCAAAGAGGAACTCCAAAATGCTATGAAAGATTTGGAGACGTTAATCAAGTATATGATTAATAGTCAAACATGGCAAACTTTTACTCTAATGGTTGACAAGCCCAACATAATAAAGATGTGGAAAGCAGGTTGTGTGTTAGCATCTTACTATGAGGACGTGTTTCATTATGGGAGAGTTAAAGATGTTGATTTGGATTTTGACCCCAGTAAATATGCGGATGACGCACAAAGAAGTAATATACTTACAGAACTTTCATCCTCGTGGTTAAGTGTGCATGCAATGTTGGTTAACTTTAGAATAACAGGTTACTTACAAGATAAGAAGTTTGTTAGCCCATATATCGATAGCATTGGTAAACTTAATTATACATTGTTTCCTAAGCTATCATCATTGAAATAACCTGAAATGTAAATAATGTAACATATGGATGCAAATTTGAATAGAAGTGCTCATACACCAGAGCGGGATAGAGCCGTATTAAATGCTGAAACATTTGCAATGTGTATCGAAAAATACATGATTTAATCCTTTGGGGGCTTGACAACGTTGACATGTTGAGAGAAGACAAATTCATGTCGTTGACAGTAGAGTCACTTCATCAAGTCTATTTAGGACCGCTGCTTTGGGGCTATGAGGCCAATTGTTTTGGTAGCAATAAACGCTTTCTTGTAACCGTTTTAGACAAGAATGCATATGAAACATGCAAAGATAGCCCCAAATTATGCATTAACAATGCGGTTCTAATGTTGAGGCATTTCTCACCTTTTAAAGACAACCGACTCAGAGACATTATGCATTACTTATTAGAAGATTTGCTTATTAAGATAGAGGATAGTATAATAAAAGCTTGCTAATTTTTCTAACTTAAATTAAATAATATGTGGCTAATAGATATTCTTACAGGTAAGTCAAAACATAGAAAGCTGCAGGCTGAAGCAGCCAAATTGGAACGTGAAAGGCTGAGACGTGAAGCTCAAGAAGCAACACGCAGAAAAGAGAAACTACTGAAAGAGAAGCTACTCGCAGAAAAGAAAGATTCACGACTTTCAGACAACATGGGGTTGGAAACGTTAACCGCTGTTAAAGACAGTCTTGACATCAGCAAGGCTGTCAGTGAAAAACGGTTTGGTGCTAACGGCTATGTTTTGCCTGACAAATTTGTTCATGACAAGTTTCAAAGCTCTGTCATTAAATTGGGCAAAGGACACCATCTTGTCTTGGCCCCTCCGGGATGTGGCAAAACCGATATTTTGTCAGAGAGGATTGTCTATGCTCTCTCAGAGGGGGTGGGGTTGAATGATATGTTGTGCCTAACCTTTACGAATCGTGCTGCCCGAAGTATGAAAGAAAGAATAGAGTCACGTATTCAAACTCATGGGGAAGATATTCTGTTCGTAGGTAATATCCACCGTTTTTGTTCTCAGTTTTTATATGACAATGGTATTGTCTCTCAGACAAGTGCCATTATCGATGATGTTGAAACAGAAGAAATTCTAAAAGACATAGTCGGAATCAGCGAAGACGCGGAACTCTCTTACGAAAAAAAGGAAGACGTAATGGATATTTATAAAACGCAGCACTTAATTCAGCAGATGAGAAACAAACATCCGCAGGAGTTGCTTATTCATCCTGATGCTTCCGCAAGAATGAGTAATGTTGAGAAATATGAAAAGTATAAGGAGGATAACAATCTTATAGACTTCGACGACATTCTCATATTGGCCTACGATTATATGTGCCAAAATCCAAATGGATACAAGCGGTATAAATGGATACAAATTGACGAGGTGCAAGACCTTAACAGGCTTCAGTTGGCTATTGTAGATATGCTGACAGAGCATGCAGACGATTGTACTGTGGTCTACTTAGGGGATGAACAACAAGCTATTTACTCCTTCATGGGGGCTAAACTTAATACCCTCGACTATCTTAAAAACAAGTGCGGTGGTGGAGTGTTACGTCTTTACAATAACTATCGCTCAACAAAGTATTTACTTGACATTTACAATAAGTATGCAGAGAAGGTGTTGGAAGTTGACCCAGAGATGTTGCCAATATCGGTTAAAGATGAGCCTATGCCTTATGACTCACTTGGATTCATATCAGGAACAAATAATGCAGAAGAGATTTCTAACGTTATAAATAAAGCTAAGATTTTAATTATAAATGACGATGGCAGGACTGCCCTTCTTGTCAACTCCAACAAACTGGCAGATGATATAAGTAAAAACTTAGATGTCCCTCATTTTAAGGTGTCTGGAAAAGATTTGTTTCAAACCCCATTGGTAAAAACAGGCTTTTCACATATTAGTGTACTTGCCAATGAACATAACATTAACGCATGGGCTCATATTCTCAAAGCGTTCAAGATTTGTAAAACTCTTTGGGAGGGACGAGAATTTATGAAAGAGATGTTTGAATGCGCTCTTTTCCCATCTGATTTCTTGTTTAATGAATATGATGAAGGCTACATACAGGACTTTGTTAAGGTGTATAAAGGTGGTGGTGATGACAACCCCAAGTCCTCTGTCGTCATCTTTGACACAGAAACAACAGGGCTTAATGTTTATGAAGACGATATAATTCAAATCGCTGCCATAAAAATGGATGGTGAAAAAATCATAGACAAGTTCGACATTATCCTACATACTGACAAGCCTATACCTCAATATCTGGGCAATATAAAAAATCCTATGGTTGAGGAATATGCCAAGAGGCTTCATTCTGACAGAAAAGAAGGACTAAAGAAGTTCTTAGGCTTTGTCGACAGTTCTTATCTTATAGGTCATAATGTAGAATATGACTATCGTATACTAGACTATAACCTTAGAAGAGAATGCGGAATTACAATTGACAATTATGCAGCCCAATTAGACATAGACCAGACTTATCCAGGAAATATCGTATTGCTTCACCCGTTAATGGCGCACTTTGACACACTAAAAATGATGAGGATTGTGGAGCCTCGACTTAAATCGTATAAACTTAAGAACTTGTTGACGATTCTACACTTGGATGGCGAGAACTCCCATCTTGCCTCAGACGACATCTTGGCTACGAAATCAGTTGCCGACTACATTTATGAAAAGGCAAAGCTAATGTTGGATAAGCAAGTTACTTTCAAGGCAAAGTATGCTAAGCAGTTGGAACAATTATCTCTGCGGTATGGAAAATATTATAGCGATGCCAGATTGCGCCTCCATGGCGGAAATGGCAAACTATCATCAATATCTGCCGTTGATGAGTTTAGGGTTATAACCGACGCTCTTGTTGAAAATCAGTATATACAAAAGAATGACAATATCCATTATGTTATTGAGTTCCTTCAAAAATGCGTCATTAACACAGTAAAGACTCCAATGTTGTATGAGCAACTTCAAGAGTATGCTGTTGATCTTTATACTTACAAAGAAGCAGACCTATGTGGTGCAGTAGACAAGAATGGGCAGCCAATCATTAAAGAGCGGCTTTATGTCTCTACTGTTCATAAAGCTAAGGGCTTGGAGTTTGAAAATGTAATTGTATTGTCAGTAAACGAGGGGATATATCCATTCTACAAAAATCGTCAAGCAAAGGAAGATGCTCAAAAGAAGTATCGGCATGCTGTGAGTCAGGAGGATAAAAAGAAAGCAAAACTTGAAGAAGATGAGGCTGACAAAAAGATAAAGGAAGACGCTCGTAAACTCTATGTAGGAATGTCACGGGCAATGAAACGACTTTACTTGTCGTATCATAGACGGAATCAAGGAGTCAGTCAGTGGGGTAATCCTTACGACTGGCCTTGTCCTCAGTCGCCATTTATAACTTGTATAAAATCCTATTTTGAGAACCAACAATTCAATACATTATGAGTGTTTTTTTATAATCATTAGGGTTAATGTGCCTCAAATGAATACACTAAAGGTGCTACAAGCAGCAGAAAGAAGCAACTACTATGTGGGAAGCGCTTATATACACATTTAAGAGCATGCTCTTTGTGAAGGTGTTGGAGAATGCTCCCTCTATAAGTGTGTTTGGCATTCCTGTTGTAGGGATTATCTTGGCATTTATCGTCGGTTTCGTGATTTACCGTGTGGTTATAAAACTTCTCGGCATTCCGGCAGACGACGATTATTTAGACTCTGGATATTACTCAAAAGCAATAGAAAAGGACTTTGTGAATAAAATGGAAGACAAACCAGCAGTGGTGAACGCGGAGAATAAATATGCCGACATGAACAATGCCGTGCTTATAAGGGCTATACTTGGAGATTTAAACTGCCAATATAGCGAGAACGAGGATGGCGACATTTTCTTTCTTTATCAAGGGGAACGCTTCTGGGTAGGGGCAAGCGCGGAAAGCATTTGGATCAGAATCATTGACATGAGGTGGTATGATTGCCCTCTTGACAGGCTTGAGGAAATGTCTTGCATGCAGAAAGCGATTAACATTGCGAACTCTGTGCAGCCGTGCACTGCCGTCTATGTTATCGACAAAGAAGAAAACAAGATGATAGCCTATTCCAAATGCGACCTTATAATCTCATCCTATTTCCCAGCTCCAGACCAGTATTTCGTGGCATGGCTTTCCAACTTCTTTCAACTGAAGCAAAAAGTATTCTTGGAGTTCGAAAAAGAAAAACAAAGACTCGGATTATCGTAAGCTGAAGATTTGAGACAAAAAGGATGAATAGATTAGATGAATTGAATATCCGCAATCATCCAAACAAGCGGCCCGCTCTTTGTAGGGGCATGATTTATCATGCCCGCCAAAGGCGGCAATTGCACATGGCGGGCATGATGAATCATGCCCCTACGTTTGGGTGATTGCGGATACACATCATAGGTTATTATGAATATCCGCAAGAAGTGGAAAGACAAATTAAACCATTCCTCTTATTGTGGTGCTCTGTCGACAGAGCTGTTGCTTCTCTTTAACGCGGGCATTCTCCCAATGCAAAAGTTTTTGTTTTTCATCGTCCATCAATTGTTGGCCAATCGGCTAACAATTGTTAGCCAATCAACCATCAACTGTTAGCCAATCGTCCAACAGTTGTTGAACGATGTATTAGTTGCTATTTTGCACCATTCTTGTGCGCCCGTGGAGCTCATACTATACGAAAACAAGGCTGGACTCCATGTTTGGAGCTCAGCCTTGATTGCTGTCAGGCATACGCCGCCACGTGCGACGCGCTCTGATGGATTAGTCTTGGAACGTCGAGGGATCCTTGCCAATGTAGGCCAGGATGCCACCGTCGACGTAGAGGATGTGGCCATTGACGGCATCGGAAGCGTGGGAAGCCAGGAACACGGCGGGACCACCGAGCTCAGACGGGTCGAGCCAGCGGCCGGCCGGAGTCTTGGCGCAGATGAAGCGGTCGAACGGGTGGCGGCTGCCATCTGGCTGACGCTCGCGCAGCGGGGCTGTCTGCGGTGTGGCGATGTAGCCCGGGCCT
>CAZRSL010000060.1:0-17030 GCA_964602785.1 uncultured Prevotella sp.
TAAATCTACATTTTCGGCAAATTTACTACAAATTCTCCAATAATCCAAGTTTTTCTGCAAAATTGTACCGCCATTGTGTCATGAGAAACGGGAAAACCGATAGATGCTGGCTACAACATGCTTCTTGACGAACTTTATTGTGGATTTTGATGCAATTATAATATGGGGGGCAAAAGCCCCCACACATTGATGTTACTGTGGCTACATCCTCCTCACCCACACGGCGATGGTCTTCAGGGCCACATAGTCGTAGCTCAGATACATGTAGCCATGATAGCGGCCGGCTGTGCCCCACGAGTTCTTGGCCTTGAAGTAGCGGTGGCCGGCTGAGTCGTGGGCCAGTCCGACCAGTTCCATGCAGTGGTCGTCGGTGGTCTGGCCTCGTTCAAACTGCCGCTGACGCTCCTCCTGGCTTGTCTCTTTCGCGTCGATTGTGGCGAGACCGGCGTCAGCGTCGAAGCCCGGCTCGCTCACGTCGCCCTCCCAGCACACGGCATGGCCAGAGCGAAGTGAGGCCACGATGCGGTGCATCAAGCTGTCCAATGGGATGTTGGCAAAGCTGTCGTGGTAGTAGTTGTCGGGCACCTCAAGCACAAAGCGAGATCCGAACGGATGGTGGGTGAAACTGGTGAGAGCCTCGTAGTCGCCCGGCAGGCAGACGCTGTGGGCAAACTCCAAAGGTGTGTAGACTGCGCCAAGGAAGTTGACATGCGCCACGGTCTGGCCAAAGGCGTCGTCGAGCACGTCGTCCATCCGCCCGCGCAGTCCCGAAACTGAGCGGGATGTCTTCGCCGTCTGTTCCAACTTGCGCACCAATGTGGCCAACGACGGTTGCGGCTTGCGGCGGTGATAGGCATCGTAGTGGGTCTCGCCATAGTTGCCAATCAGGTGGAGCAGCGTTGAGGCCATGCCACGCGTGGTGATAGACTGGCCGCTGCGAGTCAGGTAGATATTGAGCGTCTGCTCCTCAAGGAAGCGGCGCAGGGGGAAGTCGGCGCTCAGGTTGACCGAGTCGCCCAGTTGCAGCCGCTCGGTCTCGATTGTGGCCAGCATGGCGTAGTCCCAGCAGAGCGATGTGGAGCCTTGGTCCTTTACAGGCGTGGTGGGCAGAGTCAGGTCGTCAGTAATGGCTGATGAGGCCCCATGGGCAGAGGGCCGTCGCGAACTGCACGCCACGGCGACGAGAGCCATCAGCAAAAGACATAAAGTTCGATTAATCATGCTGCAAAGTTAACGTTTTAGTGGCAATAATCGGCCAATATGGCAGAAAAATGTTAAGGCCGGACACCTTGCGGCATCCGGCCTAACTACGCTAGTATGTTATGAAAAATTTGAGAGAATTGAAACCTCACGGCTTCGTTGTTGATGTTGTTTTACTTGTTTGATTTAAAATATTTATAGAGAAAGCATCGAAATTTCATCTCATTTGGCTGGGCTGCGGAGCCAGCATAACACTTTGCCGCGCCGTGTCCATCCTGACGGTGTCGGCCTTAGCCATCGAAGGGCCAGCAGGCCTCACCTGTGTGTCGGTGGCCACGGGGTTCTCAGTCGCGCTGTCGTCCACCGCCATCTGGACTGCGTTGCCCAGCGTGAGCAAAATCGCCACCACTGCGGCAGCCTTGAACAGCGGCATCAGCCTGTCGCGCAGCGACACCCTGTGGGCTCTCACCTTCGGCTCGAAGCTCAACTCCGAGAGCACGCGGCTGTCGAAGTCGTCGCCCAACTGGTCGGCCTGCTTCTCCTGCTGCAGATAGCTGAAGAAGTCCTTATAGGCACTGAACTCAGCGGGCACATCCTGCTGGGAGAAGAAAGCCCTCAGGATTTCCTCTTCCTCGAGCGATGTCTCGCCGCGCCAGTAGCGCTCTAAGAGTTGGTTGATGTACTTATAGTCCATATTCGTCCAGTTTCTTGAATCGTTCCCTCACCGTCTGCCGGGCTCGAAAGATGTTCACTTTCACTTGCTCTTCGCTTATGTCCAGCACAGCGGCGATTTCCTTGTAGCTTCGCCCTTCCACGTCTCTCAGCTGCATGCAGCTGCGTTGCTTCTCGGGCAGCGAGTTGATGATGTCCCTGACGATGCCCACGCGGTCGCGCTGCTGCGCCTGATCGAATGGATTGCCCGCGGCCATAGGCTCTGGGCTGTCGTCGAGATTCTCAGTCTGGTTGGCTTTGCTCTTGAGCCTATCGAGCGCCAGATTGCGGCAAATCGTCAGGCAGAAGGCCTCCATCGAGTCGATAGCGTCCCACCGGTCTCGCCGGTTCCAGACCTTCACCATCGTGTCCTGCACCACGTCCTCCGCCTCAGCCGGGTTTTGCGTTATGCGCAATGCAAGCCTGTAGAGCTCGTTCTTCAGCGGCAGAACATCGTTGCGGAATGTGATAGTCTTCATCTTCTCTCTAATTGCAAGACGACTTCGCGGCGTGGAAAGTTACAGGCGAAACTGTTTGATTAATGTTTTTTAACGTTGTCTGAATTGTCTATCACCGTCCCCGCGACCGAGTTGATGGCCGTGGCGAGGGTGATGCGCACTTGGCTGACACCACCCTCCACTGCTCGGAGGGCGTTCTCGATCTTTGGGATCATGCCCCCGCTCACGGTGCCAGTGGCCTTCAACTTGTCGAAGTCGGCACGGGTGATGTGGCAGATGACCGACGCATCGTCGTCGGCACGGCTCAGCACGCCAGGCTTCTCAAATCCGTAGACGAGCGACACTTCGTACTTGCGGGCCAGAGCCGTGGCCGTCTCTTGGGCTATGGTGTCGGCGTTGGTGTTGAGCAGTGTGCCGTGGCCGTCGTGGGTGATTGGGGCGAGCACTGGCACGATGCCCTGCTCTATCAAGTTGCTTAAAGCGGCGGCGTTCACTTTGTCCACATCGCCCACGAAACCGTAGTCGACACCGTTGACGAGCTGGCGGCGGTGGCTGCGCACCACGTCGGCATCGGCTCCAGTCAGCCCCACAGCGTTTACTCCACGGGCTTGCAGTTGCGCCACGATGCTCTTGTTGACCAGTCCGGCGTAGACCATCACCACCACCCGCAGCATGTCGGCGTCGGTGATGCGGCGCCCCTCCACCATGCGAGTCTCAAGCCCCATGCTGGTGGCCATCGACGTGGCCGAGCGGCCTCCACCATGCACCAGCAGTTTGCGCCCGTCGATTTGGGCGAACTCGCCGAGCAGCAATGCCAGCTTTTGTGGGTCTTCCACCACGGCTCCGCCCACCTTCACTATAGTAAGTTTCTCCATTGTCAATGTTACTATTAAACGAAAGAATCGGCCGAAACTGCTTTTGGCCGATTCCCACTACATTATATTTAATGAACATCCACAATTACCCAAATGTAGGGGCATGATTTATCATGCCCGTTTAAAAGAGCCAAGCGGGCATGATAAATCATGCCCCTACGAAAAGGATGAGGCCTATTCGGATGATTGAGGATATTCATTTCATATTATATATGTCGCCATTCAGACTCTACAAATACGACTTCACCGTCTGCTCCACGTTGCCGATGGTCGACGGGTTCTTCACTATGTTGTTGTCGCGGTCGACGAGATAGAATATCGGGAACGAACGCGCCGCCGAGGTGTAGATGTTGCTCGCGCCGCTGTCGTCGTAGACGTTCACCCACGGCAGGTTGGCGGTCTGCGTCTTCCAGAAGTGCTCGTTGTCGTCAAGTCCCACCATGTAGATTTCGAGGCCCTGCGAGTGGTATTTGTTGTAGAGGTCGCGCAATCCCATGATGAACTGGGTGCTGCCCTGGGCCGAGAAGTCGTGGAACACAATCAGTATCACCTTGCCCTTGAACTCGGTGAGCGACCGCTTGCGGCCCTGGTTGTCGTAGAGCGGCAGGTCGATCACGCCCGTCTCCTGTATCTTGCTGCGGTCAATCTGCACGTTGCGCTGCTCGCTGCGCACTATGCGCTGGTTCTTCATGCCCTCTATGGCTATGTTGTGCAGGTTCTTTCCGCGCTCCGACTTGGGATAGAGTGCGTCCCAACTGGTGGCCACTGCGCCGAACACCTTGATGTCGTTGGCGTCGCGCCGCGGGTCGAAGATGAGCTGACTCTGGCTGCCCACGGTGATGTACTGGAACAGGGCGAAATAGGCGTAGGCCTTCATCGGCTCCTTGAAGATGTAGTTGATTTCGACGTCGCGCTTGTAGGCGTCCACCATGCGGTCGATCACAGCGAGCGACGAGTCAGCCGAGAGGTTGGGGTCGTTGGCCACCTGCTGCGCCTGCCACTGCAGGTTGATCTGCTTCAGCGCCAGCTCACGTATCTTGGAGCAGTCGGCCGAACCCTCTATCGTGTAGTCTGTGGCCATCTGCGGCCATTTCGCCTTCACGCTGACGGTCTCGGTGGAGTCGATGGCCACGTTTATGATTTGGCCGGCTATGCGCAGGCGGTAGAACTCCGGGTTGTCGGGTCTCGAGCCACTGAAGCTGAAAGTGCCGTCCTCGTCGAGCTTCACCGAGTCGACCTTGGTGAAGCCGTCCAGTCCATTGTGTTCCAAGAAGAGCGTCGAGTCCTTGGCGTTGGTTATTGTGCCGTCGATGTGGAACTTCGCCTTGCCGCACGACACGGCCACAAGCACTGTCATGGCCATCAGGCCGAGCTGCAAGGGCCGCAACAATAGTTTTTTCATCTTTATCTTTTGGTTTTTGATGTTACAAGGGGCAAAAGTAATAAAAATTTCTCACACATGCAGCCACCATGGCCTAAAAACTCACAAGCCACGCCTCAAGTTCCTCAAGCAGCTCGGTGTGGTAGGGGAAGGTCATGTTCGAGCCGAAGCCGTGGCCTCCGTTGGGATAGACGTGGAGCGAAGCCGGTATGTCGTGGCGGTATAGCTCCATATAGTAGTTCACTCCGTTGGCCGGCGGCACCGTCATGTCGTCGTCGGCCAGCACAATGAAGGCCCGCGGCGTGATGCGCGTAACGTGCATGTCGCTCGAATACTTCTTCTCGTCCCTCTTGCTGGCTCCCTTGCCTATCAGGTTGTCGTGCGAACCCTTGTGGCCGTAGCCGTCCATCATCGTTATCACGGGATAGAACAGTATTTGGAAGTCGGCCTTGGCATCGCCTTTCGACTGTGTGGCAATGGTCGTGGCCAGGTGGCCGCCCGCCGAGAAGCCCATTATGCCCACTTGGTCGGTCTTCACGTTCCACGACGTGGCGTTCAGCCTGACCAGCTTCATGGCTTGCTCGGCGTCGTCGATGGGCACGTCGGCGTTGCCATGAGGCATTCGATACTTCAGCACCACGGCGGCAATGCCCTTGCTGCGCAGCCACTCGGCCCAGTCGGTGCCCTCTTTCTTCATCGAGAGGTGCTCGTAGCCTCCGCCCGGACATATCACCACGCACCGCCCCGTGGCCTTCTGCCCGGCTGGCAGGTACACCATCACCTTTGCGGTGTCGGTGGGGTCGCCGTTGTCGTGGTCGGGCTGACTTGAATAGAGGTTCATGGTCATCGTGCGCTGTGCCACCACGGGCATGGCCAAAGCCGCGAGGGCAAGCGCGGCAAGAAGTTTGAGTTGCATCAATTTTATGATTTATTGTTTCGTTTGGTTTTGCAAAGATAATTATTTTTTGTAATATTGCAGCCTAATTATGCCCATCAGCCATTATGTATAAACTATTTTTAATTGTTGCCGCCCTCTTGTTAACGGTTGTTCCCACTGCCGAGGGCCGCGTCCGCCTGCCACATTTAGTGTCCAGCAACATGATTCTTCAGCAGAACTCCACCGTCAGACTGTGGGGGTGGGACAAGCCCGGAACTCGCATAACCGTAACCACCACGTGGGACAACGGCAAGGCCGAGACCACCACTGGCAAGGATGGCCGATGGAAGCTGTCGGTGGCCACACCAGCGGCCGACCACCGCCAGCACCAAATCGTGATTGACGACGGCGAACCCGTGGTGGTGGACAGCGTGATGCTGGGCGAGGTGTGGGTGTGCGCCGGACAGAGCAACATGGAGATGCCCCTGCGCGGATTCACCGACTGCCCCGTCGAGGGCTACAACGAGGCCATTATAGAGGCCAACCGCTACAGCGAGATACACTACTGCAAGGTGCCGAGCCGGATGTCGATGACCCCAGAGGAGGATGCCGACTGCCGCTGGCTGCCCATCAATCCCAACACTGTGGGCAGAGCCTCGGCCACGGGCTACTTCTTCGGCCAGACGCTCTACCAGACGCTCGGCGTGCCCATCGGACTGATAGAGGCCAACAAGGGCGGCACGCGCGTGGAGAGCTGGCTCAGCGAGGAGAACCTGCGCCAGCACACCGATGAGCCTCTGACGGAGAGCGAGATGAAGAAGATGTGGAAAGCCGACTACAAGCGCCCGTTGGTGTGGGGCAACGGCACGTTCAACCCGATAGTGAACTACACCGTGCGCGGCATCATCTTCTACCAGGGATGCACCAACGCCGAGTCGGCCAACATCGACAAATATGCCGAGCGGCTGAAGTTGCTCGTGGAGCAGTGGCGCGGCCAGTTCGGACTGGGCCAACTGCCGTTCTACTTCGTGCAAATCGCCCCTTATTACTGGTACGACCACGACCCCAACGGCACGTCGGGCGCACTGCTGCGCGAACAGCAGCTCCTCGCCGCCGACATGATACCCAACAGCGGCATCGTCTGCACCAACGACCTCGTCTACCCCTTCGAGGCCAAGCAGATACACCCCCGTCAGAAGAAGCCCGTGGGACAGAGGCTCGCCTACATGGCCCTCAGCCGCGACTACGGCTTCAGCAACCTCAGATACAAGAGCAGCCGCTTCGACCGAATGGAAATAAAGGGCGACACGGCCATAGTGAACCTAAAGGACACCTACGGCGTTGTGTCGCGCTACCAGGACTTCGAGGGTTTTGAGATAGCCGGCGCTGACCGCGTGTTCCACCCCGCCACCGTCAGCTACAACCGCCACATCGGCCTGATGCTGCGCAGCAAGGAGGTCGAGAAGCCTATGGCCGTGCGCTACTGCTTCCGCAACTTCCAACTTGGCAACGTGAAGAACGGCGCACTGCTGCCACTCTTCCCCTTCCGCACCGACAATTGGTAAACACACATAAACCCATACATACAAACTATGCAAATACTGGAAAAATTCCGCTACTGCCCCGTCTGCGGCAGCAAACATTTCGAAGCCAACGGTCCTAAGAGCAACCTCTGCGCCAACTGCGGACTTGAGCTGTTCGAGAACCCCAGCTCAGCGGTGGCGGCATTCATCGTCAACGACCGCGGCGAGCTGCTTGTGGAGAAACGCAAGCTCGACCCCGCCAAGGGCACATACGACCTGCCCGGCGGCTTCTGCGACACCAACGAGAACCTGGAGGAAGCCATACGCCGCGAGGTCAGGGAGGAGACCCATCTGGAAGTGAACGCCGTCAGGTACTTCTGCTCTGAGCCCAACAAATATCGGTTCAGCGGCCTCGACATACCCACGCTCGACGCGTTCTTCGAGTGCGAGGTGGCCGACTTCACGACGCTGAAGCCCGACGACGACGCCCGCGAGTGCCTCTGGCTGCCGCTCACCGACATCCACACCGAGCTCTTCGGCATGCGATCGGTGCGCTTCTCGCTCCACAAGTATCTCGACAGCAAGGGCATCCGCCTTGCCACCGAGACCGACGAGGAAGAACTGTAGGCGGAACATTCTCAAACGCCATTGCAAGCAAAATGGTTTTTCCCTCTGCAGGAAGCGGAATGGGAGACAAACAGAGGCTCTTTGGCATTGTTCGACACGTGTCGCAAATGTTTTTCACACGTGTCAAAAACATTTTTCACACGTGTCGAAAACGTTTCTCACACGTGTCGAAAGCTCCAACTGAGGCTTTCCCACAGTGGCAAACGGCCTCCTTGGATTCACCAATAAACATGAAACGTCCCGCTTGCAGTGGCCGTCCCCTGTGGCGGCCATTATTAATGTTCGACCGCTTTAAAAAAATGTGTATCCGCAAACGCCCAAACAACGGAACACCCTATCGTAGGGGCATGATTTATCATGCCCGCCATTGGCTTAAAGTGCCTGCCAGTGCATTGGCCGCCACAGGGGACGGCCACTACAAGTGGATGCTGATGAAATAACACAGGAGCATTATAAAGAAGAGGATTCCCCACCCATAATTGGATTGGGAGTCCTCTTCTTGACTGATATTTTCTCTAATTTTTGTGCTTTTTCTCAAACAGTTCAGCGCAGCTTGCGGTTGGTGTTGAACGCAAGAGCCACTGACATCACTACCACTGATAAAACAATCATCAAAGTCATCATAATCTTTTTACCTTTCTTCTTTTGTTATCACTGGGCCGGCCCGTTGCCGACCAATTACTTGTTCTCTCTTATTTTCGAGTGCAAAGGTAATGCCGCGACGGCACACTGGAAAGCTTTTCAGCTGTTTTCGGGTCTTATCGCGCCTTTTATTGCTATATGTCAAACTATTGACATTTGTCAACCGCATATTTGCAAGAGTGGCAGGAAATGATTAATTTTGCATTGTGGACCACGAAGTGAAAACGAAAACCTACAAACATACCATGAATCTAAGGAAACTATCACTAATCAGCATCCTGCTCGCCCTGACCGCGTCGGCCAAGGCCAGCGACTACAACATCCTGAAGTATGGAGCGGTGGGCGACACCACACAGCTCAGCACCAAGGCAATACAAAAGGCCATCGACGCGGCCTCGCGGGCTGGCGGCGGACGCGTGGTGGTGCCCGCCGGAAGCTACAAGACGGGCACGCTGGTGCTGCGCTCCGGTGTCGACCTGCACCTCGACAGCCTCGCCACGCTCTACGGCAGCACCGACCTGGCCGACTACGCCCCACAGCGCACCGACTACGTCTCGCTTCGCACCCACGGCACAACAATACAGCTCATCTATGCCGACCGCTGCGAGAACGTGAAGATCAGCGGGCGCGGCACCATCGATGGCCGCGGCCGCGGCTTCAAGAAGCTCACGTGGAACGACGAGGGCATCACGCGGCCCCATCTGCTGCGCATGGTCAGCTGCAAGGGCGTTGAGGTGAGCGGCATCACGCTGCGCAACGCCGGATGCTGGATGCAGCACTACCTGGCTTGCGACGATGTCAGCCTACACGACCTCACAATAGAGAACCGCAACAACTACAACAACGACGCCATCGACATCGACGGCTGCCACGACGTGGTGATAGAGCGCATCAAGGCCGACAGCGACGACGACGGCATCACGCTGAAGAGCACCTCGCCCCGCCTGTGCGAGAACGTGACCATCAAGAACTGCATAGTGTCGAGCCACTGCAACGCCGTCAAGCTGGGCACCGAGACCAACGGCGGCTTCCGCGACATCAGCATCAGCAACATCATAATCCATCCGTCGGCGAACCAAACATCCAAATACTTCGGCCGCTGGCACGGCATCAGCTCCATCGCCCTTGAGATAGTCGACGGCGGAGTGATGGACAACGTGAGGATAAGCAACGTCAATGCGACGGGCACAGAGGTGCCGGTTTTCATCCGATTGGGCAACCGCGCCCGCCCGTATGCCGACAACGTGCCTGTCAACAATGTGGGCAGCCTCGGCAACATAACGCTCGAGAACTTCTCGGTCATCACCGACGGCACCTACGGCAGCAGCATAACGGGCATGGAGGGCCATAGGGTGAGCGACATAACCCTGCGCAACGTCTACATACGCCACCGCGGCGGCGAGCCGGCCACAGAGAAACCGAAGGATGAGATGCTGAAAGAGTATCCCGAGGCCACACAGTGGGGGCCGACGCCAGCCAAGGGCTTCTGGATGAACCACGCCACGGGCGTAACGTTCGACAACGTGGTGGTGGAGACCGAGCTGCCCGACGCGCGTCCGCTCTACGTGGCCGACGATTCCGACAACATAACCGTGAAATAAAGAATATGAATGTCAGCGATAATCCAGACAGTCGACACTTACTCTGTAGGGGCATGATTCACCATGTCCGCTATGAAGCCACAAAAAGGCATGATTAATCATGCCCCTACATTTGGATGATTACATTAATAAAAATAAAAAACAAACTACACAAATGAGACTACCCATCATCGCCGCCCTGATGGCCTTGCTGCCTATGGCGACAAGAGCCCAACACATCCCCACCATCGACGAGGTAGGCCCCAAGGCCATGCCCACGGAGGTTGCACCCATCAACGCTCCCTTCGACATGCCACAACTGCAGAAGCCCGACTTCGGGCCGCGCCGCGCCACCGTGAAGCTGAGGAAAGGCCGCATGGCCACCGCCGACATACAGAAAGCCATCGACCGCATGGCTCGGCTCGGAGGAGGCACCGTCGTCATTCCCGTGGGCAAGTGGAGCACCGGCCGTCTGACGCTCAAGTCGGGCGTGTGCTTAGACATTCCCAAAGGTGCCGAGTTGGCCTTCAGCGGCAACATCAAGGACTACCAGCCCGAGGTGTTCACGCGCGACGAGGGCATGGAGCTATACTCTCTCGGTGCCTACATCTACGCCAACGGCGCCCACAAGATAGGCATAACGGGCGAGGGCGTGATAAGCGGCGCACCCACCACGTGCGAGATCTACACCGCCAATCAAAACAACTTCACCATGGACCCCGAGCAACTGATCGACAAGACACCACTCGAGCAGCGGCACTACAACGGCATCGACACGCGCGAGGTGTTTCTGCCCAAGACCATCGCGCCCATCAACTGCACCAACGTGCTCATTGAGGGCGTTACACTCCGCCAGTGCCTCTACTGGAACGTGGTGCCGCAATATTGCGACAGCGTGATCATACGTGGTGTAACCGTCGACAGCTACGGCCACGGACGCACCGACGGCATCGACATAGAGTCAAGCCGCAACGTGCTGATAGAATACTGCTCGCTCGACAACGGCGACGACTGCTTCACATTCAAGTCGGGCCGCGGCAAGGACGGCATACGCGTCAACCGCCCGACTGAGAACGTGGTAGTCCGCCATTCGCTCGCACGACGCGGACAGGGCGGACTCGTCATCGGGTCGGAGACGGCTGGCAACATGAGCAACATCTACATCCACGACTGTGTGTTCGACGGCACCAACCAGGCCTTCCGCTTCAAGACGCGGCGGCCTCGTTGTGGTGGAGCCCACGGCGTGTGGGCCGAGCGCATCCGCGCCAACGTCACGGGTGTGGCGTTCTATTGCGACATGCTCGGCTCGGTGCGCTGGGCGGGCAAGATGGCAAGCCGCGAGCCGTGGCCGCTCAGCGAGCTCACGCCCGACATCAACACATTCCGCTGCCGCGACGTGGTGGTCAGCCACTGCGACAACCTGTTCAAAGCCAAAGGATTGGCCGAGCTGCCATGGCGCAACATACTCATAGAGAGGCTGCAGGCCAACTGCAATAGCATAGGACTGCTGCAAGACGTGCAGAGTCTCGTGGTGAGCAACTCGAAAATCACCGCCGCCGACTACTCAGCCACCGTCGACGGCTGCAGCGGCATAATGCTACTTAACGTGAGCACGCCAGAACCCATCAAGTGGAACTACAGCGGCTATGCCTCGCTGCCGGTGATAGAGGACAAATAATCAATGTGTATCCACGAACATACAAACGGGCGGCATCAGGGGCATGATTTATCATGCCCCTACACTGAGGATTATTATATAAATTGACGATAACACCATTAAAACAACTAAGAATATGAAGAAAATTGTGTTTCTGACAGGTGCGGGAATGTCGGTGGAAAGCGGCTTCCGCACTTTCCGCGGCAACGGTGGCCTATGGGAGGACATGCCCGTGGAGAAAATAGCCACCCACGAGGGATGGGAGGCCGACCCTGTGCTGGTAAACAAGTTCTACAACCAGATGCGCCACAAGCTCTGGGACGCACAGCCCAACGAGGGGCACAAACTGATACAGCAGTTGGAAAGCAAGTACAAGGTTACGGTGATCACGCAGAACGTCGACAACCTGCATGAAAAGGCCGGCTCAACCCACGTGATCCACCTGCACGGCGAGCTGAGCAAGGCTTGCTCGAGCCGCGACCCCTACAATCCGGCCTACATAAAGCAGCTCACGCCGGAGGACTCCGACATCAGCGAGGGCGAGCGCGCGGCTGACGGCAGTTTGCTCCGCCCCTTCATCGTGTTCTTCAACGAGTCGGTGCCGATGATAGAGCCCGCCGCAGTGGAGACATCGGAGGCCAACATCTACGTGGTGATAGGCACTTCGCTCAACGTCTATCCAGCCGCTGGACTGCTACACTACTGCCGCCCTGGCACGCCCATCTACCTGATCGACCCAGAGGCCGTGGTCAACGAGGGCTACTACCACCTGACCCACATCAGGAAAGGCGCGTCGGAAGGCATGTGCGAGCTCTACGATGAGCTGATGAAATAGGCAGTCGAATATGAAAAAAGAATTCCCAACCACTTATGCTGGCTGGGAATTCTTTTTAGTGCCTATTAGTGCGGTATTGTCGATTCTTTGGCATAAGGGTCGTATCGTTATAGAGTTTCGACATGACGGGTATATGTGCTTTTTCTGGCTTTCCTAATGGCATCGGCCATTGCCGCTCCATCTTTGCCGCTCCAAACCCCACTCAAAGCCTCAAGTCTTTTCTCCTTAATTAAGTTCATTGGAAGCCAATGGCTGTGAAATCGTAGGGGCATGATTTATCATGCCCGAAACACTGAATTATTGCAAATGACGGGCATGATAAATCATGCCCCTACATGTTGGAATGTACTTAATCACTGGACATTGCATAAATTCTGAAACTTGAGCTCCTTATCTTTACTCTGCTCAAAGGTCGATGCGTCAATGAGCCTCTCGCCCAGCCAACGCTTATTGCTTGCTGAAAGCGAAAGTCCTTGCAAGTAAGCCCAAAGGTTATTCAATGATGCTGTGTTCATAGTCTGTATGTTTCTTGCAAAGTTAAAACATTATTGGCAATTGTCAAACAATTATCGCCTAAATGTTTGTTGTCGAAGGCTTTTTTACCACCTACTTCACCACCACTTTCCGTCCGCCGATGATGTTGATGCCGCGCTGGGGCTTGCTGAGCCGCTGGCCCGTCAGGTTGTAGATGGCGCGGTCGGCGGTGGTGGCGCGGTCGGCGGCCTCAACCTCGCTGATGCCCGTGGTGGCACTGACGTAGTCGGGCAGATAGTAGCTCAGGTGGGGCGGCTGATTGTAGGCCGACGTCTGCCACACGGTGGCCATGCGGTACTGGTGGTCGTGCATCAGGCAGGGCACGCGGTACTGGCTCTCATACGGGGTGCTGAATATCCACAGGTGGGAGTAGGTGGAGCCGTCGTAGTAGACCTGCTCCTCGCGCCAGTCGCCGAAAATGTCGGCTTGCAGGCAGGGCGTGTACTTGATGAGGTTGGGGCCTGCGCCGTAGGTGGAGAGGAAGTTGACCAGCGTCGAGGCACTCTGCGTGCGCGAGCGGAACTTGGTGATCGCACCTTTCTCGGTCAGCTCCTCGCTGAGGTCGCCGTCCCAATAGGTGCGGAAGTTGACGGTGGGCCGACGGGTTGAGATGGAAGTGCCGTTGCAGTCGTAGACGTCGCTGCTCAGCGTCGACCAATATTCGCAACCCCTCGCTGTGGAGTCGACATCGGCGCAGAGGCCCCGGCCCACGTCGCTGCCGGCATAGACGCCAGCAAGGTGCTTGCCAGTCAGAGCCTCGTGAATCTCCACGCCATAGTCGGCTGTGGTGTTCTCGTGCACCATCATCACCTCCAGACCGTCATGGTCGGGGTTCAAGTCGCCCACATGGAGGGCGTCGCCGTGGCCCAGCCCTGTGCGGTAGAGCAGCTGGCCATCGTCGTCGATGGCGCAGGCTCCGTAGATTATCTCGTCGCGCAGGTCGCCGTCAACGTCGGCCACACTCAGCCCGTGGGCTCCCTCGCCGTAGGCTCCATAGCCCGCGCGGGTGGAGGAGTGGAGCCAGCGTGTGGAAAGCTTCGTGCCGTCGAAGTCGACAGCCCAGAGGAATGCGGCGGTATAGTAGCCACGGCACATCACGAGCGACGGATGCTGACCGTCGAGATAGGCCACACAAGCCAGATAGCGCTCGCTGCGGTTGCCATAGCTGTCGCCGAAGTCCACCGTGTCGCGCTGTGGGCGGTAGGCGGTGGTGGCGAGCTGTTCGCCGGTCAGGCCACTGAACACGGTGAGATATTCAGGGCCGCTCTGCACGTAGCCCTTCGAGTTGCGGTAGTCGGCGTCCTTAGAGTCGGAACCCATCAGCACGGCGTTGCCCTTGCCGTCGATGGTGCCGGGAGCGGTCTTGCAAGCCACTTCGGCCCGCCCGTCGCCGTCAAGGTCGTAGACCATGAGCTGGGTGTAGTGGGCACCGGCTCGTATGTTGCGGCCCAGGTCGATGCGCCATAGCTTGGTGCCGTCCATGCGGTAGGCGTCGATGAGCACGTTGCCCGTGCGCCCGCTGAGCGAGTTGTCCTTCTGTCCAGCAGTGCCGGCCTTGTCGTTCACCATCGACGGGCTGGTGGGATTCCAGTCGGTGTTGCAGGGATCCCACTTCATTATTATCTCGTACTCCTTGTCGCCGTCAACATCGGCCACCATGCAGTCGCCTGGCACGTACATGTATTCGCCATCCTCGGTCGACGAGTTGGCGGGGCGGTCGATAGGTATGTCGAGATAGCCGTTGGCCAGCATTGTGGCCGAGCTGGTCTCGCTCACCGCGCTAGCGGTCAGGGTCTCCACGGTGTAGGTGTCGGCCGTTGTTCCAGAGGCGTCGAGCCAGTTGGTGCGGGTGGTTATGGGACTGTCGTTGAGCCTCGTGCCGTTGCGCAGCACGTTGAATGCCACGTCGGTCGGGTCGTCGATGAGCCATCGCCAACTGACGAGCACTCCATTAGAGGTCTTGGTGGCCACGGCTCCACGCGAGAGCGGCTCTGGGTCGAGGCGGAAGGGCTGGCCTTTAAAAGGCAGCACGAGCGGAATGTCGACTTGCTGCTCGGCCACTTCCGACGAGTGCATGCCCTCCTTGAGCGCGGCTGCGCGCAGACGAACCGAATGATTGAGCGTGAACGGCCCGGTGTACGTCTGCTGATAGTCCCAGACGGTGCCGTGGTCGACGGTGGAATAATAGATTTGGGCTCCCTCGGTGGCACAGCTGAGCGACACCTCGTTGCCGCTGACGGTGATGACGGGCGTGGCCACGCTCTGCAGGTTCTTCTCCTGGAGGACAAGTATGCGGCGAATGATGATGCCGCCAGAGTTGGTGAACGACACGTCGCCGTTGCGCGAGACGGTGAAAGTGAACGTCTTGAACGCAGGGCCGGTATAGTTGTCCGAGCCAGTGTCGCCTGTCAGGTTGGTGGCCGCGCTGATGCCGTTGTTGGAACTGCTCGACGAGCGCAGCTCCACTTTCAGAATCTGCCCCTCCTCAAGGCTTTTCAGCGTGATGGGCTTGGCGGCCTGCACCTGTACGCCGTTGCCGCTCGTGCCGCGGTTGTAGCAAAGCAAGAGGCTGCCCGCGCTGATGCCACTTGCGAAATAAATTCCGTCGGTCTCGCTGATCACCTGTCCATTGGCCTGTAGCAGGCTGCCGTCGGTGGCCACAACGTTTTGGTAGCGGCCTCCCTTGGAGTTCATTGTCCAGTGCTCGGTGTCGGCGGCCAAGTTGGTCAGTGTAGTCTGGCTGTAGGTGTCAAGTTGCCACACGCGGATGGTGTCATAGTCGTCTTGCGCCAGCATTGGTGTGGCGACGAGGAATAGCATTGCTATCGATAGGATTTGTTTCAGATGCATAACAGAAGTTTGTGCTGCGCCACTCGTTAATAGTCGTGTCTCGTTTGTTTCACAGGCGAACCACCCGGCGGGCTCCGATGGCGCAAGTGAAGCCGGCCCGTTGTCCGCATGATGGGCACAAAGGTAACAAGAAAAAACGAGAAAAGGGGTGGAACGGTGATGTTTTTTTACATTTTCTATATGCCACCAACGGCCACCACGTTTAAGGCCGAGCCACGATTGCAGCTCGGCCTCTCCCACGAAAAGAAATAACTTGAGTTGTTGTCCACGGGCACTTCACTGGGTGGTAACAGTGAATAAAGCAGACTAAAGTCAAGCAAGGTCTGGAGCACCTCTCCGTTATGTATAATCCCCCAAGGATTTTACAGGGCCATATTTGCGAATTAAGGCATAATAAATAGACTTCAGATGACCTCTCAATTTTTCTTTAAACAAGCCGTGTCCGTTCTCTATGATATATTGATTTCCCCACGGCTGACCTAATCTCGTAATATGTTTATGCATGGCCGAATTTGTTATTCCCCATTTGAAAAGGAATTGAGGCAAGTAATCATTTTTAGCCACTTTTTTTGTTGACTTACTTTCAAAATGATACGCCCAACTGTCGCCCAAGCCTTTGAAATGTCGCACACCTGCAAAATATAACTTTGCAGTAAAATCGGGGTCGCTCCCCATACCGGGAGTCATTTCTATGCTATACCCGCCAACTAAATCCCAAACGTCTTTATTTACCAAACATGGCGGTCGTGTCGCACCCTGCCAGTCGCCAACGAGAAACGATTGGCCATCTTTCAACAGCCTTTCTTCTTGGAAGTTGTCTGGCCTATTGCCATAATTCTTTAGCAACCCCATTCCACGTTTAGGTGGAGTGAAAGGTTGGATTATAGAAGAGGATAAATAGAAGAATGTATTTCCCTTTAAAGAGCATATTTCATTCCAGAGTGCGACATCCCAATAAGGCAACAAATACATGTCGTCATTTACAAAAAAGATGTATTCTGTTATAACTTTCCGACGCATCGTGTTCATGGCAAAGCAAACACCAATATTCTGTTCACTATAAGTGAAGTCGACGCTCTGGTTTTTTACCCATTCTAATGTTCCATCAGTTCCTTCATTAACATGAACTATTATCTGATGTTGGTAAGAGGAATTCTTGCGAATACTTGCGATACACAACTTTAAGTATTCAAGATTGTTCCATGTGGGAATGAGTATAGAAAACAATGGGCGCAGTGGATATTTTCCGTGGGTTGATGTTGAAAAGAATCCGAGATTAT
>CAZRSL010000061.1:0-16644 GCA_964602785.1 uncultured Prevotella sp.
GCCCGTACTCGCTCGTCACGCAGCAGCCGCTCGGCGGCAAGGCGCAGTTCGGCGGCCAGCGATTTGGAGAGATGGAGGTCTGGGCCCTCGAAGGCTTCGGCGCCAGCCATGTGCTTCAGGAAGTGCTCACCATCAAGTCAGACGATGTTACCGGCCGCAGCAAGGCCTACGAGGCCATTGTCAAGGGCGAGCCAATGCCCACGCCGGGCATACCAGAGTCGCTCAACGTGCTTCTGCACGAGTTGCGCGGCCTCGGACTGATCATCAAGCTTGACTAACAAAAAACACCCTAAAACGACACATATTTAGATATGGCTTTCAAAAGAGACAATAAAGTAAACAGTAATTTCAAGAAGATTACCATCAGCTTGGCCTCACCAGAGGAAATCCTTGAGAACTCATACGGCGAGGTAACCAAGCCTGAGACCATCAACTACCGCACCTACAAGCCCGAACGCGACGGCCTGTTCTGCGAGCGCATCTTCGGCCCCACAAAGGACTACGAGTGCGCTTGCGGCAAATATAAGCGCATACGCTACAAGGGCATCGTCTGCGACAGGTGCGGCGTTGAGGTTACCGAGAAGAAGGTGCGCCGCGAGCGCAGCGGCCACATCGAGCTTGTGGTGCCTGTGGCCCATATATGGTATTTCCGCTCGCTGCCCAACAAGATTGGCTACCTGCTCGGACTGCCCACCAAGAAGCTCGACTCGGTGATCTACTACGAGAAATACATCGTGATACAGCCAGGCGCTGCCTCAAAGCTGAAGGACGAAGAGGGACTCGAGCTGAATGGCTCCCACAAGATGGACCTCATCTCGGAGGATGAGTATCTCGACATAATCGACAAACGGCTCCCTGAGGAGAACCAGCACCTCGACGACGCCGACCCCAACAAGTTCATCGCCAAGATGGGCGCCGAGGCCGTCTACGACCTGCTGCACGAGCTTTCCGAACCCGATGAGACGGGCAAGAGCGGGCTCGACACACTTGCCAACAGTCTTCGCGACACGGCCAACAAAGAAGGCAGCCAGCAGCGCAAGACCGAGGCGCTGAAGCGTCTGCAGGTGGTTGAGGCGTTCCGCTCGTCGAAAGACATCAACCGCCCGGAGTGGATGATAATGAAGATCATCCCCGTCATTCCGCCAGAGCTGCGCCCGCTGGTGCCGCTCGATGGTGGCCGCTTCGCCACTTCCGACCTCAACGACCTCTACCGTCGTGTCATCATCCGCAACAACCGCTTGAAACGCCTCATCGAGATCAAGGCTCCTGAGGTGATTCTGCGCAACGAGAAGCGCATGCTGCAAGAGGCTGTCGACTCCCTGTTCGACAACTCGCGCAAGTCGTCGGCCGTGAAGAGCGAGAGCAACCGCCCGCTGAAGTCGCTTTCCGACTCGCTCAAGGGCAAGCAGGGTCGCTTCCGCCAGAACCTGCTCGGAAAGCGCGTCGACTACTCTGCCCGTTCGGTCATCGTGGTGGGTCCGGAGTTGAAGATGGGCGAATGCGGTCTGCCCAAGTTGATGGCGGCCGAGCTCTACAAGCCCTTCATAATCCGCAAGCTCATAGAGCGCGGCATTGTGAAGACAGTGAAGAGCGCAAAGAAGATAGTCGACCGCCGCGAGCCTGTCATCTACGACATTCTTGAGAATGTGATGAAAGGCCACCCGGTGCTCCTCAACCGCGCCCCGACTCTCCACCGCCTCGGCATCCAGGCCTTCCAGCCGCGCCTCATCGAGGGCAAGGCCATCCAGCTCCACCCGTTGGCTTGCACCGCCTTCAACGCCGACTTCGATGGCGACCAGATGGCCGTGCACCTCCCGTTGAGCAACGACGCCATTCTTGAGGCGCAGATACTGATGCTGCAGAGCCACAACATACTCAACCCGGCCAACGGCGCTCCTATCACCGTGCCGTCGCAGGACATGGTGCTCGGCCTGTACTACATCACAAAGCTGCGCCCAGGTGTCAAGGGCGAGGGCATGACGTTCTACGGACCCGAGGAGGCCATAATCGCCCACAACGAGGGCCGTTGCGACCTGCACGCAAAGGTGAAAGTGATTGTCAACGACATGGTGGACGGACGCTTGCAGAAGCACTTGGTCGAGACGTCGGTCGGACGCGTCATAGTCAACCAGATTATCCCCGACGAGGTGGGCTACATCAACGAGGTGATAAGCAAGAAGACGCTGCGCGGCATCATCGCCGACGTGATCAAGACCGTGGGTATGGCCCGCGCTTGCGAGTTCCTCGACGGCATCAAGAACCTCGGCTATCGTATGTCGTATCTGGCAGGCCTCTCGTTCAACCTTGACGACATCATTGTGCCGCCTGAGAAGGATGCCATAGTGAAGAAAGGACAGGACGAAGTCGACCAGATTCAGGCCAACTACGACAACGGTTTCATCACCGACAACGAACGCTACAACCAGGTGATTGACACGTGGACTCACGTGAACAACGAGCTTGGCGACGTGTTGATGAAGGAAATGACCGAGGCCGACCAGGGTTTCAACGCCGTCTACATGATGCTCGACTCCGGCGCCCGTGGCTCCAAGGACCAGATCAAGCAGCTCTCGGGTATGCGTGGACTGATGGCCAAGCCGCAGAAGGCCGGCGCCGAGGGTCGCGGAACCATTGAGAACCCAATCCTCTCCAACTTCAAGGAGGGTATGTCGGTGCTCGAATACTTCATCTCGTCCCACGGTGCGCGCAACGGTCTTACCAACACCGCCATGAAGACTGCCGATGCCGGCTATCTGACGCGCCGTCTGGTCGACGTTGCCCACGACGTGATTATCACCGAAGAGGACTGTGGCACACTCCGCGGCCTTGTCTGCACCGCTCTCAAGAACGGCGATGAGGTGATAAGCACCCTTGGCGAGCGCATTCTCGGCCGTGTCAGCGTCCACGACATCGTCGACCCGACCACTGGCGAGCTTATCTGCGCCGCCGGCGACGAGATCACCGAGGACAAGGTGGCCAAGATAGAGGCCTCGCCGATAGAGAGCGTCGAGATACGCTCGGTGCTCACTTGCGAGAGCAAGCGCGGCGTCTGCATGAAGTGCTATGGCCGCAACCTTGCCACCGCCCGCATGGTGCAGCTCGGCGAGCCTGTCGGTGTCATCGCCGCCCAAGCCATCGGCGAGCCGGGCACGCAGCTCACCCTGCGCACGTTCCACGCTGGTGGTGTGGCCACCAACGCCGCCGCCAACGCCTCGATAGTGGCCAAGAACGATTCTATCATCGAGTTCGACGAGCTCCGCACCGTTCCATTCGTCGAGAACGACGGCGAAAAGGATGTGGAGTGCCGCATGGTGGTCAGCCGTCTGGCCGAGGTGCGTTCAGTCGACCCCAACACGGGCATCACGCTCAGCACGGTCAACGTGCCTTACGGCAGCTCGCTCTACTACAAGGAAGGCGACAAGGTGAAGAAGGGCGACGTGATAGCCCGCTGGGATCCTTTCAATGCTGTTATCGTGAGCGAATATGCCGGCACGCTGAAGTTCCGCGACGTGGTGGAAGGCCAGACCTACAAGGCTGAGACCGACGAGACCACAGGACTCACCGAGCGCATCATAATCGAGTCGCGCAACAAGTCGCTTGTACCTGTGTGCGACGTGCTCGACAGCAAGGGCAAGGTGCTGGGCACCTACAACTTCCCCATCGGCGGCCACGTGGTGGTCGACGACGGCGAGACAATCAGCACTGGCGCCACGCTCGTCAAGATTCCGCGTGTGGTGGGCGGTGGCGGCGACATCACTGGTGGTCTGCCCCGCGTTACCGAGCTCTTCGAGGCCCGCAACCCGTCCAACCCCGCTGTTGTGTCCGAAATCGACGGCCAGGTGACTCTTGGCAAGCTGAAGCGCGGCAACCGCGAAATCACCATAACATCGAAGACTGGCGACCAGCGCACCTATCTCGTGTCGCTTGGCAAGCAGATTCTGGTGCAGGACAACGACGCCGTGCGCGCTGGAACGCCGCTCTCCGACGGCATCATCACCCCAGCCGACATCCTTGCCATCAAGGGTCCCACGGCTGTGCAGGAGTACATCGTCAACGAGGTGCAGGATGTCTATCGCCTACAGGGTGTGAAGATCAACGACAAGCACTTCGAGGTGATAGTGCGCCAGATGATGCGCAAAGTGCAGATCGACGAACCCGGTGACACCACGTTCCTTGAGCAGGAGCTTGTCGACAAGCTCGACTTCGCCGCCGAGAACGACCGCATCTGGGGCAAGAAAGTGGTGGTAAACAAAGGTGCCTCCGAGAATCTGCAGGATGGCGAGATAATCAGCGTGCGCAAGCTGCGCGAGGAGAATTCCAACTTGAAGCGTCGCGACCTCAAGCTGGTGCAGGTGCGCGATGCCGTGCAGGCCACCGCCACCCAGGTGCTGCAGGGTATCACCCGTGCCGCCCTTGGCACCAAGAGCTTCATGAGCGCAGCCTCGTTCCAGGAGACCACCAAGGTGCTCAACGAGGCCGCCATCCGTGGCAAGGTGGACTACCTGCAGGGCATGAAGGAGAACGTGATTTGCGGCCACCTGATTCCCGCGGGAACGGGCTTGCGCTTGTGGGAGCGCCTCGTGGTGGGGTCGAAAGAAGATTACGACCGCATGGAGGCCAACCGCAAGAACGTGGTCGACTTCACCGACCATAAGATTGAGGCGCAGGTGATGGAATAGTCAGCAATTTCTGATTATTATTATATGTGAAACCCGGCAAGGCTCTTAGCTTTGCCGGGTTTTTATGTTGTTAAGAATGATATTTGTCCTCAAAAAAACGAAAAATGTCGTAACGAATTTTTTCGCAAAGATAACAATATCCCCAAATTGGTCATTAGAGACTTTTGACACAGCCTCACTGCAAGTTGACAAATGTAGGCTAATGACCGAATTGAGACAAAGTTTCTTTACCGTAAAAAATCCAAGGGCTATTACTTGCTGACTACTAAAAATTATGCACAAATGTCAACAGTTGGAACAAAACTCCGGCTCGGCAGAACCGAAGTCTTACCGAGCCGGACACTATAGTTGTTGTTGGCGGAGGCAGTCATTCCTCTGCCCAAAGGTCAGTCTTGCCGTCGCCGTCGTCGTCCCAAAGGTCGCCAGGCTTGGCCAACCCCTCGTCGCCGGCGTCGCCTTCACCGCCTGGTGTCAGGTCGTCGCCAGTGTCGGGGTCAACCTTGATGTTGCTCACATTGGCCAATGCCTCGTTGCAGTCCATGGCAAGGTACTCTGTGCGAGGCGTTACGTATCTTGCTTTTGTCTTCTTCATAACAGTCATCGCTTTACAATCTTCTTACCATTAACCACATATATGCCCTTGCCGAGGCCATCGAGCGAGTTGCCCACATACTGTCCGTTGAGGTTGTACACCCGCGTCAGGCCTGGCCTCATGCTCGGGGTTATTTCGTCGATGCCTGTTGTCTCGCCCTCTATGTTCAGGCTCGTCTTCGCTTCGGCCGCCGTTGATGGCAGGGTGAAATAGGCGCGGAACGCCTTTAGCGGCTTTGAGCTGGCACTGGGCTGCTTCAGCATATTGCCAGAGGCCACAAACAGCTCTGTGCCGTCGGTTGCCAGTTGTGTCGGTGCGAAGATGCCGGTGAAGCTGTAGCCGTCGTGAGTGACCGTCTTGGCCGACGACGCCAAGCTGACGTTGAGGAACGAGAACGGGCGGTCGACATCACGGGTGGGGCGCACGAGATATGGCACGCCAGCCTGCGTCGTGCTCACCTCTTTGAAGTTGAGGCTGACCATGCCGTCAGTTGTCGTCACGCCGCTGAACTCCTCCACCACGCTCCCCTCGCCAAACAGGTAGCTGATGAGTGTGGAAGTGAGCGGGAAAGGCAGGCATATTGTGTTCCATGTTCCAGCTTTCGCTGTGCGGTTGAGCACTACATTCAGCGTCTTGCCATTGGCGGCTGAGAGTTTGGTTGTGTTGTCCATTTCTTCGGGCAGATAGCGGTTGTTGGTGTTGTTGTCGGCAAACTTCGTCTTCAGCATGCTCAGGCGCGTGCCGATAAACGAGCGCAGGTAGCTCACGGCGTTGCTCCAAGAGGCTGTGCCATTAGATGTCCAAGTGCGTGAGTCGCCATAGTCTTGGCCGTTGGCGTTGGCAATGTCCCATTTGTCGTAGTTCTTGGCCGCCGACTGGACCAGCTCTGCCTCCATGTCGTCGACGGCATTTTCCAGATAGCCTTGCAACCCGTCGGCGAGCAAGGCGTCGAGGTGCATCTTGATGGCGTTGGCAAACCAAGGGTCATCCCACAGATGCTTCACCACTGGCTGCATCTTGCGGTAGCCGGTGGGAAAGTCGGCTTGGCTGCTGAAGTTGCAGTCCACAAGCAGTTTCTGATAGTAGTTGGACACATAACTGTAGGTCTCTTGATGGTTGCCGTAGGCCAGGTCCTCGTCCCACATCGGGCCGAGGTGGAGCAGCGCGTCGTCGTCGGCCTCGCGGAAAGAGTAGATGCTGTAGAACCCGTCCCAGTTGGCCGTGATTTCAGTGGCTATATACCAGTTGATGAGCGAGGCCGTGTCCACCACAGCGCGGTAGCCAGTGAATGGGTCTACGTAGTCGTAGCCCGTGGTCGACTGTTTTATCTTGTCGCCCAACGTTGTGTTGAGATAAGTGGAGATGGCCGTCTGCAGCGTGGGATTGTTAGTCCAGTCGTCGCTTTCCACCTCGGGGTTCTTCACCTGCACCCAACCCGCCGATGAGCCGTCGAGCTGCAAGTCTATTTTCGGGTCGTCCACTTTGTCGTCGGCGTTGGCATATTCCATGAGCCAGCCCGAGTCCTCGTCGACAGGCACCCGCTTCGCCCTCACCTCCACTTGGTCGGATATTTGGTAGGTGCCACGGTAGGTGCCGTTCATCACGAGGTCGACAAACTTGTAGGCGGGGCAGAACTCCAGCCCTATGAACTTGCCGAGGTGGTAGGTCAGGGCGTTGCGCATGAGCGACCGGTCGTAGGCGTTGGCCAGCAGTGTCCAGCTCTTAGCCTTGGCGAAGTCGCTGCCCAGAAATTCCACCTTCTTGTTGAACTTCAGTCGCCATGGTTTCTTGTCGGCGGCCCATGTGGAGTTGCCACGGCCACGGACGCCATCGTCTGTAAGCGCGTAGGTGGTGGTGTTGTCGCCATCCACCAATACGACCGTGCAGGGCAGATAGGTCTCCTTGTCGGCCGGGTCGCTGCCCGACGTGGTGTTGACGTAGAGCGTTGGTATGTTGGTTTGCTGTGTGTATGTTTGCGCCTCCGCGGTCGCAGGCGATGCAGCCCACCATAGGAGTGCAGCCCCCAATAAGGACGGAGTGAAATATCTCATCTTATACCCTTTCATTTCGTAAGTCTTTTCTTCGGCTTTGGTTTGTGTTGAATGCGAAAAGACATTGGGTCGCGCCTTTTCCTGGTGGCGTGCCCCAATGTCTTTCAGCTTATAGTGGCCCGTGGCTTTGCGGGCTCTTCACCGGAGTGTGTTTCAATATGTTATCACTTGACAATCACTTTCTTGCCATTCAGCATATAGATGCCCTTGGGCAACTTGCCAGCTTGGGAGGCAGGACTCACGCGCTGGCCGCCGAGGTTGAATATGGCCTCGTCTCCGCCGACGGCCTGTTCCACTATCAGACCCTCTATGCCCGTCACGGTGCCGTTGTCATCGCCGTCGATTGAGAACGTCAGGCTCTTCGACGAGTTGGTGTCGGCGTCTTTCAGCGTCCAGTAGGTGCCGTAGATGCTGGTGTTGCTGCCTGTCAGATACCACATCTTGCCGTTTTTCACAATGTAGTAGCCAGCCTCCACCTTTGTCAGGGGCTTGGTGTAGTAGCCTGTGAAGTTGAGCGTGCCGTTGGCGGTGGTGTAGTCCTTGCTGACGGTCGCGCTTGTCAGCGTCTCGGTGCGGGTTACGCTTCCGAAGCTATAGAGTGGGCCATAGAGTTTGACAGTTGAGCCGTGGCCGTAGCTGTATTCTTGCGATTGGCCAGCTGCCAGTGATGGCGCTTGGCTCACCTTTATCACGTAGCACTCGCCCTGCTCGATGCCCTCACTGCTCAAGTCGACCGATTTGAAATTGATTCGTGTGGCGGGGTTGATGCCCTCGAGCTTGCTCAGTTTCACGTCGCTGCCGAAAGTGCGCTTCAGCTGCTCGCCGCTGACGTTGAACGGCAACACTATGGCGTTCCACTTGCCCAGCGTGAAGGCACGGCGATATTGCACGGCCACTGCTGTTGTGTAGGCTGCGTGGTCAAGGCCAGTCAGCTCGCCGTTATTGTATGTTTGTTCTTCGGTGGATGTGTTGTTGGCATCCAGATAGTACACCTTGGTGCCGCACCAGAACAGGCGTGCGTTGTCGAAGAAGACGCTATAATATGAACTGTTTTCATTCTGCACACCAAAGGTGATTGAACCTGTTTCCGAGCCGCTTGCTGCGGTAACTTCCACCTCAACGGCCACATAGTAATCGTTGCTTGAGTCATACTCGCCTTTGTAATAGGGATCGCTGCCGGCAAAAGTCTGCCCGGCTGCTACTGCGTCGCTGCTACTTATACTCTGACTTATGGTCGAGGTCTTGGCTTCTCCGCCATTCACCTTTACAAAGAGGTTGGCAGTGGCCGACGACGAGCGTTTCGCCGCCTGAACAGTAACTGTGTACTTGCCCGGTGTCAGTCCCGTGATGGTCTGCTGCACGGTGCCGCCATATGCAACCTCTGCGGCATTGTAAGCCCCTTGCCCATATTCGTTGCTCCACGAGTTGTTGATGCTTGCCTCGTTGCCATCGGCATCCTTCCAGTAGGTTACGTCGGCGTTGTTGCGGTCGAAGCGGGAGTCCATGATAAGGCCCGACACGTCGATGCACTCGTCCTGAAGATTGGTGGTTATCACTCGGTGGTACTCGTCTTGCGTAACTATGATCCACTCGTTGCTCTCTGTGGTGCTGCCCTCCACGAAGTCTTTGCCGGCTGTCAGGCCAGTGGAAGAAGTTGTGGTGCTCTTCACCATGTATTGCCCATAGTGGATTGACGTTGTCGACGAGCCGTCGCCGCCGTTCTGTATGGAGTAGGCGGTCTTGTCGCCATTGAACTTCCAGTAAGGATACGACTGCTTGCCGCTTACCGTCACCGTGCTCGACCCGTTCCAATACTCGATGGAGCTTCCGTCGTTGTAGAAAGCGAATCGGTCCAGATAAATGCTTGTGCTGTTGTTGTCGGCAGTCTCGAAAGCCACCGATGCGCCTTGGTCAGAATTGCTGAAGCGGCTGTGTATGGTGTAGTAGCCGTCGATGTCAGGCCCTGAGGGTGTCGTTTCTGTCGGCGTGCCTTTTGCTGTTGTGATGTAGAAGCGCATGCCCACGTTGGCAAAAGTGCCCTGCACGCCGTAGGTGCCGCCCGATGTCAGGAAGTTGTGGGCTTGGAGATTATACAGATACACAAATGTTGGGTTGTTGGCGTCGGTGGTCAGGACGCTGGCCACGTCGGTGGCATGGGCTTCCCACAAGGCGTCCTTCTCCTCGTCGGTCATTGTCGTCTGTGCCGCCACTGTGCTCGTGCCGGCGAATGCCGTGAGTGTGGCTGCAATGATAAGTAAAGATATTCTTTTCATGTTGCTCTTGTTTTTCTTTGTTGTTCCACACTCTCTACCAGATGTCCCATGAGGCCTTGGCGTTGTTGCCGTCGTTGGTTCCGTAGTTGTCCTCGTCGCCGTCGTCGCCGGGGTCGCCATCATCAATAGGCATAGTGCCGTCGCCAGGGTTCCAGCTTGCCTCTTTCATCACGCTGCCTTCCGATAGCACCGTGATGACATTCATCTCTGGTTTAACATACCTTCTTCTTTTCATATACAATTTATATTATAAGTTATTATTGCTCGTTTATTTGTTCTGCTGTGTCGACTTGTTTGCTCCCTTGCGGATTGGCTTTAAAATGGGGGTGCCCTGCCCTCACGGGTTGGCACTCCCCCCCTCTAAAAAAATGTATATGTATAATAAAAGAAAAATATTCTTCCCTACAGACTACATTCCTTAACCCGCAAAGACATTTGGCTGATTGATACAAAAAAAGCGTGGACAACTAAGTAGCTTGTTCCACGCTCTGAGGCTTCTCGCATTGCCTGACACATAGGAACAAACAACTGAGAAGTCCACGGAGATTATGTATAATATCGCCCTACATGCACCCCGATCCCTGATGGCAGGAGGGGGCATGTAGAGCGGTGGATATACAACCACGTGACATCTACAGTTGCTCTGATCTTGAATGTGTCATTTGAAATTTTGCGAGAATTTCAGAGCTCAAGAACCAGACGCACTAATGTAAACGCCTTAATCGTAAAAAATCATGGCTTCCACTATTCGCAACCACCGCTGATGGCCGCCTACCTGAGCTGATTTGAGCTTTCCGAGCCCAAAGGGCTGTTGCGGCTCTGACATGCTCAGGAGTGAGAACCTGTTGCAAAATTAGCCCTTTTTAGTAGACCGACCAACAAGGTTGCCACAATTAACCATATTTTTAAATATTATTAACTATCATTGTCCGTTTGCGTATCATTTTGCCACAGTGTTATGCAAAAACTTCCCAAAATGGTGGTTGGGCTTAAGGGAGGGTATATCAAAATGAGGCCGTAGGCCTCTTTTTGATTCTCCCTCATAGTGTTAAGAAGATTACAGTGCCTTCGACGCTGTGAGCTGTCCTTTTCATGCTTTTACGGATAATCATTTTCGATTGTTTTCGGTGGAATTAAGCCCTCAGACAGCGCCACCATGCCTGTTGTAGAGCTTGTGGTGTGGCCGAAAGAGGCTCTTTTGCAATCTGCCTCAGCTGAGACAGAAAAGTGAAACAGCTGAGGCAGAAAAGTGGAACAGCTGAGACAGAAAAGTGGAACAGCTGAGTCACGATTGCAACGGAGTCTCTTTCGCATCGCAAAGGCGGCCCGTTCAGCTCTTCGATGATATTCTTTGCATATTCGCCATGTCCTCTTTTGTGCGGTGGGAGTATAGCACAAATGACAATCCGCAAAAGCAGAAAAAGACTGGCACAAGCATGGGACAGAAACAGTCTCAAATAGACTAAAAAATCGTAGGGGCATGATTTATCATGCCCGAAACACTGAATTATTGCAGATGGCGGGCATGATAAATCATGCCCCTACACGTTGGAATGTGCTTAATCACGGGACATGGCATTACTCCCGAAGCTTGAGTAACAAAAAATCATCAACAAATGTTCGCAAGAGGTACATTCCAATGATTCTCTGTCGAGGCGGATAATCATTAAGCACAAAACTTCTAACTTATAACTTCCAACTTAAAATTATTTCTTACTTTTGCAGCAAACAATAGAGCAATGAGCACGATAAGGATATGTGACGGCATCAGCCGAATGCCCCAGTGGCGGCTGGTCGGGCCTGTCGACTTCTCGCTTGAAGACGGCGAGCAATTGGCGATAGTGGGGCCAAACGGGGGCGGAAAGTCGCTGCTCGTCGACATGATCACGGGGCGGCACCCGCTGCTTGGGGCAGAGCCAGAATACGACTTCGGCCCCGGGGCCAAACCATTGGTGAGCGACAACCTGCGCTATATGGCCTTCCGCGACAGCTATGGCGGCGAGACCGACACCACCTACTATCTGCAGCAGCGGTGGAACCAGCAGGAGATGAGCGACGACATGCCCACGGCGGGGCAACGATTAGAGGAGGCTTTTGCCATGTCCGGCCCTGACACGCCCAGTAGGCGACAACTTCAGCGGCGGATATATCAGACGCTGGGGTTGGAGAGTCAGTTGGACAAGCGCGTCGTGCTCCTTTCCAGCGGCGAACTGCGCAAGCTTCTCCTTGCCTGCGCCCTCTTTGCCGAGCCCCGCGTGCTGATAATGGACAACCCGTTCATAGGCCTCGACGCGCCGACGCGTCTTCAGTTGAGGCAACTGCTGGCCCGGCTGACGCATGGAGGACGGCTGCAGGTGGTGCTGGTGCTGTCGAAGACCGACGACCTGCCCGACTTCATAACCCACGTGGTCGGCGTGGAGGGGCTGAGGGTGGGGCGGAAGCTGCCACGAAGCCAATATCTTTCCGCCCGAAAGCCATTGCCGAGCCGAGTGCTCCCAGCTGAGGCGGAGCGGCTGATAGCCGGTTTGCCACCCCACAGCGACGACTACAGGGCGCAGACGGTGGTCAAGCTGAACAATGTGGCCATCAGCTACGGTCACCGCACCATACTGGGGCCGCTGTCGTGGACCGTCAACCGCGGCGAGCACTGGGCGTTGAGCGGGCGCAACGGCTCTGGCAAGTCGACACTGTTGAGCCTCGTCTGCGCCGACAATCCGCAAGCCTACGCCCACGACATCACCCTCTTCGACCGCCAGCGGGGCTCGGGCGAGAGCATTTGGGACATAAAGCGCCACATAGGCTACGTGTCGCCTGAGATGCACCGCGCCTACAAGCGCAACATCGCCACGGTGAAGGTGGTGGCAAGTGGGCTGAAGGACTCGGTGGGGCTTTACGCCCACCCAACAGAGCGGGAACTGGCCCAGTGCCGCCTGTGGATGAGGGTGCTCGGCATCGGGCAGTTGGCCGGACGGCCCTTCCTGACGCTGTCGAGCGGCGAGCAGCGGTTGGCCTTGTTGGCCCGCGCCTTTGTCAAGGACCCCGAGCTGCTCATATTGGACGAGCCACTCCACGGCCTCGACGACCGCAACCGACAGATGGTGAAGGAGGTGATCGACACGTTCTGCCGCCGCAAGGGCAAGACGCTCATCATGGTGAGCCACTACAGGGAGGAGTATCCGCAGTGCATCGACCACGAGCTTGTGCTGGGGGATTCCAATGATTTGCAGTAATTATTTTAATGAATATCCAAACAAGCGGCACTCTCTCACTGTAGGGGCATGATTTATCATGCCCGTCAGAGGCGGCAATTGCACATGGCGGGCATGATAAATCATGCCCCTACGTTCGGGTGATTGCGGATACACATCATTATTTTAATGATTATCCGCCACAGCGGAAAACATCCCAATGAAGGGTGAGACCCTTGTGGCCGTCCGCCGCACAACCGATAGGCAATGTGGATGCGGACGGCCACAAGGGCCGCACCCTGCATTAATTACTATTTCATGCCGGAGGAGATATTCTTCGCCAGTGTGAATGTCGAATTTGGCCAATTCGAGGAAAATGCTTAACTTTGCAAGTTAAACCGAAGAAACAGATTCCCATACCATAATAATATATGGACGACGACAAGACAAAAGACCCCAACGAGGAGCAGGAGCAAGACCAGCAGAACGAAGCCATGGACGGTGGCGACAGTCTGGCGGAGAACGACGGCGACGACGAGCTGACCGACGACGAGCACTCCGACTACAAGCCCGCCGACCGCTTCGACGCCTCTGCCGTGCATCACCTGAGCGGTATGTACAAGAACTGGTTTCTCGACTATGCCAGCTACGTCATTCTGGAGCGGGCCGTGCCACACATTGAGGACGGACTGAAGCCCGTGCAGCGGCGCATCCTCCACTCGATGAAGCGCATGGACGACGGACGCTACAACAAGGTGGCCAACATCGTGGGCCACACCATGCAGTTCCACCCCCACGGCGACGCCTCAATCTATGGCGCGCTGGTGCAGATGGGGCAGAAGGACCTGCTCATCGACACCCAGGGCAACTGGGGCAACATACTGACCGGCGACATGGCGGCGGCTCCGCGCTACATCGAGGCGAGACTGTCGAAGTTCGCGCTCGACACCGTGTTCAACCCCAAGACCACCGATTGGCAGATGAGCTACGACGGGCGCAACAAGGAGCCCATCACGCTGCCTGTGAAGTTCCCATTGCTCTTAGCGCAGGGTGCCGATGGCATAGCCGTGGGCCTCAGCTCGAAGATATTGCCCCACAACTTCAACGAGATATGCGACGCGGCTGTGAGCTATCTGCGCGGAAAGGAGTTCCACCTCTATCCCGACTTCCCCACTGGCGGCCAGATTGACGTGTCGAAATACAACGACGGCCAGCGCGGCGGCGTGGTGAAAGTGAGGGCTAAGATAGAGAAGCAGGACCCCAAGACACTCGTCATAACCGAGATACCGTTCACCAAGACGGCCTCGTCGCTTCAGGAGTCGATTACCAAGGCTGTGGAGAAGGGCAAGCTGAAGATACGCAAGGTGGAGGATATGACGGCGTCGGAGGTGGAAATCCACCTGACGCTCGCCCCCGGCACATCGAGCGACAAGACCATCGACGCGCTCTACGCCTTCACCGACTGCGAGATCAACCTGAACCCCAATTGCTGCGTGATAGAGGATCAGAAGCCGCAGTTCCTGACCGTGAGCGAAGTGCTGCGCCACTCCACCGACCGCACCATGGGCCTGCTGCGCAAGGAACTGCTCATCAGGAAGCAGGAGCTGGAAGAGCAACTGTTCTACGCCTCGCTCGAACAGATATTCATAGAGGAGCGCATCTACAAGGGCAAGCCGTTTGAGGACGCTGGCAGCACCGACGAGCTCGTGGCTTACATCGACAGCCGGCTCAAGCCTTTCTACCCCAAGCTGATACGCGAGGTGCGCCGCGACGACATACTGCGCCTCTTGGAGATAAAGATGCAGCGCATAGCCAAGTTCAACAAGGACAAGAACGAGGAGCTGATAGCCAAGATAAAGGAGGAGATAGCCAAGGTGGACTACAACCTGGAGCATCTGGTGGAGTACACAATAGACTGGTTCAAGTTTCTGAAGCAGAAATACGGCAAGGATCATCCGCGGCTGACCGAGATACGCTCGTTCGATACCATCATCGCCGCCAAGGTGGCTGAGAAGAACGAGAAACTCTACATCGACCGCAAGGAGGGCTTCATCGGCACGGGGCTGAAGAAGGCCGAGTTTGTGCAGAACTGCTCCGACCTCGACGATGCCATCATCTTCTACCGCGACGGCAAGTACAAGGTGGTCCACCTGACCGACAAGCTCTTCGTGGGCAAGGGCGTGATCCACGTGCAGGTGTTCAAGAAGGGCGACAAGCGCACAATATATAATGTGGTCTACCGCAACGGCCAGCGCGGCGACTACTTCATCAAGCGGTTCAACGTGCCCACGGCGGTGATCGACCGCGAGTATGACCTGACGCAGGGCGAGAAGGGCTCGCGCGTGGAATACTTCACGGCCAATCCCAACGGTGAGGCCGAGGTGATAAAGATAACCTTCGAACCCGACGCCAAGAACAAGCGGCAGAAGCTGTTCCAGGACAAGGACTTCAGTACCATCAGCATAAAGGGTCGCAACTCGAAGGGCAACCTGCTGAGCCACAACCCCATCCACCGCATCAGCCTGAAGAGCCACGGCCGCTCCACGCTGGGCGGGCGCAAGGTGTGGTTCGACAGCGACATCAACCGCATCAACTTCGAGGAGCACGGACAGCTGCTCGGCGAGTTCAAGGACGGCGACCGCATTCTCGTGGTGCTGCCCGACGGCACGTTCTACACTACCAACTTCGACACCAACAACCACTACGAGGACAAGTTGCTGCGCATAGAGAAGTACGACGAGGACAAGATTTGGACCGCTGTGGTCTACGACGCCGACAACCAGGGCTATCCATACCTGAAGCGGTTCACCATGGAGCGGTCGCGCAACCGCCAGAACTTCGTGGGCGACAATCCCAACTCGCGCCTTGCGCTGCTGAGTGGCGAGGCCTATCCGCGCATACAGATCACCTACGGCGGAGTGGACGCGCCACGTGGCACCGAGGAGGTGGACGCTGAGCAGTTTGTGGGGCAAAAGCGCTTCAAGGCCAAAGGCCGTCGGCTGACCACCTACAACGTGAAGAAGATAGAGGAACTGGAGCCAACGCGCTTCCCCGAGCCGGAAGAGGGCGTGGCTGATGAGCCGCAGGACGAGCCCCAGGGCGAGGATTTGGACCCCGACAAGGGCAAGAGCCAGCAGCAGGTGATTGACGAAATAACAGGCCAGCTCAATCTTTTCCCTGAGCAATAGCGGCTAATGTCGGGAAAAAGCACTACCTTTGCACCCAAATAGAGTAATAAAAACGAAGATATTATGGCACAAGACGATGTTTTCAAGAAGATAGTGAGCCACTGCAAGGAATACGGCTTCGTGTTCCCAAGCTCAGAAATCTACGACGGCCTCGCCGCTGTCTACGACTACGGGCAGAATGGCGTGGAGCTGAAAAACAACATAAAGGAATACTGGTGGAAGTCGATGGTGCTGCTCCACAGCAACATCGTCGGCATCGACGCCGCCATCTTCATGCACCCGCTGGTGTGGAAGGCCAGTGGCCACGTCGACGCGTTCAACGACCCGCTCATCGACAACCGCGATTCCAAGAAACGCTACCGTGCCGACAATCTGATTGAGGACCAGATAGCCAAATACGACGAGAAGATTGACAAGGAGGTGAAGAAAGCCGCCAAGAAGTTTGGCGACGCCTTCGACGAGGCCAAGTTCCGCGCCACCAATCCGCGCGTGCTGGAGCACCAGCAGAAGCGCGACGCCCTGCACGAGCGCTACACCAAGGCCATGCAGGGGCCTGACCTGGCCGAGTTGAAGCAGATAATACTCGACGAGGGCATCGTCGACCCCATCAGCGGCACCAAGAACTGGACCGACGTGCGCCAGTTCAACCTGATGTTCTCCACCGAGATGGGCT
>CAZRSL010000062.1:0-16392 GCA_964602785.1 uncultured Prevotella sp.
CCGCGACCTCGACCTTGGCAAGGTCGCGCTCTACCAACTGAGCTATTGCCGCAAACTTGTTTGCAAAGATAAGGCTAATTATCGGAACAGGCAAGTATTTCGATTGATTTTTGTGTTTTTTCGGCGGCTTACACCACAGACAGAACTTACTGCGCGCTCGTTACGAGCAGCGCCTCGCCGTTGACCGTGCTGACCACGCCAGCATTGTAGCGGCTCAAGGCCTTGCCCTCGCCGTCGACAACGAAGCCACGGTTGTTGAGGTCGTACTCGCGCCCGCAACTGGAGCACTTCACATAGAGGCCGCTGTGCGACCAGTCGAGGGCGTAGCGCGTCAGCCCAGTGTCGCCGTAGCAGTTGGGGCACTGGCCGTCGTAGGCCATGAGCCGCCCGTCGCCCGTGCTGTAGCCGATGTAGAGCAGGTTGTAGACACCGAGCACGTAGTCGTGGCGCAGTTCCACCTCCGAAGTTATCGTGTTGTCCTCCTCAGAGCTGCTGCCGTAGGCACTGACGTAGACGTGCATCACCCTGGCACCCGCCGCGGTGGACCGGTAGCCGCAGCGCACGCGCACAAACGAGTTGATGCCCGTGAGCGAATTGCGCAAGATGCTGGCGGGGTGGTTGGCCAGCGAGAAGTAGAAATAGCACGGCTCGCGGCTGATTTCCTCCTGTGAGTTGCCGCAGCCCGTCAGCCCCAACACCACGGGCAGAGCCAAAAAAACAAGCAATCTTCTCATTTCAGCAGTCGTTTCTCGGCCTCCTCGACCCGTTGGAAATTGAACCCGTCAAAGTTGGCTTGCATTAGTGCCTCAATCTGCTCGTTACACAGGTTGCCAATGCTGCCCTCGTGGGTGTGGTGGATGTTGTGGTCGGCGTGGAATGTGCCGTTCTCTATCTCAAGCCCCACGCGCTTGTAGGCATCGCGGAATGGCACGCCGGAGGCCGCGAGGCGGTTGACCTCCTCCACCGAGAACATCGGGTCGTAGATGGGGTTGTCGAGTATGTGCTCGTTCACCTCCATGCGGTTTACGATCCATGCGGTCATGTCGATGCAGTCGACCATCAGGTCGAACGATGGCAGAAACACCTCCTTTATCTCTTGCAGGTCGCGGAAGTAGCCTGTGGGCAGGTTGTTCATTATCATCATAATCTGGCTTGGCAGAGCCTGGATGCGGTTGCAGCGGGCGCGGATCAGCTCAAACACGTCGGGGTTCTTCTTGTGGGGCATGATGCTCGAACCCGTTGTGCACTCCTTGGGCAGACGGATGAAACCGAAGTTCTGACAGTTCATCAGGCATGCGTCGTAGGCCAACTTGCTCAGCGTGCCGGCCACCGAGGCCAAGGCGAAAGCCACGTTGCGCTCCATCTTGCCACGGCCCATCTGGGCGTAGACCACATTGTAGTCCATCGTGTCGAAGCCGAGCAGGTCGGTGGTCATCTGGCGGTTGAGTGGGAAGCTGCTGCCATAGCCTGCGGCTGAGCCGAGCGGATTGCGGTTGACGATGCGGTAGGCGGCTTGCAGCATCAGCATATCGTCGGCGAGGCTCTCGGCATAGGCGCCAAACCACAGGCCGAAACTGGAGGGCATGGCCACCTGAAGATGGGTGTAGCCTGGCATGAGCACGTCGCGGTGCTGGTTGCTCTTGGTGATGAGCTCATCGAACAGCCGTTTCACGGCCTCGGCCACGCGGCGCAGTTCGTGGCGGGTGAAGAGTTTCAAGTCCACCAGCACTTGGTCGTTGCGGCTTCGGCCGGAGTGTATCTTCTTGCCCACGTCGCCCAGGCGGCGCGTCAGCAGCAGCTCCACCTCAGAGTGGACGTCCTCCACATCGGGTTCTATCGTGAACTCCCCACGCTGACACTGGGCATAGATGTCTTTCAGCGCGGCCAAAAGCTGCTTGAGCTCGTCGGCGGTGAGCAGTCCTATCGACTGCAGCATGGTGATGTGAGCCATGCTACCCAGCACGTCGTAGGGCGCAAGATACATGTCGAGCTCTCGGTCGTGGCCCACGGTGAAGCGGTCGATTTCCTTGCTTACCTCAAAATTCTTTTCCCAAAGTTTGCTTGCCATAGTATGTGTTTGCTTGTTTGTCATTCACCGTAAGGTATCATCGCCAGAATGTCGGCCATGCGGTCGATGCCCGACTGCAGCGGCCCGCTCACCATGCCCTTGGCGAAGAATGGTATTTCGGCCTTCATCGTCAGCTTCATCTTGGTCGTGGCCTCATCAACGGGCAGCAGCTGTATCCAGAAGTTGAACGGCAGGGGCGAGTTGACGCTCTCAAACTTGATGGTGTCGGGTTCCTTGCGGTCGACCACCCGCATGGCCACTTGCCCCACTGGTGGCACGTTGACGCTCACCTCGTCGTGGCTGAAAGTCAGGTCCTTGGCCTTGTCGTCTGGTATCTTGTCGGCCAGTCGTTCTATGTTCTGCAGGTCGGAGAGCATGTTGTACACCGCCTGGCGCGGATATGCTATCTGCTTTATATTGCTTTCGAATGTTGTCATTGTCGTTGAGGGTGTTAAGGCCAGTTCTAAAAAATATGTCGAGCTGGATTTTGGATTTATGCGAGTGAACTTACAAAAAGATGCCGCAGAAATCAAAATACAGCCGAATTGATAGAATGGCCTTTCATAATTATTTTAATTTCAGAATTTTTTAGAACAGACTTTAAGCGTTAGCGTTCCAGTTGGCAGGATCCTTGCGCCATTCGTGCAGCAGGGCCACGTCGTCTTGTTTGATGTAGCCTGAGCTGAGGGCCTCGGCCACAACGTGGTCGTAGTCGGTGAGCGTCAGCAGACGCACGCCGGCTTCGTCGAATGCCTCCCGCGCCACGTCGAAACCGTAGGTGTAGCTGGCCACCATGCCCTCCACCTTGTAGCCGGCGTCGCGCAGTGCTGCCACGGCCTTGAGCGACGAGCCGCCGGTGGACACAAGGTCTTCCACCACCACCACTCGGGCACCAGCCTTCAGCTCGCCCTCTATCTGGTTTTTCATGCCATGGTCCTTTGGCTTCGGCCTGACGTAGGCGAAAGGCAGATGCAGCTCGTCAGCCACCAACGCTCCCTGGGCTATCGCACCAGTGGCCACGCCGGCCACGGCCTCAGCCTCGGGGAACTGCTCGAGCACGAGGTGGACAAACTCCAGCTTGACGAAGTCGCGCACCGCTGGGTAGGACAGCACTTTGCGGTTGTCGCAGTAGAATGGCGACTTCCATCCGCTGGCCCATGTGAAGGGCTCGTTGGGTTGCAGTTTTATTGCTCTGATGCCAAGCAACTTCTTGGCAAACACGCTTTTCAAATCTTCCATGTCTTGATGTTTATTTGTTTACTGGGTTCAAAGTTACTAACTTTTGGCGAAACAGAGCGACAAAACGCTTATTTTTGCAGCTCCAGCCTCAACAAGAGCCTTGCCACAGGCCACTGTGGTGGCACCAGTGGTTACCACGTCGTCGACAAGCAGGATGTGCTTGCCTGCCACGTCGGCACCTTCGGCCACGCTGAAACTGCCCTCCACGTTGGCCTGACGGTCGATGTAGGTCAACTTTGTCTGGCTACGCTCAAACTCGGTGCGCCTGACAAGCGAGGTGTCGATTCTCGTGCCACTCACCATGCCGATGCCCTCGGCTATGGCCTCGCTCTGGTTGTAGCCGCGTTGCCGCTGTCGCGACTTGGTCAGAGGCAATGGCACCATCACGTCGACATCGGCGAAGAAGCCCACGGACTGGAACTTCTGCGCCAGAAGTCTGCCCATCAGCACGCCCACCTCACGGCGGCCCTGATACTTGAGCGACTTCACCACGCCGGTGCTCAGCGAGCCGTGGCAATAGTAGAACAGCGCACCGGCGTGGCCCACGGGCATCTTGCCCCACAGCTCTCGCGCCATCTCGTTGTCGTCGGGAGAGAGCCAATGGCGGGTATAGGGCAGGTGGAGCATGCACGTGGCACAAATGCAGTCCTCAGTTACGGTCAGTGCACGTCCGCAACAGACGCACGTGCGGGGTAGCACGAAGTCGACAAGCCGGTGCAGGAAACTAACTCTCATCGCCCACAATGTCAGGATGTTGGTCAATCGCGCTACGCACTTGCTCCACCGTGAAGCCTCTTCCAGCTGCAAAGCGCAGCAGCTTCATCGACCGCTCGTAGTCGCTCTCGGCCTTTATCGTCGGGTATTTCTGCTTCAGCAGCGGATAGAGCACATCCACGTATGCCTCTTCGGCCACTTGGTCGAGCGCATCGTTGGCCACTTCGCGGGCTATACCTTTCTGCAGCATGGCCATCGCTATCTTCGCCCGCCCCCAACCATTGAACTTCAGTTTGTCGGAAACGAATGCCTCGGCATAGCGGCGGTCGTCGACGAAGCCTTCTTTCTTTAGCGTGGCCAACACCCGATAGCGGTCGGCCTCTCCGAGTCCCCACCGCTTCATCTTGTCATCCACGTCGCCACTGCATATTTCGGCCTGGGCGCACAGGGCTGAGAGGCGGTCGAGCGCCTTTTCGGCGGTCATTGGTTTTCGTTCTTTCATGGTCGTATGCTGGTTACAAATCGGGGTCGGCCAAACTGGTCGGCCACAGTGTTTACATCGGTGAAGCTCAAGCCACTGAGCAATTCGGCCACATCTTCGGCCAAAGCCGTGTTGCACTCCATTAACAGTCGTCCGCCACGGCGCAAAGCCCCCGCGGCGTAGTTACCTATGGCCGAATAGAACCGCAATGGGTCGCTGTCGGGCACGAAGAGAGCACCCTCTGGCTCATACTTCAGCACGTTGGCCTCCATGGCTGTTTTCTCGCTTTCGCGCACGTAGGGCGGATTGCTCACTATCACATCCCAAACGCTCTTGTCGTCAGGTGGGTAGAGGGCATTTTGCAGACGGAAGTCCACTTCCGCGCCAAGCCTTTGCGCATTGCTCTGCGCCACGGCGAGGGCTTCAGGGCTGACATCCCAAGCCGAGACGGAAGTGTCGGGGCAGTCGAGCTTAACACTGATGGCTATGCAGCCAGAACCTGTGCCCACGTCCAATAGCGTGCGGCAAGGACGTTCCTCTGCCAAGCTGACGAGCATCTCTGTCTCGGGCCGTGGTATCAGTACAGCGGGCGACACCTGGAACCGTCGGCCGCAGAACGTCTCATGCCCCAGCACATACTGCACTGGCTCGCCCTGCCGAAGCCTCTTCATAGCCTCGATGAGCCTAAGTTGGTCTGTCTGTGGCAGCATGCCGCTGTCGAAAGTGATGATGTCGGCCAGGTCCAGCCCGAACATGTCTCCAAGCAGAAGCCTCACCACTGCCTGTGCCTCACGCGGTCCACACTCCGTGGCTATGCTTTGCCAAAGTTCGCGATAGGTCATAGAAATGTGCTGATGTGTAATAAAAAACTATTCTTCTAAATCCGCGTTTAGATTAAACTCGACTTTGCTTTGTAGGATAATTTCCTCAAGAATGTTATTAAGGTAGCCCCATTCCACAGCTTTTTCAAATCTTTCTTGCAATAAAGGAATGTTTATCACTTCTTCTATGCAGCTCATATATTTGTCTACAATTTGACTGATAGAATATGTTTCCTTTGCGTCATTCCGTATTCTGTCCATGATTTTGCTCACAGACGCTGTAGTTTTAATTACAAAAGTAATTGGGTATCTTTCTATTTTGTCAATATCAAGGAAATATTTTCTAAAGTCTAATGTTTCTGTGACTTGGAAGAATCTGCCCAAAGGTCTCATTACAAAGTCAATGCCACCATCGTTTGCATTTGTCCTTCCAGTCTTGTAAAGCTTCAAATAATCCTCGATAATATTACTTTTAGAGAAACCCCAGTATATTTTTTTGTTATGATAATAATATTTCAGAATGGAATAGCTGACAATCTCAAACAGTCTGGCATCTTGATTTGGCTTAATGAGATTGAAAATAAAATCTTTTACTTCCCCATTATTCTTTGCACCTACTGTTTCCAATGCTTGGCAAGTCTTGACGAAGTCCACAAAAGATCTTTGCTTTGTCTTGACATACTGCCTTATTATTTCCAAAACAGCATTTGATATATCAATAGTGCCAGCGTCAACCTTAATCTTCAATAATTTGTCATTTATCCAATACCTTTTGGTTTCCAAGTTTCTGGGGATTGGCTCAATGTTTGCATCAGGAAAGAACTTTTGAAATTCAGATGACATCCTGTTGTTCAAGGCATGATTTTGCAACTTATCTCCAAAAGGCAACTGGTGCATTCTTTTAAACAAATCGCTATATTTTGCACCTTCGTATTTGGTATAATTTTTCTTGGGCTTCTGCCCCTTATTCAGCACGCCAGTGAATGAATACCCTTTGATAACATAATCTTCCACCAGCACATAGACAGCATAGATGTTGGCGAAACTACTCCGCGATTTTGAACCTTTATCTGCTGATACTGTTTTTTTTACAAGATACTGTATAAGCAGACTCTTTTCCATTATTGTGTCCGCATACCCTGGAAAATCTTTGTTAACAATATCCTTTATAACATCTTTGAATTCCATAGCTGTAATATTAACCTACGTTTCCAAACAAGTCTGGTATAAACTCCCTTTCGCGTTTGTGCTTCAATACGCCCGACACATCCCTCTTCAGGTGAATCAGCCTTTCTCCCTTATACTCATGGGCAATACCAAGCCTCCTCAAACCTATTTTGAAATATTCTTCATTAATCTCTATGCCGATAGACTGTCTGCCCAATTGCTGGGCGACGTACGAGGTAGTAAATGTACCTGAAAATGGATCCAGCACAACATCACCACGGTTGGAACTCGCTAAAACTATTCTTTTCAGAAGCGCCACAGGCTTTTGTGTGGGATGATTCTCGAACTCTTCCATCTTGTATCTAACTCGTGGAAAATCCCACACATTACCTGGAACCTTCTGAGTGTTATAAGGCTGTGGAGGATTCTTCCTATAGTCAATCAATTTTCTTTTAGAGCCAGTCTTGGCTTCAACCAAAATGTCGTTGGCATTGAAAGTGTAGTCTCTTGGGTTTTTCACACAAAACAGTATTGGCTCATACATCGAACCGAAATATTTCTTGGCTTGCACGCCAGAACTGTCGTACGACCATACTATCCGAGAAAGAATCGTCATTATTTTTCTAATGCGGATGTCAAAATAGGGCATGAACTGGGTTGATGTCATAATGTACATACTTCCATTTGGCTTCAGCTTTGAAACAAGCAAATCTATCCACTCATAGCACCAATCGAGATAGTCCTCGTCTTTAGCCCATTTGTCTTTAAGGCCATTAAAATCCTTTCCTATATTGTAAGGTGGATCCACAAATATCAAGTCAACAGATTTGTTGGGGATTTTTTCTCGCAACGCATCTAAAGCATCTCCCAATATAAGGGTCTGATTATTTTTTGATATTATCTCCATACTCTTCTTTTGGAGCAAAGTTATAAAAAAAGTATGATTTGATAAAACCTTATGATGTTTTTTAATATAAAGTTCATCAAACATTGATTCCCCCAATCACAGATAATTAAGATGAAATTGCTAACTTTGCACATAGAATGAAATCGCAAACCACAATGACACAACAGCAAACCGACGAGATGTACATGCGGCGATGCCTGCAGCTTGCCCGCGGTGGCATGCTCCGGGCAAAGCCCAACCCGATGGTGGGGGCGGTGATAGTGAGCGGCGACGGCCGGATCATCGGCGAAGGCTACCACCGCAAGTTCGGCGAGGGCCACGCCGAGGTCAACGCCTTTGCCTCGGTCAGTCCCAAGGACGAGCCGCTGCTCCGCGAGGCCACTGTCTACGTCAGCCTGGAGCCATGCTCCCACTACGGCAAGACGCCGCCTTGCGCCGACCTCATCATTAGCAAGCACGTCCGCCGCGTGGTGTGTGGCTGCATCGACCCGTTCGCCCGGGTTCAGGGCCGTGGCATAAAGAAGCTCCGCGACGCGGGCATCAGCGTAACGGTGGGTGTGCTCGAGGCTGAATGCTTGGAGCTGAACAAGCGGTTCATCACTTTCAACACCCACCACCGCCCCTACATCCTCCTACGATGGGCGCAGACGCTCGACGGATACATCACAACCGACCCACAGCACCACGGCAAAATATCCACCCCATTCACCCAAGCACTCAACCATAAGCTCCGCGCCGAAAACGACGCCATCCTCGTGGGGCACAATACTTGGCTGACCGACCACCCAAGGCTGACCACGAGGCAGTGGAGCGGCCCCTCGCCCTGCCGCCTCGTGCTAAGCGGCGACCCGACACTGCGGATAGACGGCTTCCATACCATCGGCTCGCCACAGGAGGCGGCACAATGGCTCTACGAGCGCAACATGCAGAGCCTCATAGTGGAGGGTGGAACGCGCACGATTGAGAGCTTCATCAGCGCGGGACTGTGGGATGAGGTTCGTGTGGAAGTGGGCTGTCAGGTGGCTGGAGGCGGCACCCGGGCGCCACAACTGCCCGACGGCATTACCATAGAGACCCACCAGAAATGGGGCGACAACACAATAACAACTTACAGGAGGCAAAACTATGACTGATTTTGGCGAAAGCGACGACTACAAGCGCGAGCGGTTCATCAAGAAGATAGAGCAAGCCGTGGAGCAAATGACCGTGAAGGAGCTCGAGGCCGTAGCCTACGACCTCTTCACCAAAGGGTATCTGAAGGAATATTGAGGCAATGACAGGTTACATATTCTCCCCAGATATGAATAAAGCTTATATACAAAGCCAGCCCTTTTCGACTATCTGAAAATCGGAGGGCTGGCTTTAAATCTAAATTATTTTATTCAGCAGTGTTTCTAAAACCATATCCATTTGTTATAGTGCCATTAGAGTTTCTAATTTGCACAGGATTGATAGGCAGAAGGTAGATTGGGGGCTCGTTGTCCTTCACGCCACAAAGCAGATAGTCATTGTATTCCTTATCGTATGCCACAATGTCTATTCCCCAGTTCTCACGTTTGTAGCCATCAGCCTCAAGGGCTTTAGCCCTATCGCCATCTGGGTCGATATACTCGAAAAGCCCTTCTATGGCCAGATTGGTTGCTGGAGTAGAGGTGCCATAATTGCATCCGAAACTTTCCCAACTGTCATGCTGGCCACGCCATCCTGGATACAAAACAGGATCGCCTTTTACGCCCGTGGCAGTGAGGCGGTAGCCATACTTGGTTTTTGCATCAACGAGTTTTGTCCAGACGTAATTTGAGATGACATTGCCATTGGGGAACTCGAAGTATCCTTTGGTCTTCAATCCGTTTATCATGTCTGTCATGTTCTTGTGAAGAGTTCTAACCGCATCATAAATGAGCCCAGTTCTGACCAAATCGAACCGGCGAAGCCCCTCACCGCCAAATTCCAATTTCCGCTCTTCTTGGATGGCCTTGGACAATCCTCCACAATGCGCAATAAACTCTTGCACATTAGCTGTCTGCTCATCACCAAAAGCACGAGCTCTTACCTTAGTCAGCATTTCTACGGCTTCTGTCTCGTCGCCCAGCTCGGCGTCAACTTCCGCCAGCATGAGAATAATGTCGGCAAAGCGCATATAAGGATTGTTTACGCCTGACTGGCGTTGCGACTTAGTCCATGGGTCGGTCATACGGTTGTCGTCCCATTTATTGCCCGACATGCCGCCACCACTGGCTTTGTTGCCTGGAATCCATGGAATCAGTTTTTCAGCCCCTTGACCTGTACTGCCTGTTACAGCGCAAGTTGCATCGCGTCGTTTGTCAAGAGGTGAGAAGTCTCCATAAAAGTAATAAGGAGCCAGCCGGGCCGACCCTGCACAGCGGCAAGGATAGTAGTTTCTGTTGCCACCGTCAGACACTCTGCCAAATGTATATGGTCTCTCTGAATAGACCCCCTTGTTCTCAGGTATCTCGTACACGTTCTCATTAGGCGTAATGTTGTTGTCCATCTGCTCAAAGATATACTGGAACGGGTTGTTGTAAACTCTTCCACTATTGTCTGAACGGGGATCCACTGTGCAAAGTTCAGCTGTTCCTGGGTTCTTTATACATTCGCGCAGATACTTTTGGGCTATCTCGTAGTATTTCTTATAGTCGGTTCGCCGTCCATAGAAGCATTTGTTCTCAGCGCTTTCGGCCACCTTTGAGAATGTAAGTTTGTTTCCGAGCGAGTCCGTATAGAAATCATCTCCAAGATCAGTGCGCCTTGTGGAATAGCCACCAGCATAAAGACACAGCCTTGCAATAAGTCCTTGCACGTATGTTCTCGTCATGGAAGTGTTTGGAACATCGGTGCTTTCACCACAGCGATACATGTATGGTTCCACTTCCATTAGTTTCTTAATGTGATAGTCATAGATTTGGTCGCGTGGCGTAAGGCCTGTGGCCAACTCCCCTGAGACTAATGAGTGGGGAATGTCGCCGAAATATCTCAGCAGCTCAAAATAGATGGTTGCCCTAAGAGCCACTGCCTCGCCATAGATTTGTGAGAGTTCGCTTGGTTGGCCGTCTTTAAACAGATTGCTGAAATTTGGCGTCCCTTCAAAAGATGCGCATAAGGTGTTGCATTGATTTATGACTTTATAGCCATTGTCCCACGCCGCCTTGCAACTGGCATCGTCAATCGGGAACTTGGATGTGCCGTCGTGATACATGCATGTGGCCTGAAATTGAGTGGCCACAAGAAAAGAAACACCATATTTTTCTATATCAGAGCCATCGTTGGTGAACAGCATGAAAAGTCCATTGGAGTGTATCATGGAATTACGCCATCCCTCGTAGGCATTCAGCAGAGCTGCGCGAGCGGTTGAAGGCTCGGAAAATACAAAGTCCTGGTTGACAACTGACGGCGATTCCACATCAAGGCCCGAACAGGCCGAAAACCCTGTCAAAGCAAGGAAACTGAAAAATATTTTACTAATTATCTTATTCATAATATAGAATCTGTTAAAGGTTATAATGTTACTTTGATGCCAAACGTGAACGTCCTCGCACGCGGATAGGTGTAGTAGTCAAGCCCGATTGTGGGGAAGCCTCCTCGTGAAGCCATTGAGTTGACTTCGGGGTCAAGCCCCGAATATCCTGTAAGGACAAACAAGTTGCCTGCCGTGGCGTAGATGCGCATGTCGCTCAATTTTATTTTGCTGATTAGGCTTTTGGGCAATGTGTATCCGAGGGTCAACGTGGAACAACGCAAATATGACGCGTCCTCGAACCAGTTTGAAAGGACCAGTCCACGCTCATAGTAAGGCAAGGCATACTTCGCTCCGGCATTTATCTGTGCGAGTTTTGACGGATCCGTCACTGCCTCTATATCGCCATTTGCGTTTACATCATATATCTTATAAGTGTCTTTCATAAAAGCAAGTTTGTTGGAGCCAATGCCAACATCAACATTGCCTTGCATACTTGACATTGCCAGTGCATTGTAGACGTGGCCGCCTAAAGCGTATGTGAATCCTGCGCTGAAGTCCCAATTCTTATATCGCAAATTGATGTTGAAACCTCCAGTGTGCTCAGGAGTGATGTGGCCAAGGTCAACAACATCCTTGTCGTCGATTGTTCCGTCGTCGTTTGTGTCTTTCAGCTTGATGGCTCCTGGAAAAGCTGCGCAGCCGTCGGTTGTGAAATTCCCCTGACCATAATATCTTCCAACCAAGTCATTGTTCATGTCGATGACCCCAGGCTTAAGGCTATAGACCCATTTCCCGTCCTGTTGAGTTACATTAAAGTCGTCCAAAGTGTAGAATCCGTCATAAACAAATCCACGCACCAATCCTACAGGCTCACCAACTCTGAATTCATAGTCGTCGGAAGGGCGAAGCGAGCTTGAAGCCCAATTAGTGCTGTAGAGGGTGGACACGTTTTCGTTGAGTTCGTCAATGTTATTATGGTTGTAGTTGTAGGTCAACGACATGTTGATGTCGAAGTCTTTTGTGCGATAAATGTCATAGTTCAAAGCAAGTTCAACTCCCTTGTTCGACGTTTTGCCCACATTCTGATATTGATAGGTGTAACCTGTCGAAGCGTCGATTGGCACATATATCAGCAGGTCTTTGGTGGTATTCCAATACAAGTCGAGCGACCCGTTAAGCCGGCCTTTCAGAAAAGCAAAGTCGAAGCCTAAGTTTCTCGAGATGGTGGTCTCCCACTTGAGGTCTGGATTCGACTTCATACCTGCGGGTGCGTATGTAGTCTTTGTTTCATTGTTCCAAAGCAATGTGCCGGAAGTCCAAGTCTCTTCCCAAAGCTGGGAACTGATGTTGTCGGAGCCAGAAGTTCCATAAGAAAGGCGCAACTTCAGATTGTCAATCCAGCTGCGTGCCTGCTCCATCCATGGCTCGTCGATGATTCGCCAAGCGAAAGCTGCGGCGGGGAAAAATCCCCACCTGTTGTTGGAGGTGAACTTTGACGAGCCGTCTGCGCGAAATGTTGCGGTAAGTAAATATCTGTCAAGATATGAGTAGTTCACACGTCCGAACCACGAGTGAGTGATGTTGGGAGTGCCAATAGTATTGCCAAAAGCATCGCGGGTGCCGTCTGTCATGTTTATCATGCCAAACACGCGGTCGTAATCGAACGATGCCACATAGCCCGAACCATATATTCTGTCATAGTTGGAGCGTGAATACAGATTTTCGTTGCCTGCAAGCACCGACAGACTGTGATTTTTGCCAAGCCCCTGAACGTCATAAGTCAGTGTAAGAGTGTTGCGCCATCCATAGCCGTCGGCTTTCCTTTGCTCTCCATATTTGAAAGTGCTGGCACTCGTCTCACCGTTGTTGTAGTTTCTGGTGTAGCCCCAACTTCCATCTATAGAGAATTCTTCCCTCAAAGTAAGTCCTTTGAAGATGTTCCATGTGGCATTGACAAGTCCTGTTACCATATTGCTCTTGGTAAGGTTCTTGTATGAGTTTGTAACATCCACGGGGTTGTAAGACGGGTCAACATTGATGTCCCCATTTCCAAAACCGGCAAAGTTGCCAGTGCCAAGAGGGTTGTCAATGGGTCTGTACATGAATGCTTTAGACAGAGTTGTAGAGGTCTCGTAGCCTTTAAGGTTCGACTGCCTGAACCTGAAATCAAAGCCGAGCTTCAAGTTGGAGAAAAGCTGATGGGTGAGCTTGAAGGTCGCGTTTACCCGATTATAGCTTGAGTTTATCTTGATGCCGGGGTCGCCTATGAAATTTGCCATGACGATGTATTTGGTCTTGTCGCCATATCCGTTGATAGTTAAGTTGTGCGACTGTGTTACCACTGTTCGTAAGAGGTCATCAGTGTAGTCGTGGGCTTTCACGCCTGCATACTCGTTATAATGATTGCCATTGTCCGACCCGAGACCGAAATAGCTTTCTACGCCATTTTGATACGACTTGCCAAGTGCTGTGGCATACGACCAGTTGTGTAGAATGTAGTCTTGGGCGTCGAGCACATCGTATGTCTTGGCCGCTGATTTAATCTGCATATAGCCCTCGTATGTGATAGAAGACTTTTGGAAATCTGTGCCGTATGTGGTAACAAGAATTACTCCATTGGCACCACGAGCGCCATATATTGCCGTGGAGGAAGCGTCTTTCAGTACGTCAATGCTCTTTATCTGGCTGGCGGGAATGTCAGAAAGCGAGCTGACAGGCGTGCCGTCGACTATGTATAGCGGTGCATTGCTCTGTGTGACAGAGCCGCCTCCACGAACACGGATGTCCATATTGGCGCCAGGACGGCCGTCCTGGACAGTGACCGACACGCCTGCCAACTTCCCCTGAATGGCTTGGCCGACATCGGCCACGGGGTTGGATGTTATGGCATCATTGGATATGGATGAGACTGATCCCGTCAAATCGCGTTTCTTCATTGTGCCGTAACCTACGACCACAACCTCGTCGAGTTGAGCTCGGTCCTCGTTCATCGTGACATTGAAACGTGAACCGTTGGCAACAGAAATCTGCTTGTCAAGATATCCGACATAGCTGAAGGAAATGCTTGACGACGGGTCTACAGCCGCAATAGAATAATTGCCATTGGCATCTGTCACCGCTACGGGTTGGCCATTGGATGTTATGGTAACGCCAATCATCGGCTCGCCGTTCTCGTCAACAACCCTGCCTTGCACGTGCTTCTTCTGTATGGCCTGTTTTGGCTGTCCGCCTGATTTTGCGGTGGATTGATTGGGGGTGGATGATGATGTGCGGGTGAGTACGATATGGTTGCCGCGTAAGGTGTACTTTACGCCCTCGCCCTTGAAAACCTTGTTCAGCACTTTGCTCACCGACATCTTTTTGGCATCGACACTAACTGTCCTGTCCACGTTTACGTCTTGGCCATAGATAAACAGATAGTTTGTTTGCTTCTCTATATCGGCGAGCACTTGTTTTACTGTAGCTTTATTGCGAGATATGGTTACCTTGCTCGATTGGGCATATACTCTTTGCGGTGTTGCCGAACAGAGCATTACCATTAATAAAGCTAAAAAGAATTGCAAAAAAGAAATACTTTTCATAACTTTGCGAAAATTTAGGTGATTTAGTGAAAGATTGATTACTTGAATTGTTGCCGTGCAGATGATAGCAGCATCTGCCGGCTTTTTGTTTTTGGCTATTAACTTAGGTCATAGGCATTGATTTTAAAAGGTTTTTATTCTATGAAGATTGTGGAGCTGTCGGAACTTCTGTGATATTTAAACGCCACTTCTGCCTGAAGCACAGAGAGGGCGTAGTCGAGGCCCTCGGCTATGCGGAACTTGCCAGAGAGCACCATGCGGCTCAACTTGCGGTTGTCCACCACGATGCGCAAACCGTAGTATTTCTCAAAGTCTTTCATTATCTCGGCCACGGGCTTGTTGCTGAAGCAGTATAGCCCCTCGGTCCAGCGGTATTTGTCGGGGTCGTTGATGCTCTCTATGCTCGCCTTGCCCTGGCTCATGATGAGCTTCTTGCCGGCGTCGAGCTCAAGGTTTTTCTCCGTCCCGGCCATAGCCACCACGACCTTGCCCTCAAGGATTGAAGTCTCCTGGTAGCCGTTGCCGGAGTAGGCCTCGACGTTGAACTTGGTGCCGATGTCTTGAACGTCCATCTGCGATGTGTGAACCACAAACGGGCAACGGCTGTCGTGCCTCACCTCGAAGCAAGCCTCGCCGTCGAGCTCCACCTCGCGCCGCTCCTTGCCAAATGCCAACGGATAGCGCAGGGTGGTGTTGGCGTTCACCCAAACGTGGGTGCTGTCGGGCAGCATCAGCTCCACGCGTTGCCCCGATGGCACGCTCACGGTCTGGTAGGCCAGCTGGTTGGCTGAGTGGTTGCCGCCGACCCAGAGATAAGCGGCGCCAAGGCCCATCAGCACAGCCACACAGGCTGCAACCTTGAGCAAGATGCCCAAAGTGTGGTTGTGGCTTCCTGCACTCTCATCGCGGCTTCCCTCGGTGGCAGAGTCGTCGGCACCCGTCTGATAGGGCGAGCCGGCAAGCATGAGCGCGTTGAAGAGCTTGCGCTCGCGGCGCATAGTGTCGCGGTTGCTGGCCGAGGCCTCCTGCCATTCTCTTATTTGGTGGAGTTCCTCGGGACTGACGTTGCCTTCGAAATAACGATACAGTAGTTCCTTGTCCATTTGGCTATGGCTCATAACAAAACAATAACGATTTGAAACCGAAAACTCTTAGTAAGAAGTCGGTTATTTAACAAAAATAAACAAACAGCGCCATGGCTGGCAGATAGTCGCGCAGAGCCACACGCAGTGCCGCCTTGGCCTTGTAGATGTGGTACTCCACACCGGCCACGGTCAGGCCCGTGGCTTTGGCGATGTCGGCATGGGGCTTGTTGTCGTAGGCCGAGAGTATAAATATCCGCCTTGTTTGTTCTGGCAGTGTTGCCAGCGTGCGGTCGACGATTTGCCTTATCTCCGCGGTGAAGATCTCGTCAGGATTGAAATCCTCAAGGGCCGCCACCCTTTCCTGTCGCGCCCAACTGGCATCGTCGTTGTCGGGGTGGTCGTTTCTCTGCTCTTTGCGCAGATAGTCGATGCACTTGTTTTTGACAACGGTAACCACCCAAGCCAGCCTGTTCAAGTCGTCGGGCAGACTGTCGCGCTTCAACCACAGGCTCGTAACGGCCTCAATGACGCAGTCCTCGGCCACTGCGTCGTTGCGAATGTAGGTTGATGCGAAACGCACCAATCTCTCCTGATAATCAATGAAAAAACGGTTGAATTCCGCAAGAGAGAGGTTCATCGGTCTATTATTTTCTGCAAAAATAGCAAAAACAAACCTAACAAAACACAAACCGGCGTGATATTTTATCATCTATGCGTAAAAATGTATTTAAAACAGTTATTCCATATTGGAAACTGAGGCGCATTACTATTGTATCCAAATCGGTCATTAGGAAGCTTCTTTCAAAAAAATGATGTCGGAGACATCACCGCTCGATAACCGAGGGTGCTTG
>CAZRSL010000063.1:0-16013 GCA_964602785.1 uncultured Prevotella sp.
TCTTGCAGACGGCGCTCTTGGCGGCCTTGCGGAGTTGCTCCTCAGGAATGCCGACGGCGTCGGGCAGGTTACCACCGTACTTGTTGATGATGTCGACATACTTCTGCGGCACTGAGCTTGAGCCGTGGAGTACGATTGGGAAGCCAGGAAGCTTCTTCTCCACCTCGTGGAGCACGTCGAAAGCCAGTGGAGGAGGTATCAGGCGGCCGGTCTTCGGGTCGCGGGTGCACTGCTCCGGTTTGAACTTGTAGGCTCCGTGGCTTGTGCCAATGCTGATGGCCAGCGAGTCGCAACCGCTGCGCTGCGAGAAGTCGATCACCTCCTCTGGGCGTGTGTAGTGGCTCTCCTCGGCACTCACCTCGTCCTCAACGCCAGCCAGCACGCCAAGCTCGGCCTCAACGGTTACGTCGAACTGGTGGGCATACTCCACGCACTGCTTTGTCAGGGCGATGTTCTCCTCGTAAGGCTTGCTCGAAGCGTCGATCATCACCGACGAGAAGCCCATGTCGACGCAGCTCTTCACCAGCTCGAAGCTGTCGCCGTGGTCGAGGTGGAGCACAATCTCCGGATGATGACATCCGAGCGACTTGGCATACTCCACAGCTCCCTGTGCCATGTAGCGCAGCAGAATGGGGTTGGCGTAAGCGCGCGCGCCCTTCGACACTTGCAGGATGACAGGCGACTTCAGCTCTGACGAAGCTGTGATGATGGCTTGCAGCTGCTCAAGGTTGTTGAAGTTGAATGCCGGAACGGCCCAGCCGCCAGTGACGGCTCTCTTGAACATCTCGCGGGTGTTCACCAGACCTAATGATTTGTAGTCTACCATAATTGTATAAGGTTTAAATGAATAGTTCTGAAATTTCAACGGCAAATTTAGCCAAATAATCCCTAACGGCAAAGTCTTTTGCAGAGTTTTGTAAGTATTTTCATATCAAATAAACTTTTTTTGCAGTTGCCGAGCCGCTTGCCTTGCCGTTTGCAATTTTCAGATTGCATTTTTCGAGGTGATGGAGGTTTGAAAGATCGTTTTGCATTTATTTTAATCTCAATGCTTTGTGCTTTCGTTTGAAATGAGTATATTTGCAGCAAAAAAGAATGCCTAAGATTTTCGAATATTTTGGTTTTGTATTCTTCTTTTATTCCAATGAGTATGAGCCTATTCATGTTCATGTTATGAAAGGAGAATCTGACGTTGTTTTTGATATTATTCTTGAAAATGGTGTGCTGAAAGATGTCTCTTCAAGAGAAGGACGGCGAGTGCCAATGTCGGAAAAGGACAAAAGAACGGCCGAGGCTTTTGTTAGAAAGTATTACAAAAACATAGTTGACAAGTGGATAAGGTTTTTTGTGCTCAAGAAAGCCGTTCGTTCAACTAAAATAACTAAGAAAATATGATAGCCATGAACCATATTACAATCACTTCCGCAAAGTACGTTAGGCCATTCAGTGTGGCGGTGGGCTTTTCTGATGGAACGGAGAAAACCGTTGATGTTGGCGATTTTATCAAACGGCATCCACACCCACAGTACAATCGTTATCTTGATGAGAAGAAGTTTCAGTCTTTCAAAATAGAGATGGGAAACATAGTGTGGGGTAAGAACTGGGATTTGATATTTCCTGTCGAGGATTTGTATAGGGGTGTCTTGTCTGACTGATTCTTTGGCGTATGGGGCATAAAAAAGGAGTACCGCCGTACTCCAATCTTAGTTAACCTTAAATCTAATACTATGAAAAACTGATGCAAAGATACAGCTTTTTCTTCAACCGCCAAGGTTTTGAAGTGGAAAAGGGGTGTTTTTTACAATCAATTAATTGTTTCGCCCTTTGGCTTAACTTTTCTTTTCTACTTTGTGGCATTTTGCTGTTTTCGTCGACGTGATTGCGCTCTTTCAACTTTCCTCCTCGAGCAGTTTTTTCAGCAGGAAAGTGGCGTTTTGGTTGCGGGCCACACCAGGCGTTATCTTGTAGCTGTAGGTGATGTCCTGGCCTATCTCTATCTCGAAGCAGAAGTTGTGGAAGCGGTCGGGCTGCTCTTGGGCAAGGCGCGACAACTCCAAGTCGTGGGTGGCCACGATGCCGCTGATGGGGCGCTTGAGCATGGTGCGCAGGAAGAGCAGTGAGCCGTTCAGCTTGTCGAGCGAGTTGGTGCCCTTCAGTATCTCGTCGAGAATGATGAGGGTGGGGCCGTTGTGGGCGGCGTTCTCCATCAGTTCCTTCAGCCGGAGCAGCTCAGCGTTGAAGTAGCTGATGCCGTGGGTCAGGTCGTCGGTGGTGCGCATGCTGGTGAACAGGTTGAAGCGTGTGGTTGAGAACCACTCGGCAAACACAGGCATGGAGTTCATGGCCAGCACATAGTTCACTCCCATGGCTCTGAGGAATGTGCTCTTGCCCGCCATGTTGGCCCCGGTGATGATGTAGAAGTTGCCGTCGCTGACGCTGAAGTCGTTGCGCACGGCCTCTATGCCGAGGAACGGGTGCCACAGGCCTTTAGCCTCAATCTCCACCTTGCCGCCATCTTTTATCTCCGCTGTCGTGGCCGAAGGCTCGTTGTAGCGGAACGTTGCCATGCTGACCAGTATGTCCATCTGCGCCACGGCCTGAAGCCAGCTGTCGACGTTGCCGGAGTTGCTCTGCTCCCACTGGGCGAACTTGATTACGAGCCGCAGGTCGCTGAGCACGAACCAGTTGCCGAGCAAGAGGCCGATGAGGTTGGCGCGGCTGTCGAGGCTGCGGGCCATTGTGAACATTTGGCGGAACGAGAGCGACGCTCCCTGCAACACCGCTTTCAACTCTGCCAGCCTCTTGGCCTTGAAGTCCTCGGCCTCCACAAGCGTGATGAGTTTGGTCAGGCTGTCCAACTGCTTGGCTGTCTGGTCGGTCAGGCTGTGTATCAGCCCCAATGTCTTATAGCTGACCAGTATCGAAAGGCACAGGTTGGCCACGCCCCACCACACGACAAGAGCCACCGGCTGGAAGCCTACGGCCACGGCCACGACACACAGCGCCAGATAGCAGACTATGTCGGCCCAGACTATCCAGCGTAGCAGTTTGCTCCTGAACAGGCGTGGCACATGAATAGCAGTTAGTCCTCGCAAACTCGTGGCTATCTTGTCGCAGTCCACAGTCTTGCCGTTGGCCGAGGCGACGAAAGCGGTGCGGAAAGGCTCCATCGCGCTCAGCTCGCCGATGGCCTCGCCACGGTCGGGATGATAGACGTCAGAGCTTAGTGCCGCCGCCAGAGCATCCCATCCGCCCGTTGTGACACACCGGCAGACGCGCTGGTAGAGCGAACTTGCACCGAATATGTCGAGGTCGAAGCTGAAAGGATGGTGCGGGTCGATGTATTTGGTGCCGTCGTCAAACTGCGAGAAGTCGCCCCGCAGGTAGTTCAACTCGCCGAGGTAGACTTGCCGCAGAGCTTCCTTGGCCTTTATGATGCGCGAGTTGCGACGGTCGGCAAAGTTGGTGGCAGTGTAGGCCAGAAGCATGGCCGCCGCTATCCACAATGTCGGCTCGCCAGCGTTGGTTGCAAAGTAGGTTATCACGAGAGCCACGCAGCCGACGAACTCAACCAGCATGGCCGGCACAAGTAGCTTGCCGCGGTTCTTCAGCCGCTCTATTTCCCTCTGTAGAGCCTCGCTGCGGGAAGTGTAGAAGTTGCTCAGCTCGTTTTTGTTTATAGAAGAACCCTCCATATTAATTCATCATTCAACATTCAACATTCATCATTCATCATCACCACCCCCTCTTGCTTCATCCCGTCCATCATTATCTTCAGTGGCTGGGGGAAGCTGACGTGGCGCAGGTGCGGGCTCTCCTCCACCGCGGGCATGGCGTCGAGCAGGTCGGAGCGCAGCACGCCGTCGCCGGAGTAGGTGTTGATGTAGAAGTAGCCCACGCCCATGCTCGTCAGGTTCTGGAAGAAGTGGGTGCCCTGGCTTGGGTCGGGGTTGTAGCCCTTCAGCCCCTGCTCCACGATGATGCGTGCCGCCGAGATTGACGGCCACTTCACTGGCACGCCGAGCCACGGGTCGCTGGAGCCCCACCGGCCCGGGCCAACGAGCACATAGCTGCGGCCCGCAGCGAGCATACGGTCGTTCATCTGGGTTATCTCAGCGGCTATGGCAGGGTTGTCCTGCGCTGTGTAGCCGTCGGTCTTCACGTAGATCACGTCCTCCACGTCGTCGTAGATGCCGTGGCCCAGCGAGTTGTGGCTGCGCATCAGGCATGCCTCGTCGGCTATCGTGGTCAGGTCGGTGTCGAGGTTCTGTTTCGCGTCGACGATGGGGCGTATCTGCAGCAGGTAGAAGTCGCCCGTGCGGTCGTCGTTCAGGTTGCAGGCGAACTCTATCTCCACCGGTCGGCGCATGGCGTCGGAGCCGAGCTTGAGGCTCATCTGCATTATCTCGGGCAGGGGGAACACGCCCTGTTGGAGCACTCCCGCAAACGAGATAATCTTGCGGCCTCCGTCGTAGACGCCGTCGTAGATGGCTTGGTCGTCGGGCAGGTAGGTTGAGGCTATATATTGCAGTGAACCGTCGTTGGCGGCGTCCTTCACCTTCAGCTTCAGGATGTTGAACCCGTCGTCTACCTTGAACTCGTAGCCCGCGTGCTCCATGTCGATGGCGTAGAACTTGGTCTGGGTGGTGCGCAGGGCCGTCTCCAACTCGCTCATCTGCATCACCTGTTGTGGGTGGTAGGGGCTGACGCGCAGCGTCTGTCCGCCGTCGACGATGTACTTGCCCAGTCCCAACGCCAGCGACGCTATGCCCTCGTCGGCTTTCTCGTCGCCCACGGGATAGAAGTTGATTGACCTGAGCACACCGCTGATGTTGGGATAGAACCTGCGCCCGCCATACTCCTTGCCCACCACCTGCTGCAGTATCACGGCCATCTTCTCCTGGTCGATCACGTTGCTTGTGGCCGTCATGTAAGCCTTGGAGTCGTGGTAGTAGACCGAGGCGTAGACGCTCTTGATGGCCGCCGCCAGCATGCGCAGCATCTCGTATTTGTCGTCTAAGCACGGTATCATATATGTGCTGTAGACACCGGCGAATGGCTGGTAGTGGGCGTCCTCGAGCAGCGACGACGAGCGGATGGCTATGGGCGAGCGCGTGGCGTCGAAGAAGGCGAAGAAGTCGGCTATGAGCGAGTCGGGCAGCTGGGCACGCAGGAATCTCTCCAGTATCTCGTCGTCGGGAGCGTCGCTCAGTGCCACCTGGTAGAGGTCGTTCTGCTCCATGAAGTTGTCGAAGATGTCGGTGCAGAGCACTACGGTCTTCGGTATCTGCACCGTGGCGTTCTGAAACTTGTTCAGCTCCGGGTGCCGTTTTATCACGTTGTCGAGAAAGGCCAGTCCGCGCCCTTTGCCGCCGAGCGAGCCGTCGCCGATGCGTGCGAAGTGGGCATAGCGGTCGAACTTGCGGCGGTCGAACTCGGCCACCACGCCTTGGTTCTTCATCCGCCGGTACTGCACGATGGCGTCGAAGATGATCTTGCGGTGGGCGTCGACGTCCTGCAGCGCATGCCACGTGATGTGCTTCAGAAACTCAGCCACGGGGAATATGGCTCGTGCCGAGAGCCAGCGGCTCATGTGGTTGCGACTGACGTGGTAGAGCATGGAGTCGTAGGGGATGGTGAAGATGTTGTCTTGCAGCTCCTTGAGCGACCTGACGCGGGCCACCTCCTCGTGGGTCTTGGGGTCGCGGAAGATGAAGTCGCCGAAGCCCATGTGCTCCTCAAGCACGTGGCGCAGGTCAATCGACAGTTTCTTCGAGTTCTTGTCGACAAAGCGGAAGCCCTCGCGCTGAGCGTCGTCGCGGTTGGCCTGCTCCGAGCTCTCCATTATCAGCGGCACGTATTCGTTGTCCTTTCTTATCTCGCGCAGCAGTTTGAAGCCGGCCTCGGGGTCTTTCTCGCCGCCGACGGGGAACCTGACGTCGCTGATCACGCCGAGGCAGTTGTCGCGATAGGTTGTGTAGAGCCGCCACGCCTCCTCGTAGTTGCGTGCCAGCACCACCTTAGGCCTTCCGCGCATGCGCATCGACTTGTCGTGTGGCGTCAGCGCCTCGGTGGCGAAGTTCTGGCTCTGCTTCAGTATGTAGTTGTAGAGGTTGGGCAGGATGCTGCTGTAGAAGCGGATGGAGTCCTCCACGAGCAGTATCATCTGCACCCCGATCTTCAGGTCGTTGTCCAGGTTCATGCGGTCTTCGAGCAGCTTGATGATGGACAGGATCAGGTTGGTGTTGCCAAGCCAGCAGAACACGTAGTCGAAGATGCTCAGGTCCTCGTTCTGCATGCGCTTGGTTATGCCGTGGCTGAACGGGGTGAGCACCACGCAGTGTATCTTGGGGAACATCTCCTTTATGCCGCGGGCCACGCTGAAGGCGTCGTTGTCGGCGTTGCCTGGCATGCAAATCACGAGGTCGACGTGGGTTGTGGTCAATATGCGCTTGGCCTCGTCGAGCGTTGAGGCCTGGGTGAATGTGGGGGGATAGCGCAGCCCCAGCTCCATGTATTCGTTGTACACTTTCTCCTCTATACGTCCGTCGTCCTCGAGCATGAAAGCGTCGTAGGGGTTGGCCACGATGAGCACGTTGTATATGCGGCGCATCATCAGGTTGGCAAACGACACGTCTTTCAGATAGAAGTTGGTCCATTTCTCTGGCAGCTTGCTGGTCATTGGGTAGTGGCTTTGTGGGTTGGTCGATGTGGCGGCGCGTAGGGACTGGCTGCGGTCGCCGCTGACAAAGTTACACAGATTTTTCTGTATAACCGCCTTTTTGGCCAAAGTTTTTGAGGTTGTGGCTTGTAGGAACGCGAAAGAGGCCGGGAATGTAAGCTTGCGGCGGGGCGGATGGGGCAATTCGGCGAACGGCTCACAATTGTGGCACGTGTCGTTTCACAATTGTGAGCAGCATCGCCCTCAATTGTGAAACGACACGTGCCACAATTGTGAGCCGTTCTTTGTAGAGGCTCTGTCGGGCCGCAAGTTTGCTGTCCGGGACTTATGCCGACGCTATCTCCCAGTCCTTGATGTTGCGTGTCGTGCTGTCGAAGTTGACCGCCACCTTGGTTACGGGGTAGCCGCATTGCGAGAATGTGGGCGCATAGTCTTTCAGGTCGATTTGCTCCATGGCCTTTTCAGCCGACGAGTTCAGCTTCAGCTCGATGATGTAGAGCCGGCCCATGAACGTCATCACTATGTCAACCCTTCCTCGTGGGGTGTGCACCTCAACGTCGGCCCACGCCCCGAGCAGCTTGAAGATGATGAGCAGCACCTGCTGGTAGTGGCCCTCGTAGTTGGTGTTGTCGGTGTATGGCACTGTGGCGAGGAACTTCTGCAGTTGGCGCAGCATACGGTCGATGTCGCCGTCGCGCAAAGCCAGAGCCATGTCGCCCAGCGTAACATTCACGTGAGCCGTGTTTGGCATGATGTAGTACGGGACGAAAGACCCCATCATGCCCAACTCCACTTCCCGGTTTGGCACGTCGAGCTGGTAGAGGCGGGTGAATTTGTCGTAACGTTTTATTGTCAGATAGCCGCTTTGGTAGAGCAGGGGAGTGATGCTGGTCATCCGCTCGGTTGGAGCGTCGAAGTCGGAGGCCTGTGCATCCACGCGTCCGAACTGCGTGGGCGTGATGTTGAATTTCCTCATCATTTCAAGCAGGTAGGTCGGAGTGCCCGAGGCAAACCAGTAGGCCTGAATATTCTTTTTTGCAAAAGCGTTGAGCAGACTGTACGGATTGAAGATGTCGGGCGAGGGCCACGTGAAGTGGTAGCCGTCGTAATAGCGTGTCAACTCCTTTGTGGTCTCTCCTGGTGTCTCCTCCAACGCCGCGGCAAGCTGGTTGATGTCGTCCTGCATCATCGTCAGCAGCTCTTCCTTGGTGATGCCGCAGATTGCCGCGTATGGGAAGTCCATGCTGATGTTGGTTATGTTGTTCAGCTCGGAGAAGATGCTCAGCTGCGAGAACTTTGTGATGCCAGTCAGGAAGACGAAGCGCAGGCGCGGCTCATTTAGCTTCAGCGGACTGTAGAAGTTGCGCATTGTGAGGCGCAGAGCCTCCAGTTCCTCGTCCTTGTGCACCACGTCAAGGAGTGGGGCGTCGTATTCGTCAATCAGCACCACTACTTGCTTGCCAGTCTGCTGGTAGGCAGTGTTTATCAGGTTAGAGAGACGGTTGTTTGCACCCTTTGGCGGCCTTGTTATGCCGAATTCTTTTTCCTGTTCTGAGAGTATGTAGTCGAGGTAATTCTCCAACCCCTCCTTGTCCTGGTGCTTGCCCCCGCTCAAGTCGAAGTGGAGCACAGGATGGCAGGGCCATTCTTTTTCCCGCTTCTCTATCGCCAAGCCTTTGAACAGCTCTTTCTGCCCTGCGAAATAGCTGTGGAGGGTCGACGTGAGCAGCGACTTGCCAAACCGGCGGGGGCGGCTAAGGAAAAAGTACTTGCCGTTGTCGTGAGCCATTTGGTAGACGTATTCGGTCTTGTCCACATACACATATCCATTGTTGACAATCTCAGAGAATGTCTGTATGCCTATCGGGTATCGTCTTCTGGTTGCCATGATGCCTGTTGAGTGTTTAGTTTGTGGCAAAGATACAACTTTTTTCCCACATAACGAGCGTAACTGCCAAAAAATATGTAGCATTCTGCAAGGCTGGCCAGCCGCCAATAATGAAAAGAACCTTAAAGGCGGTGGCTCAACTGCAAATTATTTACAATTTGATTTGGCGGTTTCGATTAGAATAGATATATTTGCAGTGCCAATTGACAATATGACAACAACCCAACTTAAACATTCTATATTATGGAAGTAGAGAAAATAATGCAACAACTGGAGCGCAAGCACCCGGGTGAGTCGGAGTACTTGCAGGCAGTACGTGAGGTTCTCATCTCGGTGAAGGATGTCTACAACCGCCATCCAGAGTTCGAACGCGCCAAAATCATCGAGCGCATGGTGGAGCCGGAGCGCATCTACACGTTCCGCGTGCCATGGGTCGACGACAAGGGCGAGGTGCAGGTAAACCTCGGCTACCGCGTTCAGTTCAACTCGGCCATTGGCCCGTACAAGGGCGGACTGAGATTCCACGCGTCGGTCAACCTGTCAATCTTGAAGTTCCTTGGCTTCGAGCAGACGTTCAAGAACGCCCTCACCACCCTGCCAATGGGCGGCGGCAAGGGCGGCAGCGACTTCTCGCCGCGCGGCAAGAGCGATGCAGAGGTGATGCGCTTCTGCCAAGCCTTTATGAACGAGCTCTACCGCTACGTCGGGCCAGACGAGGACATCCCCGCTGGCGACATCGGTGTGGGCACGCGCGAGATCGGCTACCTGTTCGGCCAGTACAAGAAGCTGACCCACCAGTTCCAAGGCATGCTGACAGGCAAGGGCATGGAGTGGGGCGGCTCTATCCTGCGCCCGGAGGCAACCGGCTTCGGCGCACTCTATTTCGTCCACCACATGATGGCGGACAAGGGCCTCGACCTGAAAGGCAAGACCGTGGCTCTGTCTGGCTTCGGCAACGTGGCTTGGGGCGCTGTGAAGAAGGCCACCCAGCTGGGAGCTAAGGTGATAACCATCAGCGGCCCCGACGGCTACATCTACGACCCTGACGGCATCAGCGGCGAGAAGAACGAGTATATGCTCGAATTGCGCGCCACTGGCGACGACATCTGCGAGCCGTATGCCGAGAAATATCCTGGCTCGAAGTTCTTCGCGGGCAAGAAACCGTGGGAGCAGAAGGCTGATGTCTACCTGACGTGCGCCACACAGAACGAGCTCGACGGCAATGACGCCGACATGATCCTGGCTCAGCATCCGCTCTGCGTCGCCGAGGTGAGCAACATGGGTTGCACGGCTGAGGCTGTCGAGAAGTTTGTCAAGGCCCGCCAGCTCTTCGCTCCGGGCAAGGCCGTCAACGCCGGTGGCGTGGCCACAAGCGGACTGGAGATGACGCAGAACTCGATGCGTCTGCACTGGAGCGCCCAGGAGGTGGACGACCGCCTGCACTACATTATGAACTCCATCCACGACCAGTGTGTGGAGTACGGCAAGGAGCCCGACGGCTACATCGACTACGTGAAGGGCGCCAACATTGCTGGATTCATGAAGGTGGCCAAGGCCATGCTGGCCCAGGGCATCGTGTGATAATTGTAAACCAGAAAGCGTGAAATATAAGGCAATCATCTTTCTACTATTGATAACTTTCGGAGGCTTTGTCCCGTCGCTGGCTCAGCAGCGGGGCAAAGCCTCTTACTATTCCAACCGGCTGCACGGCCGCCGCATGAGCGACGGCTCGCGCTATCACCGCGACTCGCTCGTCTGCGCCCACCGCTACTATCCGTTGGGCACCAAGTTGCTGGTGCGCAACCCGCAGAACGGCAACGAGGTGGTGGTGAAGGTTACCGACCGTGGGCCATACGGACGGGGTCGTGTGATCGACCTGAGCCTCGCGGCTGCCCGCGAGCTCGGTTTCGTCAGTCAGGGCACGGCGATGGTGGAGGTGAGCGTCTACAACGAGGAGGTGCGTCCGCCATACGCAGCGGGCGAGAACAAGTTTAAGCTGCCTGAGGTCGACTTCGAGATAGCCGAGTTGGGCTATGAGTACATGCCGAAGTGGGGTGAGCAGCAGGAGAGCCAAGCCAAGCCGAGGCGCGTCTCGCCCAAATCCGACGGCAAGAAAACTGAGACCCACGTGTGGAGCGACTTCTTCAGCAACTTGAAAAAGAAGACCAAAGCCTTGCTCGACAAGTGAGACACGGCTGCACGGTGCCGCTTTCCGCCTTTTCCACATTAATATATATACACTACAGCCGATGACCAAAATCCTTAAAAGCCTTGTCCTGCTTGCTGTGATGTTTGCCGCCATTGGGTGTTCGGGCCAACCCAAGCAAACGAAACCAGTGCCATCGGCGGCCAAAAGCGACTTTACTGTTCAGCGTCCTGCCCTCAACGCCGTCGACTCACTGCTCGCCGAGGGCGCAAAGGTGCTAAAGGCCAACGGCAAGGAGAAGATGATACTCTTCTATGCACGCCATTTCATCGGTGTGCCCTACGTGGCTCACACGCTCGACCGAAACAAAGAGGAGAGTCTTGTGGTCAATCTCCACGAGCTCGACTGCACCACTTATCTTGAGAATGTAGTGGCCCTGTCGCTGTGCACGTTGCGTGGGCAGACCACTTTCGCCGACTTCAAGGCCATGTTGCAGCGGCTTCGCTACCGGGGCGGCCAGCTCAGCTATGAGAACCGGCTGCACTACTACCAGTGGTGGGTAGCTGACAACGAGCGAAAAGGCCTCGTCGAGCAAATCAGTTCGCCCAATCCGCCTTTCTCAGCAGTGCAACGGATAGAGACAACCTACATGACCACCCACGCCTCGGCCTACACGATGTTGAAGAGTAGACCCGACCGCGTGAAAGCTTTGAAGAAATTGGAAAGCCAGACCGACGGCCTCAGTGTGCGCTACATTCCGAAATCGCGCATCAGCAACACGCGGCTGATGCGCCAAACTATCCACGATGGCGACATAATAGCCATCACCACCAACAAGCGTGGCCTCGACACCACCCACCTCGGCATCGCCGTATGGCACTCCGACGGTCTCCACCTGCTCAACGCCTCGGCCCTGAAGAAGAATGGCAACCGTGTGGTTGAGGCCGAGGAGACCCTGCGCCACTATCTCGACCAGCGCAGTTGGAACCCGGGCATACGTGTGGCCCGAATCCTGCCTTGATGACTTGCCTAAATATGTGAGGGCATGATTTGTCATGCCTGGCAGCGGCAACTCTAATAGTCTTGCTGTTGATGTCTGTCAATTGCAGGGGCCGTGCCTTGTGCCGGCCCTCAAACAATGTTATAACCGCTTTTTAAAAGAGGTCGAACATCAATAAGGGCCGGCACAAGGCACGGCCCCTGCAATGGGGGATTATTAGAGAATAAGGTGAGTTAGAAACTGATCGAAGCCCCCACTTGCAGGTTGGTTCCGTCGGTGAGCGGAGCGTTCAGATAGTGGTAGTCGGGCTTGTAGTTCAGCAGGTTGTCGAGCGCAACGTTCACTTTCACGTTCTTGCCGATGCTGTTTTGCACCGACAGCCGCCAGTAGGTGTAGGCGGGATAGTGCACTCTGTTGGTGCCCTTGCTCACGTCCATGAAGTCGACAAACTCGTTGTGGTGCATTCCCGACAGCCAGCGGCCATTGAGCGTCACGTTCAGTGCATAGCAGCGGCTGAACCGATGGTCGTAGTCCACATTGCAGGTGATGGAGTGCTTGCGCGACGGGATGTAGCTGCTGGGCAGTTCGGTTCCCTCGGCTCGCATCACCTGCTCGTGGGTGTAGTTGTAGTTGAGCCTCGCGGTTATGCCGCAAGCCCAACGCACCCGGGCCTGAGCCTCAAGCCCGCCCACGCGGAAGCGGTGCAGGTTGATGTAGGGCAGGTGGGGCATCTGGTCGGTGGCGGTTGAGGGATAGTAGGGTATGCCCGTGGTGATCTTGTCCTTCACTATGTTGTAGTAGCCATTCACGAGGAAGCTGTAGTTGTCCCGTGTGTACTCAAGCGAGAGGTTGAAGTTGTTGCTCACCTCGGCCTTGAGGTCGGGGTTGCCCTCCACAATCCATACGCCGATCATGTTGAAGTCGTAGTATTTCTCTTTCAGCGTGGGCGCGCGGAAGCCCATGCCGTAGCCGAAGCGCACGTTGAGGTGTGGCACTGGCGTGTGGCGCAGGCTCAGCTTCGGGCTGAGGCGGCTTGTCGACCCGTCGGAGAAATAGTCGTAGCGCAGTGCGCCCACTATCTCCCAGATGTCGTTGAGTGTCCAGTCGTACTGAGTGAACACGTCGACCGACCGCTGGCGCGGTGTGTTGGCCAGCTTGGTGTTGTAGAGATAGTCGTAGAGGAAGTCGGCCCCGGCTGTGAGCACGTCCTGACCGATGTAGTTGGTGTACAGGGCGCGCACGCTGTTCTGCACGTTGCTGTAGTCGCGCACGTCGAGCCCCGTGGCCTTTATGTAGTCCGACTTGTCGTATTGGTCGAAGGCGTAGGTGGCCTCCAATGTCTGGTGGTCGGCCAGAGCCCACTCGCCTTTCAGCCCGCCACTGAAGTCGCGGTAGCGTTCCGGCTCGTCGACGCTGCGCTTCACCTGCCGGTAGAAGTAGCCGGCGCGTGCGCTCAGCTTCAGCCGGTCGGTGGGCTGGTAGCTGAAGCGGTCGTTCAGCGTGTAGACGTCGCCGCCGAATATGGTGTTCACCACCATGGCTTTCGGATTGGCCTTGTTGCTCACGTTGTAGTTGTCCAACCCGTTGAGGCTGGCAGAGAATATGTTGGCCACACGCTTGCCGGCGTTCTGCAGCGACAGGTTGGCGCGGTGCTCGTTGTGGCGGCCCCAGCGCACGCTGGCGTTCAGTCCGAAGGGCCTTGTCTTGTCCTTTGTTATCACGTTGATCACGCCGCCCGTCGCGTTTGAGCCGTAGAGGGCCGATGCCGCGCCCTTCACTATCTCCACGTGGTCGACGTTGTCCATGGTCAGCCGGTCGAAGTCGACGTCGTCGAGCGTTTCGCCGGCCAGCCGTTCACCGTCCACCAGCACGAGCACACTCTGACCTCCGAAGCCCGAGAAGTTCAGGTGAACCTGCTGGCTCATGGCGTAGGTGAACTCTAAGCCTGGAATGGTCTGCTGCAACAGGTCGCGCAGGTTGGTGGCGTCGGCCTTCTCTATGTCGGCGTGGGTGATGAGCTGCGTCAGCACGGGTGTCTTCAGTATCGACTTGGGCGTGCGCGTGCCGGTGATCACCACGTCGTTGAGTTGCTGGGTGCGGCTGAAGGTGGAGTCGGTGCCCACTTGGGCCTTTGCCGACAATGCCGCAACTGCCGCGACGAGCATCGTGATATGGCGAGGGAGCTGTTTCATGGGCTTAGTAGGGATACTTGTAGTTGATGGTCAGCCAGCACTTCACTCCCTCCGAGTTGAGGTAGTTCTCCAGTTGCACCGCAGCGTACTTGCCGTTGCTGAAGCGGATGATGAAGACGTGGCTGTCGGTGGAATAGGTGGGTGGTATGGGCGGTATGTTCACCGTCAGCCACGACGACAGCACGCGGTTGATCTTGATGCCTTGGCAGCCTATGAGCGAGGTGAGCATGCGCGACTGGTCGACCCACACGTCGTTTTCCGACCATTCGTCCTCTGTGAACGTCATGTTGTGGAACGGCTCGCTCGTCTCTGGCAGCTCGCTCATCGACGCGTATTGCGTCGCCAGCACAGCCCCGCCGTTGGTGCGGGCTTCCTGGCGGTGGACCGCTATGCTCCAGTGCTCCGGCTCGGGCTGCCGTGCGGTGTGTTTGTATTTGCGCAGCTCGTTGACGGCAAGGCCACGGTTCCACACGTCGAACCAGTAGGTGTAGATGCCCGCCGAGTCGGTGCCCTCGGTCTCCTCGGTTGGGATGGGGTAGGCGGTGAATGTGGTCTGCGCCCTTTGCAGTCCGACGCTGTCGTCGGCCGCAGCCAAGGCTTGCAGCGAGTCGAAGTCGATGTAGTACCAGTCGCGCCAGCTTGTGGCGTTGACATAGAGCTGACCGCGCACCGTCGTAACTTCGCCATCGTCGGGCTCGTCGTAGATGCCGCTCAGTATGCCCTCACACGACGTTGCCGTCAGGGCGAGGCAGCACAATGATAGAATATAAATGAAGCCGCGTCTCATCCAGCGTCATTTGGTTCCAGTGAACGTGCCGGTCAGTTGGAATGGCATATTGCCAAACTTGTAGGTGTTCACTATGCTCACTCCTCCGTTGCCATTGGCCTTGATTGTGATTTCGGCGTTGTTGAGCTGGTAGTCGCTGTCCATGGTCGTGGTGCCGTTTCTGACCGCTTTCACGTGGGCCTTTATCGCGTCGTCGCTGTAGTTGCGGTAGAATGCGCCGCGGCTCTCGTCGTAGGCTATGTTGCTGATGGTGAACTGGCCTTGGGTTATGTTGCCCATCACTGTGCCCTCGAATGTCTGCTCGGGCACCACCACGTTGACGGTGCCGTCATCATTTGCGGTGATGGTGTAACTCAGCCCTTGCGCCCAATAGCCCCACTGGCTGCCCACGCTAAGGCTGTCGGCCCCGGTGTAGGTGCCGGCCAAACTCTCAGCAGCCGATTCGGCGGGGTTGAACTCCACGCTTGTTACCTCAGATGCCTGATAAACCACCTTCGAGCCGTCGGTCTTTGTCACGACGACGGTTTGTGCCTGTGTTGCGATGGCCAGCGTGGCCACAACTATGAGTGATAAAATCTTTTTCATCTTATTTGCTGATAAAATTGAATGTCCTTCCGTTTGTCTTTACTATTATCACGCCTTTCTCGCCTGACAGGTTGAGTGTCGCGCTGCCATTGGCCGAGGCCTTGGTCGAGGCGGCCAAAGCTCCGCCTATGGTGTAGGCTGCGACAGGGCTGCCAGCCTCCAAGCCTTCCATCTGAAGCTTGCCGCCGCTGAGCCGCACCATTATGTCATTGCCATCGTTGCCCCGAGGCTTGCTTATGGCGGTGGTCTCGTCGGTCAACTCAAACTTGCGGTATTCCGACAGTGGATAGTAGATGGTGTCGTTGGCTGTCGTCACCACCAAGCTTGTGGCCGTGAGAGTGGCTTTGGGCCGCTCCGACAGGGCGAAAACGACGCTTTGTCCCGTCGGGCCTGTGATTTTGACATAGCTTGCAGCCTGAACCCCCGTTGCAAAGAGCGTCAAGGCCAAAACCGGCAGGCTGAAAAGAAGAAATCGTTTCATTTCTGTGTGTATCTTTATGAAATCAGATGCAAAGTTAAGCCTTTTATTTCAAATGGCCAATCCCTAATAGTTGTGATTTTGAATGTTTTGTGCCAAATGGCCACCAAATCTTTGTTTTTCGGTCGATGAGGCTCCGCTCAATTGGCTATGAGCCGTGGCGATGATGCCACAGAGCCTGTTTGACGGTCTGAAGGTGCCTCAGGGAAAACGCATTATAAATTCATGTAAAGTTTTTTCAACATGTCTGTGAAG
>CAZRSL010000064.1:0-15612 GCA_964602785.1 uncultured Prevotella sp.
GTTGGCCAACAGCTGCTTGGTATCCTTGGGCAGACAGTAGCCGCCATAGCCGAACGACGGATTGTTGTAGTGGTCGCCGATGCGCGGATCGAGGCTGACGCCGCGAATGATGTCGCTCGTGCTGAGGCCTTTCACCTCGGCGTAGGTGTCGAGCTCGTTGAAATAGCTGACGCGCAGAGCCAGATAGGTGTTGGCAAAGAGCTTGACGGCCTCGGCCTCGGTCAGTCCCATGAAGAGCGTGGGTATGTCCTGCTTGATGGCACCCTGCTGGAGCAATGACGCGAAGAGATGAGCCACGTGGTCGGCCTCCTTGTCGCCCTCAGGCCGGCCAACGATGATGCGCGAGGGATAGAGGTTGTCGTAGAGTGCCTTCGACTCGCGCAGAAACTCCGGTGCGAAGATTATGTGCTGGCAGTTGTACTTGCGGCGCACGCTCTCGGTGTAGCCCACTGGTATGGTCGACTTTATTACCATCCACGCCCGCGGGTTGACGCTGAGCACCAGCTCTATCACCTCCTCAACGTGGCGTGTGTCGAAATAGTTTTTCACCGGGTCGTAGTTGGTGGGCGTGGCTATTATCACCAAGTCGGCGTCAGCGTATGCCTCGGCTCCGTCGGTGGTGGCCCTAAGGTTGAGCTGCTTCTCGCTGAGGTACTTCTCGATGTAGTCGTCCTGTATGGGCGAGCGGCGCGAGTTGACGATGTCGACCTTCTCCTTTATCACATCCACCGCCACCACGGGGTTGTGCTGGCTGAGCAGCGTGGCCAGGCTCATGCCGACATAGCCTGTTCCGGCCACTGCTATCCTTGTTTCCTTATCCATTGTTGTCTGTCTTTCGTTGTTACATATAATATATTAATGTGAAGCCGCAAGTCAGTTGCCCATTTCTGATATGAACTTTATCCTGACCAAGCGTATCTCCTCGTCGCTGTAGCTGCCTCCCAGTTCGTCGCGGGCCACGTCGAGGTCGTCGGTGTCCGACTCCTTGAAGTAGTCGTAGATGTCGTCCACGTGCTCCTCGTCCATCACCTCGTCGAGGAAGTAGTCGATGTTGAGCTTGGTGCCGCTGTAGACGATGGCCTCCACCTCGGTGAGCATGTCGTCGAAGTCGATGCCAAGAGCCAGCGCGATGTCATCGAGGGCTATTTTCTTGTCGATGTTCTGGATGATTTTCACCTTGTTCATCGACGCCTTGGCCACCGTGCGCACACGTAGCTCTTCGGGGCGCTCTATCTCGTTCTCCTTGCAGTAGGAGGCTATCAGCTCGCAGAAAGGCTTGCCGTAGCGCCGCGCCTTGCCCATGCCCACGCCCTGTATGTTCTGCAGTTCCTCAAGGGTGATGGGATACATCGTGGCCATCTGCTCGAGCGACACGTCCTGGAAGATGACGTAGGTGGGCAACGAGAGCTTTTGGGCCGTCTTCTTGCGCAGGTCTTTGAGCAAGCCGAACAGCTCGGGGTCGAGCGCGCCGCTGCCCGACGGCTCCTCCTCGGCATAGTCGTACTCAAACTCGTTGTCGAGCACGATTTGGAACTCGCCCGGATGCTTCATAAACTTGCGTCCAGCCGAGGTGAGCTTCAGCACTCCGTAGCTCTCGATGTCCTTCTTCAGATAGCCAGAGATGATGGCCTGGCGTATCACGGGGTTCCAGAGCTTGCGGTCCTCGTCCTCGCCCTCGCCGAACTCCTCCAGTTGCTCGTGGTGGTAGCTGACAATGTCGTCGGTGGCGCGGCCCTCCACGAAGTTGACGATGTAGTCGCTCTGGAAGTTTTCCTTCACGGCCGCCACTGCACGCAGCACTATGAGCAGTTCCTTGCCCGCCTCAACCTTCTGTTTCGGATGAAGGCAGTTGTCGCAGTTGTGGCAGTTGTCCTTGTTATAGTCTTCGCCGAAATAGTGGAGCAGCATCTTGCGCCGGCAGACGCTCGACTCGGCGTATGCCGCCGTCTCGGCCAGCAACTGCTTGCCTATCTCCTGCTCGGCCAGAGGCTTGTTCTCCATAAACTTCTCCAGCTTGCGCAAATCCTTCTTGGCGTAGAAAGCTATGCACTTGCCCTCGCCGCCGTCGCGTCCGGCTCGTCCCGTCTCCTGGTAGTACCCCTCGAGCGACTTGGGTATGTCGTAGTGGATCACGAAACGCACGTCGGGCTTGTCGATGCCCATGCCGAAGGCTATTGTGGCCACAATCACGTTGATGCGCTCCATGAGGAAGTCGTCCTGGGTTGCCGAGCGGGTGGCCGTGTCGAGACCTGCGTGGTAGGGTGCGGCCTTTATGTCGTTGGTCTTCAGCACTGCGGCCAGCTCCTCCACTTTCTTGCGCGACAGGCAGTAGATGATGCCGCTCTTGTCGGGGTTGGCCTTGATGAATTTGATGATTTGCTTGTCGATGTCCTTGGTCTTGGGGCGCACCTCGTAGTAGAGGTTGGGGCGGTTGAACGAACTGCGGAACTCCTTGCAGCCCTCAATGCCAAGGCTCTTTATGATGTCCGACCTGACCTTGTCGGTGGCCGTGGCCGTCAGGGCGATGATGGGCGAGCGCCCTATCTCGTCGATCGACGAGCGTATCTTGCGGTATTCGGGACGGAAGTCGTGGCCCCACTCCGAGATGCAGTGGGCCTCGTCGATGGCATAGAAAGAAATCTTGACCGTTTTCAGGAAGTCTACGTTCTCCTGCTTGTTGAGCGATTCGGGAGCCACATAGAGCAGCTTGGTGCGTCCAGAGCGAATGTCGCCCTTCACCGCATCAATCTCGGCTTTCTTGAGCGACGAGTTGAGGTAGTGGGCCAAGCCGTCCTCCTCGCTGATGCCGTTGATAACGTCGACTTGGTTTTTCATCAACGCTATCAGCGGCGACACCACAATGCCAGTGCCGTCCATGATGAGCGAGGGCAGCTGGTAGCACAGGCTCTTGCCGCCCCCTGTTGGCATGAGCACAAAGGTGTCATGGCCCTCAAGCACGTTGGTGATGATGGCCTCCTGGTCGCCTTTGAAGTTGTCAAAACCGAAATAATGCTTTAACAGTCGTAAGAGGTTAACTTTCTTTGTCATCAAGTATTGTCAGTCAGTCCTTTCAAGATTTCAGGTGAGCAATGCTGCCGCCACGTCGCCAAAGCCTATGGCCGGAACGGCGTGGCGGCAACAGTTCAGGCCGACTTCAGTTGCGAGAGGTGGCTCTTTTCGAGCTTCTCCCTCACGTAGTCGGCGGTAACGGTGAATGTCTTCACCTTCTGCGATGGCATTCCGAACATTGCGTCGAGCATCACTGTCTCAACGATGGAGCGCAGTCCGCGGGCTCCAAGCTTAAACTCCACGCCCTTGTCGACTATGGCGTCGAGCGCCTCGTCGGTGAACGTGAGCTTTATGCCGTCCATCTCAAACAGCTTCTCATACTGCTTAACGATGGAGTTCTTGGGTTCCACGAGTATGCGTCGCAGGGCGGTGCGGTCGAGCGGGTTGAGATAGGTAAGCACCGGCAGTCGACCGATGATCTCTGGTATCAGTCCGAACGACTTGAGGTCTTGCGGCTGAATGTACTTCATCAAGTCCTCCTTGTCGATGCGCCTCACGTTCTGCACCGAGTTGTAGCCCACGACGTGGGTGTTGAGCCTCTGCGCTATCTTGCGCTCTATGCCGTCGAAGGCTCCGCCGCAGATGAAGAGTATGTCCTTGGTGTCGACGTGGATGTACTCCTGGTCGGGATGTTTGCGCCCGCCCTTTGGCGGCACGTTCACCACGGTGCCCTCCAAGAGTTTCAGCAGTCCCTGCTGCACTCCCTCGCCACTCACGTCGCGGGTTATGCTGGGGTTGTCCTGCTTGCGGGCTATCTTGTCGATCTCGTCGATAAACACTATGCCACGCTGGGCAGCCTCCACATCGTAGTCGGCCACTTGGAGCAGCCGGGTGAGAATGCTCTCCACGTCCTCGCCCACGTAGCCAGCCTCAGTGAACACGGTGGCGTCGACGATTGTGAATGGCACGTTGAGCATCTTGGCAATGGTGCGGGCCAGGAGGGTCTTGCCCGTGCCTGTGCTGCCCACCATTATTATGTTGCTCTTCTCTATCTCCACGCCGCTCTTGTCGTCGGGCTGCAGAAGCCGCTTGTAGTGGTTGTAGACGGCCACGGCCAAAGTGCGCTTGGCCTGGTCCTGCCCTATCACGTACTGGTCGAGATACTCCTTGATGTCCTTTGGCTTGGGTATCTCCTTGGGCGGCTCAAAGCGCGACGACTTGCGCTTGCCTTGCTCTTGCAGCACGCCCGTCTCTTGCAGCAGCTTGTAGGCCGAGACCACACAGTCGTTGCATATATAGCCACTGACGCCAGTCAGCAACAGCTCGACGTCCTTCTCTTCGCGCCCGCAAAAGCTGCATTTCTTTCCTGTTCTTGGCATTTTGTCGCTGTTATTGTTTCTTCTGCAGCACCGCGTCGATCATGCCATACTCCTTGGCTTCCTCGGCCGTCATCCAGTAGTTGCGGTCGCTGTCTTTCCACACTTTCTCAAACGGCGTGTGGGAGTGGTTGCTGATGATGGTGTAGAGTTCTTTCTTGAACTTCTGTATTTCCTTGGCCTCAATCTCGATGTCGGAAGCCTGTCCCTGCACACCGCCGAGCGGCTGGTGGATCATCACGCGGCTGTGGGGCAGAGCCTGACGCTTGCCCTCCTGTCCAGCCACGAGGAGCACGGCTGCCATCGAGGCGGCCATGCCGGTGCATATCGTCGCCACATCGGAGCTGATGAACTGCATCGTGTCGTAGATGCCGAGGCCGGCGGTAACGCTTCCGCCCGGCGAGTTGATGTATATCGATATGTCCTTGCCAGGGTCGACAGAGTCGAGATAGAGCAGCTGGGCCTGCAGGGTGTTGGCCGTGTAGTCGTCGATCTCGGTGCCGAGGAAGATGATGCGGTCCATCATCAGGCGCGAGAACACGTCCATCTGGGTTACGTTGAGTTGCCTTTCCTCAAGGATGTAGGGGTTCAGGTATTGCGCTTGAGCCTTCACCACATCGTCGAGAGCCATGCCGTTCATGCCGAGATGGCCTGTGGCAAACTTTCTGAAATCGTTCATTTTCTTACCTTTCGTTTACTGTTAGAATAAAGTTGTATGCGCCTTATTCAATATTTCATTGAACAAAGTTAGCAAAAATTATTCGAATTGCTTGCAAAAGCCGTGCCTTTTTTTGCTAAATAATATAAAATTGGCATATTCAGCGTTGCTTAATTTTGAATGCAAGGCTTTTTTGCGTAACTTTGCCCTAAGTAAAAACACAATTACAGAGGCCAATGGCACACTGTGCCAGCCCCAAAACTATTCTACAAAAAACTATTATGAACTTCAGACCTATCATCACCCTCATTGCCGCCGCACTGCTGTTGCCTTGCGCCACTATGGGCAAAGCACGCAAGCCGGCCAAGACACAAACCCAGCAAATCGAGGAATGGCAACGCTATGAGGTCAGCCTCAATGGCCCTCAGACTGGCAATCCTTTCACCGACGTATGGCTGAAGGCCGACTTCACTTCGCTCACGTCGGGGAAGAAAGTCAGCGTCGACGGATTCTACGACGGCGACGGCATCTACCGCCTGCGTTTCATGCCTCCAGAGCGTGGCGAGTGGCGATACACCACCCGCAGCAACGCACCCGAGCTCGACGGCAAGAGCGGCAAGGTGGAAGTGGCTGCAGCGGCCCACAGCCATCTGGGCATGGTGAAGGCCGTGGGCAAGGAGTTCCGCTATCAGGACAACAGCCTCTTCTTCCCCGTGGGCACCACGGCGTATGCTTGGATACACATGGCCACAGACATTCAGCGACAGACTCTGCGCTCTCTGCGCCAAGCACAGTTCAACAAGGTGCGCATGTGCGTATTCCCAAAGCACTACTCGCTCTGCCGCGAGTTGCCGGAGCTGTATCCCTTCGAGATAGTGGCCGAAGGCAAGGCCGACGCCGACCATAGTGGCATCACGTTCGACAAGACGCGCTTCAACCCCAAGTTCTTCCGCCATCTGGAGCAGTGCATCGACTCGCTCGCGGCCTTCGGATGCCAAGCCGACCTGATACTCTTTCACCCTTACGACAAAGGTTTCTGGGGCTTCGACCAAATGACGATGGCCGAGAACAAGCTCTACCTGAAATATCTTGAGGCGCGGCTGAGCTCGTTCAGCAACGTGTGGTGGTCGATGGCCAACGAGTATGACTACTGCACGGCCAAGACCATGGACGACTGGGTGGAGCTGATCAACACTGTCAAGGCCAACGACCCATACGGACATCTTGTCAGCATACATGGCAGCACCGCCACCTACTTCCCAGCCGAACGCTACGGACTGACCCACGCCAGCATACAGGACGAGGGGCCGGTGATGGAGCAAGGCCGGGCCAGCACAGTGCGCCAGGTCTACAGCATACCTGTCATATTCGACGAGGTGCGCTACGAGGGCAACCTGCCTTTCCGATGGGGGCGCATGAGCGGTGAGGAGATGATAGGCGAGATGTGGAACGGACTGACACAAGGCACCTACGTTACCCACGGCGAATGCTACCAGCGGAAAGCCGGCGACTACGACACGATATTCTGGGCAAAGGGCGGACAGTGGCGCGGCGAGTCTTGGCGGCGCATCCCCTTCATGCGCAGCCTGCTCAGCGACCTGCCACGTCCATTGGAGATGGCCGACATCAGCCGCGACGAGGTTACATCAACCGCTGGCGACGGCTACTACATCATCTACTTCGGCGACCACGTGCAGGACTCGTGGCTCTTCAACCTGCCACGCAAGAACGCCAACTACACCCGGCCCAAGCCAGGCGACAAATACACGGTGGAGATTATCGACACGTGGAATATGACCATCACCCAGGTGGCCGACACATTCGAGGTGGGCAAGGACATCGACTACCGCGTCTACGACCAGAAACTGCGCCACGTGCGCTTGCCCAAGACACCCTATCTGATGCTGCGCGTGAAGAAGGTGGAGCCACAGAAGCCACGGGCCTACATCTTCACGTCGTTTCGCGAGCCGTCGGTCGACGGGCTGCGTTATCTCTACAGCCGCGACGGACTGCACTGGGACAGCATACCAGGTGTGATCTGGAAACCCACCATCGGCAACCGCAGCCAGTACACCGACGCATGGACTGGCGAGACACGATGGCCCAACTTCGCGCCACAGCAACGCTGCATGCGCGACCCGTCGATAATAAAAGGACCCGACGGCATCTACCGCATGGTGTGGACGGCACAGTGGTCGGGCAACCGCTTCTTCGGCTACGCTTGCTCGAAAGACTTGCTCCACTGGGAGGACGAGCGCGAGATACACGTGATGGACTCAATACCGACCAACAACGTGTGGGCACCGGAACTGTTCTACGACGACGAGTTGCAGACATATTTCATAATATGGTCGTCGCAGATTCCGCCCAGCGCCTATACCCACGCCGACAGCCTCGGCACCAACTCGGCCAACCGCCTGTGGCTGACCACCACCAAGGACTTCAAGACATTCACACCCGCACAACGATACTACGACCCGGGGTTCAACAGCATCGACGCCTATCTGCTCAAACGAGCCAAGCAAGACTACGTGTTGGTGCTGAAAGACAACCGCAAACCGGGTTTCAGCAACCTGTTTTGCGCCTTCGCCGAGTCGCCCTACGGACCGTTCCACTCGCCATCGCAGACCTTCGGCCGCACATTCTCCGAGGGGCCGTGCGCCATACGTCTTGGCAACGAGTGGGCCATTTACTTCGACCAGTACCATCCGCAGGGCTACACCGCCGTCTCCACCACCGACTTCCGCCAGTTCCAGAGCATGGACAGCAAAATCACCGTGCCACTGGGCCACAAGCACGGCACAATAGTGGAGGTGGAACCAAAGGTCTTGGATAAAATTCTGGCCAAGCATCCAGCAAGATAAATAACTTACAACACCCAAAAGTAGGGAGGTGTATCATAATTCAAGCATTGCGTAGCAATATTAATCTTGCCCCATCAACCTGTACTATTCCACTTGTAGTGGCCGTCCCTTGTGGCGGCCATTATTAATGTTCGACCTATTAATAATAGGAAAGGACATTGTTTTATGGCCGCCACAAGGGACGGCCACTACAAGTGGAAACTTCATTTAATACAGGCTAAGGTCTTTTTGATACACCCTCGTTTTTGGTGTGATTTTCCTCCAAGCTGCACTGCCATTTATGAAAAATGGGCATAAAAAAATCCGCAACCGACACCGAGTGTGGCTGCGGATTTCTTGTCCTGAAATTCAATTATTAATGGTGCATTATGCTTACATCATCTTGTTGAAGTCGTCGAGGCTGATTTTCTTCTCGTTGAGCTTCACCACCTGCTTCAGGGCGGCCATCAGCTTCAGGTCGGTGGCGCGGTTGACGTAGCTGTCGATGTTCTCGCGCTTCTTCAGCTGCTCATCGGCCATCTGGTCGACATACTGGTCAGGCACGTTGTTCATGCCGTACTGCATGAACTGGGCTCTCACGGCCTCGCGGGCGGCAGCGCGCACGTCGTCGTCATTGATTTTAATGTTGTTGGCCACGAGAAGCTGGTCCTTGATGAGCTGCCACTCCAACTGGCGGATGCTCTCGTCGTAGTTCTTCTCTACAAACTCCTCGCCGCGCTCCTTGTTGTTCTCCAGCATAATCTTCTTCAGCAACTTGTCGGCGAACTCCAGTTTGCCCACTTTCTCCTCGCAGTACTTGCGCACGTCGATGAGGAACTTGTAGTCCTGGTCGCCCTGCAGCTGGCCTTTCAGTCCCTGGCTTATCTTGTCGCGGAAGTCGGCCTCGTCCTTGCAGCTGCCCTCGCCATACACGCGGTCGAACAACTTCTGGTCGACGGCGGCGGGCTCAAAGCGCTCCACCTCGGTAACCTGGTATGAGAAGTCGCCAGTGTGCTCGGCCACCTTCTCCTTGTCTATCTTCAGCAGCGACGCCATCGACGTGTCGCTGTCAGGATAGGCTTTGCGCGGGTTGAACGTGATGATGTCGCCCGGCTTGCAGCCCTCGAAGAGCAGCTTCTGGTCCTCGGCCTTGATATATTGTGGCATCAGCGCGGCCCGCTCCACGGTCAGCCCGCCCTCAAGGGTGTTGCCCTTTTCGTCGAGCTCGCGCAGATCGCCATAGAGCATGTCCTGCTTGTCGCTGTCGAACGAGTCGGCCTTAACGTAGGTGCCGTTCTGGTTGGATAGCATTTCCACCTGGCGGTCAATGAGTTTGTCGTCGACCTCGATGTTGTAGTAGTCCACCTTGTCCTTGGCCGAAAGCTCTATCTTGAACTCCGGAGCCAATGCCAAGTCGAACTTGAAGGTGTAGGGAGCCGGCCCTTCCAGGTCGACGGGTTCCTGATCCTCTGCGGCGAGGGGCTGGCCGAGCATGTCTATCTTGTTGTCGGTGATGTACTTCTGGAGCTCGTCGCCAAGTTTCTTGTTGATCACCTCAAGCTTCACCGAGGGGCCGATGCGGCGCTCTATCATGCCCATCGGAGCCATGCCGGGGCGGAAGCCCGGTATGTTGGCCTTGCGGCGGTAGTCCTTTAGTTCCTTCTTCACGTCATCCTTGTAGTCGGCCTCGTCAACAACGATGGTGAGGCGGCCACTGACTTTGTCAGGATTCTCAAACGTTACGTTCATTTTCTGTATCTATTTTATTATTTATTTCAAACGAACTGCAAAGTTACAGATATTTACCCACATTACCTAATATGCCGTTTGAAAATTTGATTTTTTAAACAAATTGGAGCTACAGCCGCGTGGCTTACCTATAAGTCTCTGAGTATTTCAAGCATGCCGTTCACTGTCAGTGAGTCCTTTAGCGGTTGCGTATCATCGGGGAACACCATAAAGTAACGGTAGTTACGTCCTGCAAGCTCAGCCCATGCCTTCCCTATCTTTATCTTGTACGCGCTGTCAGTATTGGCGAGCTGGCCGCCTTTGGTCTCAACAAGTACGGTCTTGCCGCTCTTTGTCCTCACTATGAAGTCTGGATAATGGTTGTGGATGAAGCCGTTGATGTGGAAGCCTTGCTTGTCTGTCTGATTGCGGTGCCAGTATTCTATGTTGTCAAGCTGGCTTATCTTGTTTATTACTGACCACTCAAAGCCATTCACGTTCTGTTCCTCTGCATAAAGAGCCTTGCCAAGACCCACAATAGGATTTCCCGTGAACGTAATTTTTTCGGGGAAAGGCCAACTCTCAACTGCTTCTATGCGTCCTTTGGCAAGCAGCTTGTCAAACTGACTGTCAACATACTCACGTTTCAACTGGCTGACATAGCTCTTGATAATGCCTTCCACGGTTATCATCCTGTCGACAAACTGTTTCAGCGTATCGCTGTCATAACGGCTTAACAGGTTCTTCACGTATGCTGTATATTGTGCGGAAGTGATAGTATCGTCGTCATCGGAGAGGCGGTAGGCAATGGTTTCGGCAAGCTGGCTGCACTTCAATTCATCCGATGCCGTGTCAATGCGTTCCTTCAACCATGACTTGTCCCTGTCGCTCAGGCTTCTTATTGTCGCTACATACTCTCCACTCTGGCGTTCCTCTACGTCTACGGCTGACATTTCAGTAGTGTCAGCAATGTTGATGTCGCTTTTCTGGCTGCGCAGGTCAAATCCCTCAAGCAGGTTGTTCATGCTTACGTCCACACGGCCGTTGCCATCATCGGCGAAGATGTCGCCATAGCCTCTCCTAACAATAAATAGATTGGGCAACTTCCCGGCATTCTGTCTATATCTGTCTATGATGTGATAAAACTTCATGTTCTCAGTAACTTCCTTGGGCAGTCCTTCTTCATTTCGCTCCGCCATTGCCAGCCCCTGGTCGTATTTCTCGCTCTCGGCAATCGCTTCTTCCGCGAGGCGGTCTGTATTTGGAGTGTCGTCATCTGTTTCGCTATATGGTTCAAGGACGAACTCACCATCTGCGCCCTCTGGCTCGTCATAGCCGAATGGTAACGATGGCTGTACTGGCTCAGCGGCTGTATGTCCTTGTGCCTGTGGTGTTTCCTGTTCGTCGCCGCCCACACGGTAGTCGCGCCCGCTGAAACCACACATCTGCATGGAACGGATTATATTCTGTAATGTGTCGTTGAACTTGTCGGAACAGGTCAATACATAGCACATGTTGAGCATGCGGTTGTTGAAAGGCTGTGTATGCGGTTGTCGGAGTATGCGGCCAAGCACCTGCTCCACATCGACACGGGAGGAGCGGTTGGCTACCGTGGCAAGTATGTAGGCGAAAGGACAGTCCCAGCCTTCCTTCAGAGCATTGACGGTAATGATGTAGCGTACGGGGCAGTCCTCGCTCATAAGGTCTATACCTTTCAACTCGTCATGCCCTGAGACCTTTACCTTTATCTGTTCTTCCGTGATGCCTTTCTGCTCAATCAACGCGCGGCGTATCTTGGTGAAAGTCTCGGTATCGTCAGCGTTCTTCGGCTCGGCTTGGAACAGTACGATAGGACGTACGTATCGTCCGCCTTTGGCGTGTTCCTCTTTGGCTATTCTCTCCAGCCTCCCACGAAGCGAGACAGCATCATCGATAACACCGTTCTTGTCATATTTGTTGTAGACTATGACAGGCAGTTTGACCATATTGTTGCGTTTCAACCGCAACGCGTCAACAAAGCTTATGATGTTGCTGTCCTCGCGTGGTGTCGCCGTCAGGTCAAGGATGAAGTCGGGGTTGAGGTTCTGAAGCAGGTCTGTGCGTTTTAGCGAGCCGAAGTTGTGGCTCTCGTCAATAATCATCACGGGATGCAGCCATGCTATATACTGTATGAGTGATGTGTCGTCGGCACCATTCACTCTTATACTGTCATCCTTGAACACCTGCTGCCACACCGCCAGTGCGCCGTTCTCACGATAGACTCGTGGCAAGTCGAGATATCCCGCATTGCCGTTCTTCTTTTTCCGGATAATCTCAACAAACGACTGTACGCTGATGACGAAGATTGTCAACTGCTCTTCAAGCTCTGTGGGGCTGATGCCGTTGCCCATGAGCGCATCCTCCTTGCCCACAACCTTTACGGCATTGCCGAACAAAGTGTTGAGCCTTTCGCGGTATGGATGGCTCGTGTCGCTGAGGTTTCTGAGTGTTTGAGTCAGTATCGTGTCGCTTGGAACTGCCCAAACCGCCACCTTCGGGCCTTTGCGCTGAACCAAGCCTTGGAATATGGTGTATAGTGCGTTGCAGGCGATAAAAGTCTTGCCGCCGGCGGTTGGCACTTTCAGTGTAACATTAGGAGTGCCGCCCACCTTGTCTACGTATCTGTGCAGACTGCCTCCGGCGGTGTCAAGGGCAACGCCCCGGTCCGACCAATAACGGCGGAAAGCCACAGCGGCATTGCCGTTGCACTGGCGAAGATATTGCAAGTAGGCGGAAAGGTCGCCAAGGACATCCTGCTGGTAGTCTTTCAATTCCATATTTATTGTTTGAACAGCCAATTCATAAACTCTGCTATTGTCAAGATTGTGACTTGCGGAAAGTCATCTCCTTTTGCCTCATCAAAATGCCTGTCGTTGGAAACTATACAAATAGCATTGGACGCAATGGCGCAGTCAACGAACTTATTGTCTTCAGGGTCGCTCTTGATTTTGTAGAAATGGAACGAAGGGTCGTGCAGTTCAACAAACTCGCAGTTTACGAGTAGTTGGACTACATTCTCGGCAATGAAAGAGTTGATCTTCCTGCCGATAATCTCAAGGTATTCGTTGATGATTTCATTTGAGACGCAAAGGATGTACCTGCCTTCCTGCAATCCTTTCCAAACCTTGTAGTACCTTCCCTTGCGTGAGAGGGAGGCAATAAGGCAGTTGGTGTCCAGAACAACCTTAATCTTTTGTGGTATGGGCATGGAGATCTTCCTTTAGAATGTTCTCGTTCTTTTCATTGTCCCACTTCCCTTCGGCCCACAACTTGTCCATTTCCCTGTCTATGTTGGCAGCGAAATATGATGTCAGGGCTGACTTTAAATCGTCAAGCTGGCGTTTGTCCTTTGCGTATGAAAACATCCTCAACAGATGTAACTGCGTGGGGTTTAGCACTGTAGAAGTAGTTGCTGGCATAATAATATATCCTCCTGTTTAAATTTGCAAAGTTATGCTTTTTTCTTAATAAAGCGAAACAATCGCTCCAATTTGTTATGGTGAGTTTGCCCTTCGCCTTAGAATTTCTTAATGTCACGGGGTATCTTCTTAAATATGACGTGCATCCTGCGGCGTTGCTCCTCGCTGATGGTGCATGCGTCGGCATAAACAATGTACTGTTCGGCACGCTCACCCACTATCTCCCCGATGTTGTTTATGGTAAGGATGGTCTCCTTCTTTGGCTCATAGAAGAAATAGTAGCCTGTATGCTGCCATGTGTCGAGCAGGTAGCGGTTGCCGTCCTCACGCTGCCGCCTCAGCGGTTGCCGCGTCTCAGTGTAGTAGACGAAGCTGCGCAAAGCGTCCTCACCGACTTCCTCGTTAAGGTTATGGTCGGCTGTGTAGAGTGCGGGGCCAAGCTCGTAATAGTCGAATGAGCCGCCGAGACCAGGCATTCTTTCATCAGTAACGATAGTTCCTATCACTTTCAGGCAGTTGTCTTGAATCTTAGGCTTGCTGACCTTAGTGTATTTACCTTTTGCTTCATCGGCTTTAGCTTGTGCTTCCTCTATGAGTTTGTTGCCGTTGGTAATGTTCGCAGTAGTAAGTTTCTTCGAATACACTTCCTCTTCCTTCTTGCCTTTGTAAGGGTAGCCTTGGATAACACGCTTTAAACGTTCGGCAGTAATCGTATCTGCATAATCCATCATCTCAATGAGAATGAACTTGCGGTTCCCTTCGTCCTTACGGTTCAAATCCAATACGGCATGGGCGGTTGTCCCGCTTCCAGCAAACGAGTCGAGGATGATGGAATCCTTGTCAGTGGCAATTTGAAGGACACGTTCAATTAGTCGGGTAGGCTTGGGTGTGTCGAACGGAATTATTCCTGCAAAGATGTTTTTCAACTCTTTTTTGGCTTCGTCAGTATGACCCACTTCGGAATGAGGCCATAAATTGGTAACAACCCTACCTTCAACGTTGTTTAAATATGTTTTTCTCGCAATACTACCCAATCCTTCCTTTGTAAAGTAGTATTTTGGCCATTGTCCTCTGTCATAAACCTTTTGGGCCAATGCCTTTGACGTTTCTAAATCATTGATCAAGAGGATTGCCTTGACTCCTAGCCTAACTTCATTTGCGGGAACGCCACAAACCTGAGCACGTTTATCTTCATCGTGAATATCTTCCAAATGGTAAGGACACCATCCATTCATGATATTAAGCATTTCTGCTTGGCTATATCTCCAATGGTTAGAATTTACAGGATAGATTAATTCACCAGTAAAAGGGTGCTGAATGGCATAGACCATGCCTTGATGCGTTCGAGCCTCTGTGCCATAGGCGTTGTCACTTCTCCATGGCATCACATCATTGTCTGGATTCTTATATTTCGAGTCCATTCCAGCTGTTCTTTCTAACTTCTTAGGAGACCATGAGGGAGATTTGCTGAATACCACAATATGTTCAGCTTCACTTACAATCCCTTGAGAGTCGTTTCGTGGGGAATAAGCCCTTTGCCAAGAAATGTTAGCAACAAAGCAGTTTTCACCATAGATTTCATTACAGATACCTATAAGATGGTTACATTCGTTGTCGTCAATGGAAATGAATATCACTCCATTCTCTGACATCAATTGGTGGAGTAGGCGGAGGCGTGGGTACATCATGCAGCACCATTTGTCATGCCTTGACAAGTCCTCTCCCTCTTTACCTACAACTTCACCGAGCCAGCGACGGATGTGCGGGTCGTTGACATTGTCGTTGTAGACCCAGTTCTCGTTGCCGGTGTTGTAAGGCGGATCTATGTAGATGCAGTCCACCTTGCCCTCATATTCAGGCAGCAACGATTTCAAAGCGGCAAGGTTGTCGCCGTGAATAATCATGTTGCCGCTTTCGGTCTCCTTGTCTGTTTTGCCATCCCCCATCGTAAATCCATAGATGTGCCGCAACACGTGCATTGGCACATGTCTGTGATGGTTCACTACCTTTTCCTTTCCTATCCAGTTGAGTGTTGGCATCGCTTTTTAATTGCACAGTATATATTTCATTCGCTCATCTTCCTCAATGTGCTTGGGGTCAATCCGCACACTGCCCATCAGTTCCTTCACTGTTGGCGACATTTTGTATTTTTTTGTCTTGACTTTTGGTGTTGCCACAGTTTTCTTCTTGACAGACATTTCTGATGTCTTTGCAGCAAGCCAGTCCCAGTTGTCTGCTGTCAATGCCAATCCCTGTAGATAAGTCCACAGGTTGTTCATAGATACTGCGTTCATAGCTTTTCATCTCTGATTATTATCTGCAAATGTACGAATATAATTTGAAAACGGCAACATTACGCCCGTTTTTCTTCCTTTCACTGTCAGTTTCGCTATGTAATGGAGCTGTTCTTACGGCCAAGAATGTCGCAAGTTTATCGTACAACAATTGTTATCCAATCGGCTAACAACTGTTGTCCCATCATCTAACAACTGCTAGTCGATTGGCTAACAATTGACATACGATGTAAAAAAGCGGTACCT
>CAZRSL010000065.1:0-15352 GCA_964602785.1 uncultured Prevotella sp.
CGTTGAAATCTGTCGCCAAAAATAAATTTGGGTGTCCCATTCAGAAAGACAGGAAAAAGCAATGAAACAACAGCTTAAAAAAGGTCTAACATTAATAATGGCCGCCACAAGGGCGGCCACTACAAGTGGATGATTGCTGTGAATAATGCAAGCCTATGGCCTAACGCTGCGCCCCACACAGCTGTTGGGCATCTGGATGTGGAGCATGGAGCAGACAGTCGGGGCGATGTCGGTCATGCTGCAAGGCGTGTTGTTCTCGCCCGCGCTGACGTGCCACCCCATCAGCACAAATGGGATGTGGGCGTCGTAGGGATTCCACTCGCCGTGGGACGTGCCCTTGTAGTTGACCGACGTGTCGGAAGTGCCGAAATAGCCCGCCCGCGGCACAATGGTGATCTCGCCGCTGCGCTGATGGCAGTAGCCGTTGATGATTTTGCTCTTGATGGGCTCGGGCACGGTGGCATCAGATGCGTGCTCGTTGTCGACGATGAAAGCGAACATCTTGTTGCCACGCAGATAGCTGATGGCGGCGTCAACAATCCGTTGCTTCTCCACACCGTGGGCAGCAATGAGGCTGTCGTTGAGGTAGAGCTGGTAGTTGTCTTCCCACATCACAGGCTCGAAGCCGAACTGCTTGCCGAGGGCGGCGTTAACATCGCGCACCGTCTGCTTATAGTCCCAGCCTCCGCCTGGTATGCGGTGGCTCTTCATCTGGTTGAAGTTGTGGGCGGCACCATGGTCAGCGGTCAGGAAGAGCAGATAGTTGCCACGCCCCACCTGCTGGTCGAGCGCAGAGAGGAACGTGGCCAACTCGCGGTCGAGCGTTATATACACGTCCTTGTTCTCCTTTCCACGTGTGCTGAAAGTGTGGCCGATGGCATCGGTCGACGACACGCTGACGCAGAGCATGTCGGTGGTCTCGCCTTGCCCCAAATGCTCGTTCTTGAGAGCCGCCTCAGCCATTCGGAACGTAACGCTCACGCCTTGGCTGCTCGTCTTCAGGTTGAAGCGTGGCTTTATGCCCCACGAGGCGTTGATGCTCTGCACCCAATCGGGCAACTTGTCGGTGTAGAACGTGCTGCTGACGAACTTGGCCGCGCTCGTGTCCCACCAGTAGGCCGCCGACGCGCTGTGGCCAGCGGGCAGTATGGCGGCGCGGTCCTTCAGAGCCACGCCCACCACACGCGACTTGTAGTCGGTGGCTATGCGCAGTTGGTCGCCAATGGTTGTGGCCCACATATTGCGCGGACTCATCTGGCCCTCATGCGAATCGGAGCCGACGCTCTTGACTGTCGGGTCGGCGCAGCAATAGACCGACTTGTCGTCGATGGCGAAATAGTTGCCGGCGATGCCAGTGAGCGACGGCACGCTGCCAGTGTAGACCGACGAGTGGCCGATGGCCGTAACCGACGGCATGTAGGGTATCTGGCAGTCTTGATAGCTGTAGCCCTCGCTGAGCAACCGGCGCAGTCCGCCCTCGCCATACTGGTCGTAGTAATAATAAAGATAGTCCCAGCGCATCTGGTCTACCACCACGCCCACCACAAGTTTGGGCCGCGCCACTTGCGCCATCACCGCCGAACTGCAAGCCAGCACCAGCGCGAGGCAAACGATAATCTTCTTCATGCTTGATTCTTTTAAGTTTTTATTTGGCTGCAAATATACTCAAAATATTGGAATGGGCAAACGGCAAACGATGATATTTGCCATAGAGGAGAAACAAAAACAACCGATGAAATATAAAGCGAATTATTATGTCCGAGATGGCACAACGTAGCAAAGTTTATCAAAATGAGGCCGGAGGCCTCTTACCTTTGCATCTGACATTTAGAACAATTCTATATCACGATGCAAAGGCAAGAGGCCTCCAGCCTCATTTTGATACACCCTCGTCATGCAGGATTTTTGCAGATGGCGGGCATGATAAATCATGCCCCTACGAAGTGGATGCACACCATAATATATTAAAATTTATCTCCTGTTTTCTTCTTGGTATCAATAAAAATGTTTATTTTTGCCAACGAAAAGAAACTCCACTAACCATGCTTTCAGTAAGTCCAATATACGAACTCATCGTCCAGCATCCCGTGGCCGTGGTGCTCACAGTGGCCTTTTGCATAGTAATGTTGGCGTTGGCTGTGGCATTCATCTTAGGAGTTTTAAAATCGTAGATAATAAGAACATTAAAAACCAGCAACACCATGAGCGTCAGCGTAAACATCAGGACATCTGAAAAGATAGACCCACAAGAGTTGTTACAACTCATATCAGACGACTATGCCCGTTTGATTGTGGCCAGCGATGAGTTCCCCTCTTTAAAATTCGGCGAGCAAGACGATTATCTTAGAGGGATAGAAGTCAACGAAGAGGCCGACGGCTATGAAGTGAGAATATGTATTGGCAGCAACGAGGGCGACTATTTGCTGTTTGGCGAGGCCATCGGCGCAATAGAAACGCTCACTGGCGGCACCGTTTTCAATGAAGACGGCGAAGAGATAGACGACACATCAGATTATTTCGATGATGAATGGATAGAAAAGCAGATGCGCTCCGACTGCAATCTCCTCTACACAATGTTCCGCCCCTCAGGCGAAGCCATTATCTGCTATGGACTGTTTGCGCCAATATGTTTTGGATTCCAGGTGCTCAGCATCGGCGACAACGACATGTTCAATCCTGATTTCGACAAATACAAGCACATACTCGATTATCTTTCCATCATCCAGCAGAGCGTGAGCGACAGCAAGCCCGCCCTTCGTGGACTCGAGGCGCAAAATCCCAAGAACGAGAACGAGACAAAGACTATAACTTCAATTACTATCAAGGACAGAAAGGTGCGTCCATTCGACTTTGTGCCATACAGCAGTCTGCTCGCATTGGTCAACGAGGACAATGGAAAGAGCGTGGTTATACCTTTTGAAAAGTTGCGCTACATCTCCCGCGAAAGGGGACTGCATCAGTTCGACGACTACCAGTGCGGCACTTGCCCAGTAGGACTGATGTACAAGACCCACGAGGAGGGCATGTCGCTTGTCGATGCCATGCGCATGATGTCGGATGCCCAGAGGTTCGCCCTGAAGGATTGGTTCTTCAGGCCAACCTATCCAGGCTGCGGCTACAACAAGAAGCAGAAGACGTATGTGCTGATGTGGAATCCAGCCGACCCAGAGAGCGACGTGAGCGAGGAAGACTTCAAGACCGAGATAGCCATGATGTGGCCCGACCGATACGATTTGGTTTGGGACATGACCGACATACGCAAGGCAAAGATGTACGACAGGTTCTTCCTCGTCAGAACGGGACAAGAAAAAAGTGGCATAGTAATGACGGGTATATTTGGCTCGCACACATATTTTGGGGCTTATCCGACTTATACCAAGAGCACTTTCTGGTCGATTATGCAACTCAACTTCATAGTAGACAGTGGCGTGCATCCCATCATAACAACAGAGCAACTCGAAAGCGAGATGCCAGATGTGAACTGGCGACGGTCGCGTGGAAGCTTCCTGCTTACAGACGACCAGGCCGAGAGGTTGGAAAACATCTTCAGTCCATATTTCGACAAGATGAAAGGGAAAGCCGACGGGAAAACCCTCAACGCCACACACTATCTTGCCCGTTGAGTTGGCTTGGGGATAATCCAGATGCCAATCCAGTGTAGTGGCCGTCACCTGTGGCGGCCATTATTAATGTTCGACCAATGAAACCCAAATCGGTCGTTAGAAACTGATGATGCCAGAGGCATCACCGCTCTATAACCGTGGGTGCTTGCACCCACGGAACCACAGGCACCCCAAACAATCGACCCTATCGGGGTCGCCCCTCTGTGTCAGGGTGTTGTAAAGATGTGCAAGTGCGGCGACCCAGCTGGGGTCGGAGAATAGATATTCCACTTACTGTGGGTGCAAGCGCCCACGGTTATCGAGCGATGATGTCTCCGACATCATTTTTTCCTAATGGCCGATTCGGATTAAAAAGGAAAAGGTCATAGCTTATGGCCTACACTGGATGGATAAATGAAAAGCCAATGCCTCCCAAAAATGCGGGAAGCATTGGCTTTAAGACTGAGCCTTGGCTGGATAGATTATTCCTCGGTCTCAGGCACGATTAGCTTGTAGCCCTTGCCGTGGATGTTGATAATCTCGATTTGGTCGTCGTCCTTCAGATGCTTGCGCAGCTTAGTGATGTAGACGTCCATCGAGCGGGCATTGAAGTAGTTGTCGTCGATCCAGATGGTCTTCAGTGCGTAGTCGCGCTGCAGTATCTCGTTGGCGTGGCTGCAGAGCAGGGCCAGCAGCTCGTTCTCCTTAGTGGTCAGCTTGGTCTGCTTGTCGCCGATGGTGAGCAGCTGCTTCTGTGTGTCGAAAGTGAAGCGGCCAATGTGATAGAGCGTGCTCTCCTTGTTCTTCTTTCCGTTGACGCGGCGCAGTATTGCCTCTATGCGCAGCACAAGCTCCTCCATGGAGAAAGGCTTGGTGATGTAGTCGTCGGCACCAATCTTGAAGCCTTCGAGTATGTCCTCCTTCAGCTGCTTGGCGGTGAGAAAGATGATGGGTATCTCCGAGTTGGCCTGGCGTATTTCCTGAGCCAGAGTGAAGCCGTCCTTCTTTGGCATCATCACGTCGAGCACGCAGATGTCGAACTTGTCGTGGAGGAAAGCCTTGTAGCCAGCCTCTCCGTCGGGGCAGAGCTCGGTCTGATAACCCTTGGCCTGCAAGTATTCGCGAAGCAGCATTCCCAAATTCTCATCGTCTTCGCACAGTAAGATTTTCACGTTTTCTTCCATAATTGTATGAGTTTTTAAAGTTATTGTTTCTGTATGTTATGATGTCTCTCAGTCGTCATTGATGATGGGCAGCTTGATGGTGAACGTTGTGCCCTTGCCATATTCACTGTCGACGCTGATCTCGCCTCCGTGCAGGTCGACAATCTTCTTGACGTAGGCCAGTCCGAGGCCGAAGCCCTTCACGTCGTGGACGTTGCCCGTGTGTACGCGGTAGAACTTCTCGAATATGCGCTTCAGGTTCTCCTTCTTTATGCCCATGCCCGTGTCGCGCACCGACAGGTAGAGGTGCTTGTCGTCGTTCCACGTCTTCATGTACACGTTGAGTGGCTCGTCGGGCTTCTTGTACTTCACGGCGTTGTCCATCAAGTTGAAGATGACGTTCTGGAAGTTGACCTCGTCGACGTAGATAGTCGACTCCACAGCCTCTATGTCGGTGTACACCTTGCCGCCTGTGTGCTCCACGCGGAGCGAGAACGAGTTGGCGATGTTCTCCACCATTTCGTTGAGGTCGAGCTTACGCTTCTTGAACACGGCCTTCTTGCGGTCGAACATGCTCATCTGCAGCACTTTCTCCACGAGGAAGCGCAGCCGCTTGGCCTCGTCGTTGATGATCTTTGTCAAGTGCTCCACCATCTTCTCACTCTTGGTAACGCTCTTGTCGTTCATCATCTGCGCCGCGAGCGATATGCTGGCGATAGGTGTCTTCAGCTCGTGGGTCATGTTGTTGATAAAGTCGTTCTTTATCTCCGAGAGCCGCTTCTGTCGGAAGATGACCACGATGGTGAAAATGAACGTTACGAGCAGCACAATGGTGAATATCACGCTCGGTATCATGAACCTGACGCTCGAGAAGATGTAGCTGTTCATGTCGGGGAAGTGGATCTTCACCACCCCCATCTTCGACGCCGGGTCGTTGCGGAAGAGCACCTGCGAGTAGCTGTTCTCCTCGCCCTCGTCGGTGTAGTCTGGGCAGCGGTAGACCTCGCGCCCGTCCTGCGTGCTCACGGTGAAGTGGTAGGGTATGTCGATGCCGTTGTTGAGCAGCTCCGCCTTCAGGTCCTGGTCGAGCAGCTTGAAGTTGATGCGCTCCTTGAGTGGCTTGTCAGACGCTGAATACAATATATTGTAGACCACATCCTCGAGCAGAGCCTTCTGGTAGACGTAGCGGTTCTTCACCACTTCCTGCAACGCCTTCTTCGTGGCCGAGATGGTGTTGCGGTCGTTGGTCAGTATCATGGCCTTCGGTGTCTGCGACGGGTTGTTGGCTATGGTCTTTAGCTCGAATGTGGAGTAGGCGCCCGACTTCGGCGACTGGTGGACGCCACTGTCCATCTTGGCCTTGGTGGCGGCGGAGTCGCGGCTGAAAGCCTTACGCTCCTTCTCGTTGATGTCCTTCTCCAGATAACGCAACGTCTCGTTGAGCTCCAGGTTGCGGCTGGCTTGATAAAGAGCCCTATTCACGCTCTCGTCGAACTGCTCCTTCTTCATCTCAGCCATCTCCTCGATGTAGTTGAGCTGAAGGAAAAGCAACACCAGGAACGAGAAGCCCATGATTATCGCTATGGTCCAAATAGTTTTCTTTTTCATGCTGCAAATTTACCGTATTTCTTAAAGCGTTAACACAATAAAGTTAATTAATTCAATCGAGTTATGTTAAATTAACATATTCGCAATATTTTAGTTCAAAATAAGCAACTATTTCAAAACAGTGGATTTGCTAAATTCCTTCAAAAAAGGAAAAAGACTAAAAAAGGCGGCGAAAAACTTGCTTGTGAACGGGGATTTGCCTATATTTGCACAATAAAACTCAAAGCTTAATACGCTAACGATGACATATATTAATCTGCCTACCGACGAGGTGCGCCCCCTCAGCTTCTATCTTGCCGAGGAGGAATACTTGGCCCACACGGCGCCAAAGGGCGACTTGTTTTTTATGTGGCAAGTCTGTCCGAGCGTAATCTTCGGGCGCAACCAGGACGTGGAGGCCGAGGTTAACACCGACTACTGCCGCAGCCACGGCATCAGCATGTTCAGGCGGAAGAGTGGCGGTGGCTGCGTCTATGCCGACATGAGCAACGTGATGCTGTCGTACATAACGCCCTCCGACGAGGTGATGACCACGTTCGAGCGTTATCTCGAGATGGTGGTGGCCGTTTTGGGGCGCATGGGAGTCAAGGCCACATGGACTCAGAACAACGACATAATGATAGGCGACCGCAAGGTGAGCGGCAACGCCTTCTACCACCTGCCCGGCTACAGTATAGTGCACGGCACGCTGCTCTACGACACCAACATGCAGAACATGGTGGCCTCCATCACCCCACCAGTGGAGAAACTGGTGCGCCACGGTGTGGAGAGCGTGCGCCAGCGCATCGCCCTGCTCAAGGACTACACCACTATGAGCCTCGACGAGGTCAAGCGGTTTATAAAGCGCGAGCTCTGCGACAACCAAGCCACCCTTTCAGCCCACGACGTGGAGCAAATCATGGCGTTGGAGCGTGAATACGACAACCCGGAGTGGATATTCCGCAAGATAACCCACTAAAGAAAACAACAACTAAAACCTAAATAAAGCTATGGAATTGAAAGAAACATGCCTGCATGACAAACACGTGGCGATGGGAGCGCTGATGCAACCATTCGGCGGGTTCGACATGCCTATCCAGTACACATCCATCATCGAGGAGCACAATGCCGTAAGGCATCACTGTGGAGTGTTCGACGTGTCCCACATGGGGGAGGTAATCGTCTCGGGGCTCGACGCTGTGGAATTTGTCAACCATATCTTCACCAACGACGTGAGCGACATGGCCGTGGGCAAGGTAATCTACGGCATGATGTGCTATCCCGACGGCGGCACGGTGGACGACCTGTGCATCTGCAAAACAGCCCCCAACCGCTTCTTCATGACCATCAATGCGGCCAACATCCAGAAAGACTACGACTGGATAGGCCAGCACGCCGAGGACTACGACGTGGTGGTGTGCTACAAGAGCGACTACTGGAGCCAGTTGGCCATACAGGGGCCTGAGGCTGAGAAGTACGTGAGGGAGGCTCTCAACATCGATGGTTCCGACTTGAAATTCTACGAGTGCAAGACCATCGACTGGTTCGACGACACCATCCTCATCTCGCGCACCGGTTACACTGGCGAGGACGGGTTCGAAATCTACGCCCGCGCCGAGTACATACGCAACTGCTGGGACAAGCTGATCGACGCCGGAGTAACGCCGTGCGGACTTGGCTGCCGCGACACGCTGCGCTTCGAGGTGGGCTTGCCGCTCTATGGCGACGAGCTGACCGACAAGATAAGCCCCGTGATGGCCGGACTGAGCATGTTTGTAAAGCTCGACAAAAAGGAGTTCATAGGCAAGGAGGCGTTGGCCAAACAGAAGACCGAGGGCGTGGCCCAGCGGCTGCGCGGCATAGAGCTCGACGGCCACGCCGTGCCTCGCCATGGCTACGAGGTGCTGGCCGACGGCAAGCCCGTGGGCACTGTTACAACGGGCTATCGCCTCATCTCAGTCGACAAGAGTTGCGCCATTGCACTCGTCGACAGCAGCCTGAAGTTGGGCGACCGTGTGGAGGTGCAAATCAGGAAAAAGACATTCCCCGGCACCATTGTGAAAAAGAAATTCTACGAGAAACATTATAAAAAATAACATTTATTATGGCAGAAGTAAAAGAAGGGCTCTACTACACTGAGAGCCATGAGTACGTGAGAGTGGATGGCGATTTCGGCTACATCGGAATCACCGACTATGCCCAGCACGCCTTGGGCAACGTGGTATATGTAGACATGCCGGAGGTCGACGACGAGCTGACGGCGGGCGAGGAGTTCGGCGCCATAGAGAGCGTGAAGGCCGCTTCCGACCTGAACAGTCCCGTCAGCGGCAAGGTGGTTGAGGTAAACGAGAAGCTTGAGGACGAGCCGGAGCTTGTCAACAAGGACGCATTCGCCAACTGGATTGTCAAGGTGGAGCTCTCCGACAAGGCCGAGCTCGACCAGCTGATGGACGCCGAGGCCTACAAGGCTTTCTGCGATGAGCAGCAATAACCATCATTGAAGGGGGGAGTGCCGGCAAAACAGGCGCTCGCCCTTTCATCGTTTTCACGACTATTCATTATTATCTTTTTTCAAACATGAGCTTCAAGTATTTTCCACATACCAACAGCGACGTCAGCTCTATGCTGAAGACGATTGGCACCGACGGAATCGACGGTCTCTACGCCGAGATACCACAGCAGTTGCTCTTCGGCCGCGACTACCATCTGCCAAAGGCCATGAGCGAGATGGAACTGCGCCGCTTCTTCAGCCACCTTGCCGAGGCCAACAAGCAACTGACGTGCTTTGCGGGTGGCGGCGTCTACGACCACTACACACCCTCAATCGTGCCGCGGCTCGTTGCCCGCTCAGAGTTCCTCACCAGCTACACACCCTATCAGGCCGAAATATCACAGGGCACACTGCACTACATATTCGAGTTTCAAAGCATGATGGCCGAACTCACAGGCATGGATGTGTCGAACGCGTCGATGTACGATGGCACCACAGCTACCGCCGAGGCCATGATGATGGCTTTCAACAATGCGAAAAAAGCTGACACTGTGCTCTACAGCAACACCATCGACCCAAAGATTGTCAGCGTGATGAACACCTACGCCCATTTCCATGGCGTGAAGTTGGAGGCTGTCGACCTGGCCGATGTGGCCGCACGCCTCGACCAAGGTGGCGTGGCTGGAGTAGTGGTGCAGCAACCCGACTACTATGGCGTGATAGGCGACTTCACTGGGCTGGCCGACCTGTGCCACAGCCACAAAGCCTTGCTCATCATCAACAGCGTGGCAGCCGACCTCGCCCTGCTGAAATCTCCTGGCGAGTGGGGAGCTGACATAGCCGTGGGCGACGTGCAGAGCCTCGGTCTGCCCATGAGCTTCGGCGGTCCCTACGCAGGCTATATGTGCACCACAGAGAAGTTGATGCGCAAGATGCCGGGCCGCATAGTGGGACAAACACGCGACAGCCGCGGCAACCGCGCCTTCGTGCTCACCCTACAGGCCCGCGAGCAACACATACGCCGTCAGAAAGCCACGTCGAATATATGCTCCAACGAGTCGCTCATGGCTCTCTTCGCCACCATCTACATGAGCGTGATGGGTAAGCAAGGACTCATTGAGGCGGCACAGATGAGTGTCGACGCGGCCCACGACCTCTGCCGCCGCCTGACAGCCACGGGCAAAGCTGAGCTTGTCTACGACAAGCCTTTCTTCAACGAGTTCCTCCTTAGGATGGACAACCGCGACCGCTTCTACGACCTCGCAGTGGCAAATGGCATTCTGCCTGGCATCAAGGTGGGCGACAACAAGCTACTTGTGGCCGCCACCGAAGAGCGCACGCCTGAGGAAATAGCTGATTATATGAAACTTGTGGAGACACTTTAAAACCGAAGCGCAATGAACAACAAACTATACGGAAACCTGATTTTCGAACTTTCGCAGCCTGGCCGCAAAGGCTATTCGCTGCCGGAGAACAAGTTTGAGCACACTGAGCTGCCAGAGGCTTCGAAGCGCTCTGCGGCGGCCGAACTGCCAGAGTGCGACGAGATGACAGTGGTGAGGCACTACACCAACCACAGCGAGAACAACTTCGGTGTAGACAACGGCTTCTATCCGCTCGGCTCGTGTACAATGAAGTACAATCCGCCAATCAATGAGGAGGTGGCCGCACTGCCACAATTCGCCTCGCTCCACCCATCGCAGCCCGAAGAGACTGTACAGGGTGCGCTCGAGGTGGTCTACGACACGCAGTGCATGCTGGCCGAGATAGCGGGGCTGAGCGACTTCACGCTCAACCCGTGTGCTGGAGCCCACGGCGAGCTGACAGGACTGATGATAATACGCGCCTACCACCAGAGTCGCGGCGACACGAAACGCACAAAGGTGATAATCCCCGACTCCGCACATGGCACCAACCCTGCCTCGGCGGCTGTGTGCGGACTGGAAGTGGTCGAGGTGAAGAGCAACGACAAAGGCCTTGTCGACGTTGAGGACTTGAAACCGCTGCTGGGCGACGACGTGGCCGCAATGATGATGACCAATCCCAACACGCTGGGTCTCTTCGAACAGGAGATACCAGAGATAACACGGCTCGTCCACGACTGCGGCGCCCTGATGTACTACGACGGAGCCAACCTGAACCCGCTGCTCGGCAAAGTGCGCCCGGGCGACATGGGCTTCGACGTGATGCACATCAACCTGCACAAGACGTTCTCAACGCCACACGGCGGCGGCGGCCCTGGCTCTGGGCCTGTCGGAGTGCGCAGTGGACTGGAGCGTTACCTGCCTGTGCCTCATGTGGAAAAAACTGCCAACGGTTACACTATCCGCCGCAACGTGGAGGACGGCGTGCAGCCCATCCACGTGGGTGCCTACCTCGGCAACTTCAATGTGGTGCTGAAAGCCTTGGCCTACATTCTCAGTCTGGGCATGGAGCACATCAAGGAGGTTGGCCCATTAGCCACACTCAACGCCAACTACATCAAGGAGAGGCTGAAAGACGACTACGAGCTGCCCATCGAGGGTCTGTGCAAGCATGAGTTTGTGCTCAATGGGCTGAAAGACAAGTCGACTGGCGTTACTACGCTCGACGTGGCCAAGCGACTGCTCGACTACGGCTATCACGCCCCGACCATCTACTTCCCGCTGCTGTTCCACGAGGCGATGATGATAGAGCCCACCGAGAACGAGAGCAAAGAGACGATGGACGGCTTCATCAGCGTGATGCACCAGATAGCCCGCGAAGCCAAGGAGAACCCGGAACTGGTGAAGACGGCGCCGCATACCACACCTATTGGCCGCGTCGACGACGTGCTTGCCGCAAAGCACCCTGTGGTAACCTACAAGCAGATGAAAGAGCATGAGAACTGACATTATTATAATAGGTGGCGGACCGGCTGGCTATACTGCCGCCGGCTACGCCGCCCAGCATGGTCTCACGGTGGCCATCATCGAGGAGCGCGAGGCTGGCGGCACGTGCCTCAACCGTGGCTGTATCCCCACCAAATGCTATGCCCACCACGCAGAGCTGATCAGAGCTGGTGCGCCTGTCGACTTCGCCGCCATCTTCAGCAACAAGAACGAGATTGTGGCACAGCTTCGGCAGGGAGTTGAGACGCTGCTTGCCAGACCAGGCATAACCTCAGTCAACGGCCATGCCAAGTTTGCCGACAACCACACGGTGGTGGTGGGCGACGAAAGCTATACTGCCACGAGCATACTCATAGCCACTGGCTCACGCCCGAAGATGCCTCCCATCAGCGGCATCGACTCACCCCGAGTGCTCAACAGCACCACGCTGCTCGACCTGCCCTACGTGCCAAAGAGGCTTGCCATAGTGGGTGCGGGAGTGATAGGCATGGAGCTGGCCTCGGCTTTCAGTCAGTTTGGCAGCCACGTCCACGTCTACGAGTTCCTGAAAGAATGCCTGCCCACCATCGACCGCGACATTGCCAAACGCGTCAGGAAGAGTTTGGAGAAGCGAGGAGTGGAGTTCAGCATGAAGTACAGCGTTGAAGCCATCGACCAGCTCGATGGCGACAAGGTGCTTGTGGCAACGGGCCGCATGGCCAACACAGACGGTTTAGGACTCGAAAACACGTCGATACAGACCTCCAAGAAAGGCATCGAGACCGACGACAACTTCCAGACCAGCGTGCAGGGCGTATATGCCGTGGGCGACGTCAACGGCAAAGTGCAACTCGCCCATGCCGCCGAGGCTCAGGCAAAGCGGGCTGTCAACCACATACTGGGCTTGAAAGACAACATCGACTTCAGCATAATGCCAAGTGCGGTGTTCACCTATCCTGAGGCAGCCTCAGTGGGACTGACCGACGATGAATGCAAGACGCAGGGCATAGAATGCCAGACGCGAAAGGCGCTTTATCGTGCCAATGGCCGTGCTGTGGCAATGAGCGAAACCGAAGGACTGCTGAAGCTCGTGGCTGGAGCCGACGGGCGCATCCTGGGATGTCACGTTTGCGGAGCCGACGCAGCCTTCCTCGTGCAAGAGGTGGCCGCGCTGATGCAGATGAAGGCCACCGTGGCCGACCTTGCCGACACCATCCACATCCACCCCACCATCTCCGAGGTGCTCCACGCGGCAGCGATGGAGTTCTGAAACTAATGGGCATAATGGGCATAATAGGCCTATTATGCCCATTATGCCTAATATGTCCACTTATCGCCCCGTGGCCTTTGGGCTGCGCTTCTGCCGGTGGTAGCTGCGGTAGTCGTCTAAGGGGATGTCGACATCGGGCTCTTCGAGCTGAGTGCCATGGGGCAGCCGGAACTTCATATATTTGATATTGAGCCCACGCTCTATCCATTGGCTCTCGTAGAAAGTGCGTATGCCGAGCAGGTCGAGTGTAGCCTGATCGAGCCCTGTAGTGTGGTAGAGGTCGTCGGTGCAGAAAAGCATCGGCAGATTGTTCTTCTCCACAAGACATCGGGTATAGGTGAAAAGGAAGTTGGAATCGGTCTTGAGGTGCACTATGCCCCCATCCACGAGGAAATGTCGGTATCGCTCAAGGAAAAACGAAGAACTGAGACGCTTATGGGCGTTCTTCATCTGCGGGTCGGAGAACGTGAGCCATATCTCGCTCACCTCGTCTGGCGCAAAGAAACAGTCGATAAGCTCTATGTTTGTACGCAGGAAAGCGGCATTTAGCAAGTGGTTGTCAAGGGCTTCCTTGGCTCCTTTGTGCATGCGCGCGCCCTTTATGTCGACACCGATGAAGTTGACATCAGGAAAACGACGGGCCAATCCAACAGTGTACTCGCCCTTGCCGCAACCCAACTCCAGCACAATCGGGTTGCTATTGTGGAAATACAGTTCACCCCACCGGCCACGCATCTCGAACTCCTTGTCCTTGATGGCGGAATAAGGAAATTGGAACACGTTGGCAAACGTGGCCATTTCTGCAAATTTCTGAAGTTTTCCCTTGCTCATGCGTGCAAAGTTAAACATTTTCCGCCACATCTTGAAAATTCCATTACTTTTTGTTTCTCGTTTGAAAATTTAGTTCTAATTTTGCAAACAAATTGGAACGACTTACAACTACGTTATGGGCAAAGTGGAAAAGATAAACTACGAGCAGACGATGAAGCGCATTGAAGAGATAGCTGGCAAGATGGAGAACGGCCAACTTGGCATCGACGAGCTGGCCGACCACTTGAAGGAGGCCCAGAAACTGATAAAACTGTGTAAGGACAAGCTCACAAAAACTGACGAAGAGATTAAGAAACTGCTCGGCGAGGACGAATGATCGTCGCCGTTGTTGATTTTTACAGGATAAATAAGTAATGATATGAAGAATTTAGATTGGGGTAACCTGTCGTTCGGCTACATGAAGACCGACTACAACGTGCGCTGCTACTACCGCGACGGTAAGTGGGGCGAAGTGGAAGTGTGCTCAAGCGAGTACATCAATATGCATATGGCGGCCACGTGTCTGCACTATGGGCAGGAAGCCTTCGAGGGGCTGAAGGCCTACCGCTGCCCCGACGGCAAAGTGAGGGTTTTCAGGGTTAAGGACAATGCGGCCAGACTGCAGAGCACATGCCGCGGCATCGTGATGCCGGAGGTGCCCACCGACATGTTCGTGAGCATGGTGGAGAAGGTGGTCAGGCTCAACCAGGAGTACATCCCCACCTACGAGAGCGGGGCCACGCTCTACATACGTCCGCTGCTCATCGGCATCAGCGCTCAGGTGGGAGTCCATCCTGCCAAGGAATACATGTTCCTGATATTCGTAACGCCAGTGGGACCATACTTCAAAGGTGGCTTCGCCAGCAACAAATACGCCATCATACGCGACTACGACCGTGCCGCGCCACTTGGCACAGGCCGATTCAAGGTGGGCGGCAACTATGCCGCGTCGCTCAAGGCCCACACCATCGCCGCCTCAAAGGGCTATGGCAGCGAGTTCTATCTCGACTCTAAAGAAAAGAAATATGTCGACGAGTGTGGCGCTGCCAACTTCTTCGGCATAAAGAACGGAGTCTACGTAACGCCGAAGAGCACATCGGTTCTGCCATCCATCACCAATATGAGCCTGATGCAGATAGCTGAGGATCTGGGACTTAAGGTAGAGCGTCGCCCGGTGCCAATCGAAGAGCTCAACACGTTTGAGGAAGCTGGCGCTTGCGGCACCGCGGCCGTCATATCACCCATTTCAGAACTCGACGACCTCGACACTGGCCGCAAATATGTGTTTGGCAACGAGCCCGGTCCTTGGTCGACAAAACTTTACAACACCCTGCGCGGCATACAGTACGGCACGGTGGAGGACAAGCACGGCTGGACTACAGTGGTGATAGAGTGAGTTTGAAGTTAAAAGTTAAAAGTTGATAGTTAAAAGTTGATAGTTAGAAGTTGATAGTTGAAAGTTGAGTTTGAACTTAAAACTATAAACTTAAAACTATAAACTTAATAACACCATATTTTCTGTGCCGACGCAACATTTTCTGAGAAAAGTTTTGGCATTTAGATAAAAAGCAGTACCTTTG
>CAZRSL010000066.1:0-14936 GCA_964602785.1 uncultured Prevotella sp.
AACACTATGCAAAATAACTAAGGTTTGGGTGTCCTGTTTGACGAAAACAGGAAAACGATGAAAATGATTATCCGCAATCGGCAGAAAAGCCTCGTGAGAGGCTTAAGTATCAATAACCCCACACTAAGCAAAGCGCAGTGTGGGGTTAGGATACGGGCGAATTTCAACGTGCCTCGAAGAGCGCACAAGCAGTGCCACTTCAGCAGTACTTGTGCCCCATCGGGGCACGGCTGTTATACCATTTTGACACCCCAGTCGCCCTGCTTGACTGGGGCTATTGACACTTTAGTCTCTTCGAGACTATTCCAGCCACATTCTTGAACCGGTCTTTTTCTGTTTATTGCAGATAATCATTACGATGAATATTCCAGGGGATTAATAATAGGTCGAACATCAATTATGGCCGCCACAGGGGACGTCCACTACAAGAGGATAATCAAACAGAAGATGAAAAGAGCGGAGGCCGCGACCCATACCGGGCAGCGGCCTCCTGAAACAAATTAAAGTATATCGAAAAGTAACTTAAAATTTGTGGTCTCTTCTAAGTGCCAATGCTGAATGTCAATGCTTGTATGCGACCCATATTAATGTTCGACCTCTTAAAGCGGTTGGGACATTGCTTGTGGGCCGGCACAAGGCACGGCCCCTGCAATTGGATGCTTATTTCAGCATGGATGCGGTCGGATTACTGGATGTACTTCTTGCCGTTGCGGACAACAACACCCTTGTAAGCCTTGCTCACCTGCTGGCCAGCGAGGTTGTAGATGCGGTTGTCGCCCTTGACGTTGTTGTCGACGACAGAGACGGCGTTGATACCATCAGCCACGGTGGTGTTGTCGTCGCCCTGACGGATCACAATCTTGTTGGAGGTTGTGCCGTTATACGACAGGGTAACAAAGGCGTGGCGACCAGTCTTGCCACTTGGCAGAGCCTGAGCATAGAGGCCGAGCACCTGCTGGCCATAGTTAGCCCAATAAGAAGTGTTGATGAACGAAGTGGTCAGGCCAGAGGTTGAGCTCGGGTCAACAGTGAGGTTGTCGGTGCCTACCAACCATGCGTCATCGCCATCCTGATACTCGACGTTGAGCTCATAGTTGGGATAGCCATCAGCATCGTTCCAAGCCTTGGCGGTGTAAATCTGGCAGACATAGCCACTGTCGTTCATAGCGAAGCCACCAGCAGCATCAGCAGTGTACTCGGTGAAGCTCGTGGTGTCGCCACTTTCTTCAACCTCGTTCTCTAAGAACTCGGCATAGTTCATAACGCCCTTAAGCCACATTGTAGGATATGAAGGATAGTTATAGCCAAGGTCGATCGACTCATTGGAACCGTTCACATAGATAGTGCGTGCTGTACGAGGAGTGTTGTCGTAGTCGAAAGCGTAAGAAGTGGTCGAGGTGCGATACTTGCTGTCAGCCTGACCGAACATAACACCAATGTTCTTGCCTGTGAAGCCAGTAACGACAAGGGCATAACGGTCGCTGAGGTCGATGGGCTGAATCATCTGGCCGCCCAGACCATCGTCGGTCATGGCATAGAATGTGGCCATACCGCGGGTAGAACCAGTTGTTCCAACCGACCAATCAGCATCAAACTTCACGCTGTCGGGAACGAACGAAAGTGTGCCAAGTAGCTTGTCGCCAAGCTGGTTGGTGTAAGTTGTGCCATTGATTGTTGTGTCGACAACATTGTAAACATAGATGTGCATGTCGGCGGCATTGGTCTTGAAGTCAGCGCCATTGCACCACAAGAACATTGAAACGCCACTAAGAGAGAGTGAGCCAACTGGCTTCTCATAGACCTGATAGAAAGCGGTCTGCACCCAAGTGGAATCGCTGTAACCATAGTCGGAATAATCAATCACTTGAGTTTCATCACCGAACCATGCAGTAGGACCAGTTGAACCATAATAAACACCATCGAACTGTACTGGCGACATGCCCATGGCAGCCCAAGTGCCATCGCTCCATGTCATTCCTGTCTTGCTCTCCTCATCAAAGACAGCAATAAAATCGGCTACAGTGGAGGTGTCGGTTCCATTGACCAAAATAGGGCCATACCAGCCATAGCCAAGGGCAGTAACAGGACGATAACGAGAAACATAGTTGCCAGAAGCGTCGGCATACTGGGTATAATTGGTTCCATTAACCCACCATGTCGTGGCCGAAGGATCGGTACTGGCATTGGTAAACGTATTCTCGGCCAAGCCAGGAACTACGATGAATGAGCTGTTGAAGCTGTAGGCGTTGTCGGCCCATCCAAGGAACATGGAGCCTTTCGGACGCTTGACATAGGCTGTCGGATTCAGGGCAGTGCCATCAGCGCGGCGAATCTGACCCTTCATAGCTGGAGCAGTCTGGCCAAGCATCAGTTGAGCCCTTGAGGCAGTGGTGGCCACGGCACCGTACTTCTTTGCCATGTTAACCTCACCGATTTTCACCTGCTGAGCATTTGCCGTTGTAACTGCAAACGCAGCTGCGATTAAAAGTAAATAACTCTTCATAATTTAAAATGTTTAATTAAACAATCTGCTTTTTAAAGCGTAATGATTCTATGATTTTGCCTCTTGCAGGGGCCGTGTAGGTAGGGTTAGGGCCGGCCCTAATTAATGTTCGACCTTTTTTTAATCGGTTGGGACATTGCTTGTGGGCCGGCACGAGGCGCGGCCCCTGCAATTGGATGATTTTTATTTGGTTGGGACATTGCTTGTGGGCCGGCACGAGGCGCGGCCCCTGCAATTGGATGATTTTTATTTGGTTATGACATCGTTTGTGGGCCGGCACGAGGCACGACCCCTGAAATTGGATGATTATTAATTATTGTATGTCAACACAAACCACTTGTCGGTATCGGTGGTGGACGTGAAGCGGATTTGCGAGAGGTTGAAGTTCGACTCCGCAGCCGAGAGGTTGAACGAGCCGGCCAATGTCTGCAGCAATGTGGCCACCGAAGGCACGACAGTGAGCAACTGCTGACCTGCAGAGTTGGTCTCGCCAGTGTAGTTGATCGTCAGCGCATCGTTGCCATCGACTGTAACCGTCGCACCGTAGGTACGGCTGGGACGTCCCGTGCCTTGCCGCCACTGGATGACGAACTGCGGCTGGCCATCGTTGAGCTGGAGCGAGATGGTGTTGAGAGTGAAGCGGCGGGAGCGGAAGTCGGACACCACCTGGTCGAACGCAGCCTTCACGCTTTCGCTCATCTCCGAGCTTGGAGTGATTTGGAAGCGGTGGCCTTGCTCCAACTTCTCATCGACAAAACGAGCCTTATAGTATCCAGCTATCGAATTGTTTGCGTTGTTTACTCCATGGAAGATGTCGTTGGTGGCATCATAAAGGAATTCCTGCTCGGTGGAGTCCTGCCCGACCGAGAATGCGTCGCGGAAGCGGATGTAGAAGTCGTCGCCCCGCTTTGTGATGATGAAGGGGTTGAAGTTGCCACGTGTGATGGAGTCCTCGTTGATGCCATAGATGTTTGGCAGTCCGTCGCCGGCTCCGTCGAAGTGGTAGATGCTGTCGCCGAGGGTGAGCAGGCAACCATTGGGGAAGCGCGATGAGAACTTCGATGCCGTGAAGTTGTTGACCTCGTCGAGATAGCTCTCATAGTCAACACCCTGCTCCATCGGTGTGAAGAGGTTGTAAGTGGCGCGCTTCTTGCCCTTGAGCATCATGTAGGAGGCATCCTCGGGAGCATCGACGATGATGAACTCATAATCGCCGCCCATGCCGGTGCCACTGCCGTGGTCGCGGCTGATTGACGACATGTCGTTGTCAGGCTCTGAGAAGAGGTGCATCACGTTGTTGTGGGTGTCGAACGAGAGCACAGGGCCGTCGTCGATGTTGACATCCCAGTTGGACGTGTCCTCAACATACTGTCCGTTAGAGAGCGAGTTTTTCATCGCCACACGCACGCTGTGGTCGGCGTTGAAGTCACATATCACGAGATAGCCACTTCCGAACGGAGCCACGTTGTCGGTTGTGGGATAGAGCTGCATGGCCCATCCGTTGGGCTGTGCCTCGAGACGTGACGAATAGAGTTCGCTCGCCGCGTTGAGCCGCTCGGCCGCGCTCTGGTCGAAGATGTCGTCTTCCTCGCCGGCACAACCTACGAAAGCGAGAGCCGCGCCGAGAAGGACTGAAACTGATAGTATCTTATTCATACGTGTAGACGTGATTATTGATTAGATGTTCTTAAACTGTCGTACTGATAGACTTCCTGGCGCAGATCGTCGATGAGCTGGTTGCCGTCGTCCTGCACTGAGACGAGCTTGTTGACGAGTGCGCCGTTCTGGACGACGTAGGTGCCGTCGGCATTGGTAACGTAGGTGCGGCTCTGCACGGCGTTGCGTAGCGCGTCGAGGCTGATGTTGTAGTGCTCGGTGAGATAGGTGCGCACAAGGTCGATCTTCTGCAGGATGACCGCCCGTCCGTCGACACCCGACTCCTTGGTGTAGGTGAGGGTCCAGTCGCTGTTGGGCAGCACCATGTCGTTGGCGTCGCGCGAGACGGTCTTGCGGTAGATCTTGTACTCACCGTTGGTGTTGGTCTTCAGGTAGCCGATGGCGTCGCCGGCGGTAACTCCATGGATGCGCAGGTTGTAATAGATGGAATCCTGAGCCGACTCGAAATAAGTCTCGGTCTCGCCCGTCTGCGAGTTGCGGCGCGTGCGCGGACGTGCGCCGTTGAAGGCGCTTACCTGGCTGTTGTAGGACGAGGCGCTTTCAGCGTCGATGATTTCCCAGTCGTAGCGTGCGGTGTTGAGCCAGTTGGCGTAGGCGATGGAGTCGCGGGTGATGTAGTTGGCCATTGTCTCAGCCCAGTCCTCAGACACAGCGCTTGAGGCATACGGACTGAGGAAGCCACGTCCGGCCACCACTGAGTCGGGGGCGTCGGTCCAACCGGCAGCGTCGTAGCGGCCATTGGAAATGACGTTGAACGATGTGGGACGGATGTAGGTCTGGTCGAGGATGTGGGCAAACTCGTGGTGCATGGTCTTGAAGAAGTACTCGTTCATCATGCCGATGTTGCTGACGTTGAGCTGGTTGGCGTTGTAGAGGTTGATCTTCACGCCCGAGCTGGCATCGCCGAGCACCTCGGTGCCCTGTGAAGCGTTGAGGTTCTTCGACCCCGTAACCTGAATCTGCCTCGGCGCGTACTGCTTGAGGAACTCCTCGCTGGCCACGTCCTTGTAGACATCGAACCAGAGGTACTTGGTGAGCACCGCCAGGTCGACGGCCTTGTCGTATGACACAGGCGTGAGGTTCTTCGTCATGTCGGAGCCGACATCGTTCCACTTGTAGATGAAGCGCAGGTTGTATGGCTCCAGAAACTCCTTCTTGCAGAACGAGTCGAGGGGGAAGGTGTATAGCGACCGGTCGAGGTAGTCCTGCGACGGATCGGTATTGAATATGGTAGCGTCCATGTCGTTGTCGTCGCAAGAAGCCAGTCCCGCGATGGCCACGACTGCCACGCCCATCATTAAAGTCTTAAAGCTAAGTTTCATATCTTGTCGTTTTAAGCTCCAACCCAATGGAAGGAGAACTAACTTGTTATTAATTGCTTGGCACAAGGAAGCTGCTTGGATTCATAGTAGCATCCACAGTAGAAGTGGTAGTGGTCGGGCGCGAGCTCTCCATGCCGGCCTGAAGCGACTCCCATGGGATCTCGACGTTGAGGCGGCTGTCGCGGGCGTTGACCGTGATCTCCTCGGAGTCGACACCTATGGAGTGGGTAACGGGCAGGCCCCAACGCTTGATGTCGAAGAACCTCATGCCCTCGAATGCCGTCTCCAAGCGGCGGAACTCGTTGAGGCAGTTCATGTAGGGCACGGCCTCGGCGGGGATGTTGAGACCCTCAGCCTGGGCAAAGCTCCAATCGGCGTAGCAGTTGTCGTGGCTTGCGTCGCTATAATAAGACGAGAACACGGAGTTGGTCATCAGGTGGGCATAGCGTCCGTAGGTGGTGCGGTCGCGTGAGCTGAACGAATTGATGCCCAAATTCCAGTAGGCCTTCAAGTCTTCTGCGCCCTCGGCGTAGCGACCCAGCATTATCTTGGCCTCGGCACGCTCGAGAAGCAGCAGCGAACCGGTGAACGCGCGGTAGATGATGTGGGCGTAGCCGATGCCGGCGATGCGGTCGGTGTACTCAAACTTCTCACCTATCTTGCAGTGGTAGAAGCCGTAGTCGTGGCTTGAGTTGCCGAAGAGGCCGCCGCAGACGATGAGCTGTATCGGGCAAATATAGCCGCTCCACAACGGATTGTTGGAATGGATCATCAGGGCAGCACGGGCACCGGGGCCGGCAATGGAATAGCGGTAGCCGAAGATGCGGCGCGAGAGCACCGAGTAGGTGGTGCAGAGCATAAGGTTGTTGCCCAGGTCGGGGTCTTGCCACTGCGTGCTGTAGTCGGATACCGACGAGCAGTCGTCGAAGATGCCATAGTTCATGGTCTTGGCGGCCATTGAGGTGGAATCGTTGCCCAGCACAGCGTCGGCATGCTCTATGCACTTCTCCCACTGGTGGGAAAAGAGGTAGAATCGGGCTGCAAAAGCGTGGGCAGCGTCGGTGTTGAAGTGGTACTTCGGAGCGGTGTTGAAGTTGACGTCGGATATGTCCTCCAAACCCTGCTCAAGGTCGGCTTGTATCTTCTGGTAGACATCGTAGACGTTGCCACGGTCGTACTGCTTGTTGACCACATCCTCAACCTCTGTAACGTAGGGCACGCCAATGTCCTGAGAGCTGGTCTCCTGATTGACGTAGGCTGGCGAGAAGAGGTTGACAAGCATGAAGTGGTCGTAGGCGCGGATGAGCAGAGCCTCACCACGGGCGGCGCGGAGCTTCTCGGTCATTCCGCCTTGGGCGTCGATTTGCTCGATGGCGTCGAGGGCCGCATTGGCCTGTGCGATGGATGAATAGTAGCCGCCCCAGAGCGAGCCGGGAGAGTCGCTGGCGCTATAAGTGGCCTGAGTGGCCGGCTCGAAACGGTAGAGCTGGTTGTCCCAAAGCGTGTACTGGGAGTAGTTGTAGTGAGACAGCACCTGGTTTGAGTTAGGGTTGGACGGCATGTGAGGCGTCTGGTTGTCGATGATGTTGTCGCTGTTCATCTCGCCCACCCAAGCCGGGTCGACATCAGGATAGGAAGAGATAAGCAGCTGCACCACCTTGTCCTCGTTGTCAATCTGCGTGCGCTCGTCGGGCTGCTGGTCGAGGAAGCTGTCGCTGCATGATGTCAGAGCCAGCGCGGCAACGCTAATTGATAATGTTATATATTTTATTTTCATTTTACTTGATATTGCTGAGTGCTATTGACGATTTAGACTTAAATTCCGAGCCTTATGGTGAGCGTGAACTGCTTGGCAAGCGGCGACGACACACCACCGGAGTTGACGTACTCAGGATCCTGTCCGTTGAGCTTGTCGTCGGCATAGATGAGGAAGAGGTTGGTGCCGTCGATCTTCACCGATGCTGTGCTCAGTCCGAGGCGCGTCAGGAACGACTTTGGAACGTCGTAGGTGAGTGATATGTCCTTCATGCGGATGAAGCCGCCGTCGGCCACACGCGCCGTTGAGTAGTTGTAGGCGTTGTAGGCATAGCTGAGCTGCGTGTTGTTGTAGTACTGGCGCACAGAGGCTATTGCTGGAACGTTGGTGAGGTACTCGTCGCCCGGCATGACCCAGCGGTTCTTAAACTCCTTTGGCATGGCGTCCATGTCGGAGTAGGAAGCCGAGAAGACGGGGTCGAGGCGCAGCTTGTTGCCAAAGCTGTAGGTGACGAAGATGTTGAGACGCCAGTTCTTCCAGCGCAGCGTGTTGTTGAGACCGCCGGTGATGGTAGGCTCGGTGGGACCCTCGTAGTGGAGGAAATCGAGCTTGTCGTACTCCTGGAAGTTGATGTCGCTCACGGTAACCTCGCCATCCTCGTTGATGATGGTCGGGATGCCCTCGTCGTTGAGGCCGACAAACGGGATGGAGAACAGCGAGCGGTGGGGATAGCCCTGACGGATGTTGGAGCCGGAATCGTAGACGAGGTTGATGACGTTGGCCAGCGAGAGCACGTCGGTGATCTCGGTCTTGGAATAGGCAAACGTGAAGTCGGTAGTCCAGTCGAAGTCCTTCAGCATGAAGTTGTGGGTGGAGAGCGTGGCCTCAATACCGTGGGAGTTCATCGATGCCGAGTTGGCGAACTTGCGGATGGAGCCGCCTGCGCCAGTGGTGTTGACGTAGCCCATCAGGTCGAAGTTCTTGCGCCAATAGAAGTCGGTGACGAGGTTGATGCGGTTGTCGAGGAAACCGAGGTCAACACCGAGGTTGAACTCGCGCTTCTTCTCGTAGGTCAGCTCAGAGTTGCCTAACTGCGACAGGTAGATGGCCGTCTCCTGCTGGTCGCCCTGCGGCCTCCACATGTTGGTGGCGCGGAAGATGTTGGAGGCGTTGGAAGCCGTGCTCTGGTCGCCGTCGACAGAGTAGCTCATGCGCAACTTGCCGTAGGAGAACCAATACTTGTGCTCGGCTGCCCACTTCTTGAACCAGCTTTCCTCGCTTGCGGTCCAGCTGCCCGACACGTTCCATGACGGCAGCCAGCGGCTCTGTGTGGAGTGGCCCATGTTGTTGTTGCCATCATAGCGGAAAGTGCCGCTGATGGCGTAGCGTCCGCGGAAGGAGTAGTTGGCGTTGGCGTAGTAGGCCAAGCGGCGTATCCACGACTTCGAGAACGAGTTGAGCTCGGTGCCCTGCTCCTTGGCCTGCTTGTAGAACTCAGGCGTTATGGTCTGCAGGCGGCTGTTCTCATAGTCGACACCGTAGACAGAGTTCATGCGTGCGTCGCGGTCGATGCGGTTGGCCTCCATACCGACGACGGAGTTGAAGATGTGGATGTCGTTCCAGACGTGGTTGTAAGTGATGTTGCCACGGAAGTCGAGCTGCTTCAGCGAGTTCTCGTTCATTATGTTGATACCGCCCGTAGGCATCACTGATATAGGCAGCGAGTTGGGTTGGTCGGGATCCTGATAGAGGAACGTGTTGTTGTACATGATGCTCGCGTTGTCCACACCGGCACGATAGGCCTCAGCCTGGTTGGAGTGGTTCTTGATGATGTGCTCGCGCGTGGCATTATATGTACGATAGTTGCCCAGAAGGTCAATCTCCAAACCTCTCAGCGGTTTCCAGTTCAACTGGCCTGTGAAGCGTATGTCGTCGGTTTTGATTTTGATCTTGTTGTTCTCCAGCTCGTCGAAGATGTTGAACGGAGCATAGTAGCGGGTGTAGCTGCCTTCGGGATCAAGGGTGCGCGACGTGTTCATGGAGTAGCTGAACGGGTTGATGTCGAAGTTGCGGCTGACTGCTCCGCTCACCACGTCGACATCCTGGTTCAGCGTGCCCGGAGCGTCCTGGGCGCGGTGGCTGACATTGGCACGGAGTGTTATCTCCACGTTCTTCGAGAGCTTGTAGCCAGCGGTAACATTGGCGGTGTAGCGCTGCACCCTTGAGTCCTTATACCATCCCGGGTCGGTCAGCGCCGACATCGAGGCGTAGAGGTTGGCCTTGTCGGTGCCAGTGGAGATGCTGACCGTGTTGTTAGCCATTATATTATTGTTGAACAAGAGGTCGAACCAGTTGGTGTTGCGGAACTCGGCTTGCTGCAGATAAGTGTTCATGGCCGACTGCGTGTAAGGCAAGCCGAACTGGCCGTTGGTGGTGTTGTACTGGTCGATGAGGCTGTACATGCGGCCATAGAGGCCAGAGGTGGAGCTGTTGACAAGCGAAGCCAGCTCGAGCCAGCCCTTTGCCTGCATTTCCTTGTAGATGCCCATCTGCTCCTGCGAGTTGGAGATGTTGTACTCGCTGTAGTTCGGCTTCAAGCGGTAGGTGAACTCACCTGTGTAGTTGATGTTGCTGTGTCCGGCGCGGCCACGCTTCGTGGTGATGACGACGACACCAGCCATGGCGCGCGCGCCATAGATAGATGTGGCGGAGCCGTCCTTGAGCACCTGGAAGCTCTCGATGTCGTCGGCGTTGAGTCCGGCGATGGCGTTGGAGATCAGCGTTGTGGCGTCGCCAGAAGACAGGTCGTCGGAACTGATGTCGACCGCATCCTCCTGAATGACGCCGTCGATGACCCACAGTGGGCTCGACGTGCCGTAGATGGAGGTGGCTCCACGCACACGGATCTTAGGCGCGGTGCCGAACGTGGAACTGACGTTCTCCACGCTCACACCAGCCACACGTCCCTCAAGGGAGCGGGTTACGTCGCTGATACCGTCGAGTTTAGCCTTGTCGGCGTCCACCTTGGTGGCAGCACCAGTGAACAGTCGCTTGTCCATCTTCTGGATACCAGTAACCACCACCTCGCCGAGCTGCTGCGCGTCCTCGGGGTGGAGGGTGATCTTGATGTTCTTTCCGCCCTTCACCGTGGCCGCCTTCATACCGATGTAGGTAACCACGAGTGTGGGATGGGCGTCAGAAGAACTGATGGTGAAGTGGCCGTCAATGTCGGTAACGGTACCAGTCTTTGTTCCCTGTATCATCACCGAGGCACCGATGACGGGCTGCCCGTCCTCTGAAGAGATGACGGTTCCCGTTACGTTAGTTTGAGCCAGCGCAGCGCCTATAGAAAGGAACAGGCTGACCAAGACCAAGCTTAGTCTTCTTCTCATAAACCTCTAATGTTATATTAAATTTAAATTACTTTCGATTCTCGTATGCAAAATTACTTATATTTCTTATATTTTCAAACATTTTTAATAAAAAAATATCATCGTTTTCGAAAAAAATACCAATATAACACATTTGTGGGATAATAACAAAGGGAAAATGTCAGATTGAAAGGGAGATGGTATAGTTTTTATAGTACCAATAGTACCAATAGTACTGATAGTATCTATAGCAACTATGGGTGCTATCGGTACTATAGACCCTATAATTCTATCTCCATCCCATCGTAGGCGATGAACACGCCTTGGGGCAGGCGGGCTTGGGCCTCGTCGTGGAGGCCGATGTCGTGGGTCAGGTGGACGAGATAGGTGCGGCGGGCTCCCACCCTCTGGGCGAAGGTGATGGCCTCGGGTATCAGCTGGTGGCTGTGGTGGGGCTTCTCGAAGCGGAGGCCGTTGACGACAAGCGTGTCAACGCCGCGGAGCAACTGCTCGCTGCGGGGGTTGATGGTCTTCATGTCGGTGATGTAGCCGAACTGGCCAATGCGGAAGCCGAGGATGGGCAGTTGGTCGTGGTAGACCTGCAGGGGCAAGACGCTGACACCGGCGAGCTGCAACGGCTCGAAGGGGTGGATGCGGTGGAGGCAGAGGCGCGGCACTCCGGGGTAGAGGTGCTGGGCGAAGCAATAGGGCATGGTGTGGTGGAGGCCGTCGACAACATCGGGCTGGGCGTAGATGTCGATGTCGCCAAACTTGCAGTAGGGCCGCAGGTCGTCGATGCCGGCCACGTGGTCGTAGTGGATGTGCGTCAGCAGCACGGCGTCGATCTTGCGGAACTCCACTCCGAGCAGCTGCTGGCGTATGTCGGGGCCGCAGTCGATGAGTATGCGCCCGTGGCCAGTCTCTAAAAGCCCGGCGGTGCGCAGCCGGTGGTCGCGCGGGTCGTGGCTCTGGCACGTGCGGCATTTGCATCCCAACACTGGGACGCCCGACGATGTGCCTGTACCAAGAAAACGGAAACGCATATATATTATATAATGTGTAATTTGGAATTACTAATTTTGAATTACGAGTTACTAATTACTAATTTGGAATTTGAAGTTGATAATTCGTAACTCGTAATTCGTAATTCAAAATTCGTAACTCGTAATTCGTAATTCGTAATTCAAAATTTGTAACTCGTAATTCGTAATTCGTAATTCATACAACGTTTACTTCCGGCTTAATGCTGATGCCGAAACGCTCGCTGACATCTTCTTGTATGCGGTGCATCAGGGCCACGATGTCGGCACCAGTGGCTCCGCCAAGGTTGACGAGCACAAGGGCCTGCTTGCTGTGGACGCCAGCGCGGCCAAGGCTGCGACCCTTCCATCCGCACTGCTCTATCATCCAGCCGGCCGGGATCTTCTCCTTGTCGTCGGGGAGCGAATAGTGGGGCATATTAGGCCACTTCGCTGCCAGTTCCTCATATTTCTCGCGGCTGACAATCGGGTTGACAAAGAAGCTGCCAGCATTGCCCATCACCTTCGGGTCGGGCAGTTTGGCCTGGCGGATGCTGATGATGGCCTGGCGCAGTTGTTCGGGTGTGGGGTCGCTGACGCCCATCGCCGAGAGCTGTTGGCGTATGTTACCGTAGTCGAGGCGCGGACGGAACGTGCGGCTGAGCCTGTAGCTGACGTGGCAGACCAAGAAGCGGTTGCGCCAGTCGTGCTTGAAGCGGCTGTCGCGATAGGCGTATTGGCAGTCGGCTTTGCTGAGGGTGATGTGGCGACCCGACCCTATCTCCACCACTTCCACCTCGGTGATTAGATCCTTCACCTCGGCCCCGTAGGCTCCGATGTTCTGTATGGCCGACGCCCCCACCTCGCCCGGAATGAGCGACAGGTTCTCCATGCCGTGAAGGCCGAGGCTGATGCAGCGCGACACCACCTCGTCCCACACCTCGGCTGAGCCGCAACGCACCACGACGCTGTCGGCTCCGTCGTCGCTGACCTCGAAACCGCGGATGGCCGAGTGGGCCACCGTGCCATGGAAGTCGCCCGTCAGCAGCAGGTCGCTGCCGCCGCCGAGCAGCAGATATGGTTTGCCGGGCAACTGTCGGGCCAACTGCGCGGCCTCGTCGGCTGTGGCGTATTCCACAAACGTGTCGCACCGTGCGTCGATGCCGAACGTGTTGTAGTGTAGTAGGCTGAAGTTGTGCTCTGTTCTCATACTATAGTTCTGGAAGTGTATATTTCGTTTGGGCTAATCTGCATTACTCACTGTTTTTATCCTTTGCAGGGGCCGTGCCTTGTGCCGGCCCTAAAACAATGTCTTTACCGCTTTTTAAGAAGATGTCGAACATCAATAAGAGCCGGCACAAGGCACGGCCCCTGCAGCGGCTGATAACAGTATAATGACAACCACAGCGTAGGGCATGATTTATCATGCCCGAACAGGTTGCATTCTGCCAATGACGGGCATGATAAATCATGCCCCTACACTTAGAAACTTGAAATCTCATAGTTCCAGTTTTGTCAGCATCCACTCGCCGTCGCGCTTCTCGAACGTCAGCGACTGCTCCAGGCTGTTGGCAATGCCGCATATATTGAATATGCGTTTGTTGCCACGGTCTCTGCGCTGTCCGTAGTCGATGTTGCAGAACGTGGCCTGTGGCAGCTCGGGCATGAACATGGGCCACTGCTCGGCATAGAGCGTGCCAGTCATGGTGGCGTCGTCGCTCGTCGGGTCGGGGCCGATGAAGGTGAACGGGTCGGCCACGTGGGCCACCTGATATGCCGTGTCGGTGGCGAAGTGGCCGTAGAAGGTCAGGAAGTCGCCGTCGGAGGCGTGGCCGAGCGTGGTGCGCACGAGCTTCTGCAGCATCCACTTGCCATTGGCGCGGCCAAAGAGGAACTGGTCGACGGCTCCCGTGGCCAAGTGTATCTTCTCTATCATCACGCGGCTGACGGCGGTGTCCTTCACCAATGCCATCTGCCTGCGGTCGCTGACGATTCGGGTGTAGAAGCCCTGCGCCATGAAGAAATGCTCCATGCGCCAGTTGCGCCGCTGCAAGTAGCTCTGCTTGCGGCCTTGCACCACCGGCAGGGGAAACACGGTGCGGTGGAGCTGCAGCTGTCGGTTGGCGGCGTAGTTGAAGATGAAGTCGTCGAAGAGCTCGTCAGCGGCCTTGGGCATCGGCGTGGTCGCGATCAGACTGTCGATGGAGTCGAGCTCCTCGGTCGCCGTGGTGTCGCTGTCGGCCACCGTGTCCTTGACCTCGGGCTTGCTCTGGGTGCAGCCCGTGGGCACGAGGAAGGCCACGGCCACCAGCGCGGCCATCAGAAAAATTAGCTTTCTCATCTTGTGGTTCTCGCAAATATCATTGTAACAGTGTAGTTTCTATCGGCGTGAGGCGCAGTCAGGGCACAGGCCACGCACGATCACATTGGTCTCCCTCAACTGGAAACCGTCGGGCACGCTAATCTCAGGCACCGGCACGTCGGTCAGGCAGAACGTGCGGTGGCACCGCTCGCAGAAGAAGTGGACGTGCTCATCGTCGTCGTGCTGGTCGTCGTGGCTCAAGCACGTCTCGTAGTGTACTCCGTCGGCGCTATCTATGGTGTGAACCAAGTTGTGGTCGCGGAAGAGAGCCAGCGAGCGCGATATGACCGACTTGTCGACCGTCAGCAAACGCGCCTCTATCTCCTTCATCGACAGCGGACTGCCCTTGTCGGTGATGGCTCTGAGTATCAGTATGCGGTTGGCCGTGGGCTTGATGCCGTGGGCCATGAGCAGCCTTACGCTCTCGTCTGTGTTCATTGTCTGTTCTCCCATAGTCTGAAAACAGCGGCAAAGATACTTATTTTTTGGATAATGTGGCCAGTTTTTCGGTTATTATTTGCAAGAAAAGTAAAAAGCGGAAAATAGGATTAGTGAGACGCTCAAGTTCCGGAAGCACATAATTCGTTGACAGCCAATGGAAACAAATCATGCCCCCATATCATCCACTTGTAGTGGCCGTCCCCTGTGGCGGCCATCATTAATGTTCGACCTCTTTTTAAAGCGGTTGCGACATTGCTTTATGGCCGCCACAGGGGCGGCCACTACAAGTGGCTGTCTATGTATGATTTGGGCTTATTTTCTTTACCCAGGTTTGGGAATCGATGCGGCACAACCGTAGGGGCATGATTTATCATGCCCGTTATCAGCGAATGGGCACATATCCAGGTATGATAAATCATGCCCCTACATCATCCACTTGCAGTGGCCGTCCCCTGTGGCGGCCATCATTAATGTTCGACCGCTTT
>CAZRSL010000067.1:0-14778 GCA_964602785.1 uncultured Prevotella sp.
AATCTCGGATTCTTTTCAACATCAACCCACGGAAAATATCCACTGCGCCAGAAAAACACATCCATATCTTTGTGGAATGAAAAAAGATGTGTAACTTTGCATTGCGCACATTGCGTTGCGCAAGTTGCGCAACGCAATGTGCGAAGTGCAGAATATCGAAACTGAAACACCTCAATGATATGGAACAAGTGATTAACCCCTTTCTCACCTCAGGCTACAAGGGCAAGAAATACTTTTGCGACCGGGAGAAAGAAACCGACCGTCTGTCGCGAACATTGATGTCGGGTGGCAATGCCACTGTTGTATCACCGCGCCGGATGGGCAAATCAGCGTTGATACATCGTGTGTTTGAGCAAATACAGGAAATGGAGCCAGACTCCAAGTGCTTCTATATCGACATATTCGCCACCAAGAATTTGGAACAGATGGTGCAAGCCTTGGCCAAGGAAATAGTGGGCAAGCTCGACAAGCCAAGTGAGAAAGTGCTGCAACAGATATTGGATTTATTCAAGGCTTTCCGTCCAAAGATGTCGATCAACACCTATTCTGGCGCACCAGAGTTCTCGTTCGACCTGAATCCTACGGTGGCGCGAAGTTCTCTCGACAGCGTACTGGACTATTTCGACCAGTCGGGCCGTCGATGCTACGTGGCAATCGACGAGTTTCAGCAGATTCTCAACTACTCCGACACTGGCACCGAGGCCGCCATACGGTCGAAAGTGCAGTTCATGCGCAACGTCAATTTCGTGTTCTCTGGCAGTCAGATGACGATGATGTCGGAAATGTTCATCTCGCCCCGCCATCCTTTCTACAACAGCACTTCGATTATGTCGATAGGCGAGATAGACGAGGCTGAATACAGGCGGTTTGCCAATGGATTTTTCTCAGGGCAGCAGCGCGAGATAAGCGTCGACGACTTCGGTTTCCTATACAACACTGTAGATGGTCAGACTTGGTATGTACAGAAGTTGCTGAGCAATCTGTGGTACCACCGTGAAGCCAAAATCGACAGGCAGTTGGTGATGGATTGCATCGACGAAGCATTGAGCGAGCAAGAACCAACATTCCTTTACATCTACAATATGTTGTCGGAAAATCAGGCCACCTTGCTGCAAGCCATAGCCCAGGAGCAATCGGTGGCAAGTCCGTATTCGTCGGAATTGGCCAAGAAATATCATCTTCCAGCCCAGAGCAGCATCAAGCGGTCGATAGAGAGCCTTGAGAAAGCACAGCTGATATACCGCGACTATAAGGATAAAGCATATAAAGTGTCTGACCGCTTTATGGCTCTTTGGCTTCGCAGACACTAAACAGTATTATTGCGATGACCATCGACAGCATAAAACGCTCGCTCAGCGACAACACATCGGCTCTGAACAACACAGCCCGCAACGTGTTCAGAGTGTATTGGCTTGTGCTTGTGGTGCTCATATTCTCACGCTTGGACATCTACCACGACCCCACCTATTTCGAATGGGGCATCAGCGACTGGCTCATCAACTACGAGGGCGGCTTTGTGCGCCGTGGGCTGGGTGGGCAGTTGCTCTACTGGCTCTACCAGCTGCATCCCTACGATGTGCTGATGATGATAAAGCGCATAGCCGGCATATCGTCTATACTCTTCTTGATGCTCGTGCTGTGGGTGTTCAAGCGCGAGGGCTGGTCGCTGTCGGTGCTGCCTCTTAGTTGCTGCCTCTATTTCACAATCTTCCATTACGGACAGCGGCGCGACTTGCTGATGCTGATCATGGCCTTCGGCCTATTCGTGTGCTATCGCAACTATCTGCGGCGCAGGCTCAGCCGGTGGCTTTGGGCGTTCATGCTGCTTTCGGTGGTGATGATACTCTTCCACGAGTCGTCGTTCTTCATCAGTCTGCCCATAACGATGGTATATGGCGCCCTTGAGCTGCGCCACTCTTCCACTAAGCTGAATGCAGTGGCGATGCTGAAGTGGGTGTTGCCTTTCGTGCCTGCAGTGGTTGCCATGGCCGCGGTGTGCCTCTGTAGTGGAAATGAGGCTGTGGCGCAAGCTATATGGAACTCGTGGCATGGTGTGTTTGCGGCCTATCCCGACGGCACCGGGAGCTATGAGGCGGTATGTGCCAACATAGGCCAAGGCGTCGACGCGCTGATGTGGCCCACACTGAAGACCTTGCAATTCCACTTGTTCACCAATTTCGTGGGCGACTACGGCGTGGCCTATCACTCGCCGATTGAGTATCTGTCGGTTGTGGCTTGGTTGTGGACTCTAACGGTAACCTATTTCGTGGTTACACGCCTCAACTCGGTCGACATTTCGCTCTATCCGCTTGCATCTGACGACCAGACGGCGAGGATAAGCAACGTGATGCTCGTACAACTGCTGTTTGTGCTGCCTTTCTTCACTTTCCTTAGCATCGACTGGGACCGCACTCTGTCCTACTGGGTGTTCTCGTCGCTGTTTGCCCTCCACGTGTTTGGCGACCTGCGGTTCCGTCCCGTCGACAGGCTGACCCACGCCATAAAAGCCGCACTGTCCCATCCGTTCTTCGCCACCTCGCTGTGCTTCCTCATAGCCGCACTTTTAGTGCCGTTCATAAAGTCTGAGACACCGAGTTTCAAGCTGATTCTTGACCTGAACCTGCACCTGTAGCGGAAGAAAAAGACCTATATTTTTGTACAAATCGGCAAAAAAGTGTAACTTTGCTTGCTTAAAAAAGGAGCTACCACAATGACCGACAACAACAGCAAAGCACTTACACCGATGATGCGCCAATTCTTCCAGATGAAGGCGCAGCACCCAGAGGCCTTGTTGCTGTTCCGCTGCGGCGACTTCTACGAGACCTACGCCGACGATGCCGTTGAGGCCGCCCGCATCCTCGGCATCACGCTGACCCGCCGAAACAACGGTGGCAACAGCGGCAACACCGCCATGGCCGGATTTCCCCACCATGCCCTCGACACCTATCTGCCCAAGCTGATCCGCGCGGGCAAGCGTGTGGCTATATGCGACCAGTTGGAGGATCCGAAGAAGAAGCGCGAGCAGATAAAGGGGAAGAAGGGCTTGTCCGACATGGACAAGATGGTGAAACGCGGCATCACCGAGCTGGTTACGCCGGGTGTGGCCATGGGCGACAACGTGCTCAACTACAAGGAAAACAACTTCCTGGCCGCTGTCCACTTCGGCAAGACGGCGTGCGGAGTCAGTTTCCTCGACATCTCAACAGGCGAGTTCCTGACCGGAGAGGGCACCTACGACTACGTGGAGAAGCTTCTCGGCAACTTCCAACCCAAGGAAGTGCTCTACGACCGCGACCGCAAGCGCGACTTCGAGCAGCACTTCGGCACCAAGCTGTGCACCTTCGAGCTCGACGACTGGGTGTTCACCGAGCAGACGGCACGGCAGAAGTTGCTCAAGCACTTCGGCACACGTTCGCTCAAGGGCTTCGGCGTAGACCATCTGCACAATGGAGTGGTGGCAGCGGGAGCTATAATGCAGTATTTGGAGCTTACCCAGCACACCCACATCAACCACATCACGTCGCTCTCACGCATCGAGGAGGACAAATATGTACGATTAGACAACTTCACCGTGCGCTCGTTGGAGCTGCTGCAGCCAATGCAAGAGGACGGCCAGTCGCTCCTCGGAGTTGTCGACCACACCGTAACACCCATGGGAGGCCGTATGCTGAGGCGTTGGATAGTGTTTCCGCTGAAGGATGTGAAGCCCATCAACAGCCGGCTCGACGTGGTGGAGTACTTCTTCCGTGAGCCTGAGTTCCGCGAGTGCATCGACGACCAGCTGCACCGCATGGGCGACCTGGAGCGCATAATATCGAAGGTGGCCGTGGGGCGTGTGTCGCCGCGCGAGGTGGTGCAGCTGAAGACGGCCTTGTCGGCTTTGCAACCAGTGAAGACGGCGTGCCTCTATGCCAAGAACGACACCCTCAAGAGGGTGGGGGAGCAGCTCAATCTGTGCGAGTCGCTCCGCCAGCGCATCGACAGGGAAATACAGCCCGACCCGCCACAGTTGGCCAACAAGGGCAACGTGATAGCCCCGGGCTACAACCCCGAGCTCGACGAGCTGCGCTCCATTCGTGACAACGGCAAGCAGTATCTGCTCGAAATACAGCAACGCGAGATAGAGAAGACGGGCATTTCGAGCCTGAAGGTGGGATTCAACAATGTGTTCGGCTACTATCTTGAGGTGCGCAACACATTCAAGGACCGCGTGCCGCAGGATTGGATACGCAAGCAGACGCTGGCCCAGGCCGAACGATACATCACCGCCGAGCTTAAGGAGTATGAGGAGAAAATCCTTGGAGCCGACGAGAAAATCCTCTCCATGGAGGTGCAGCTCTTCGGCGAGCTGATACAGGACATGCAGGAGTTCATACCGCAGATACAAATCGACGCCAATCTCGTGGCGCAGCTCGACTGTCTGCTCTCATTTGCCAAGGTGTCGCAGGAGAACCGCTATGTGCGCCCCGCCGTCGACACCACAACCACACTCGACATACGTCAGGGCCGCCACCCAGTGATAGAGACCCAGCTGCCGATAGGGGAGAAGTACGTGCCCAACGACGTTTTTCTCGACACCGAGAAGCAGCAGATAATGATGATAACCGGACCGAACATGGCTGGCAAGTCGGCTCTGCTGCGCCAGACGGCACTCATCGTGCTGCTGGCTCAGATGGGATGCTTCGTTCCGGCTGAGGCGGCGAGCGTCGGACTGGTCGACAAGATTTTCACGCGCGTCGGCGCAAGCGACAATATTTCGCTCGGCGAGTCGACCTTTATGGTGGAAATGACCGAGGCTGCCAACATTCTGAACAACGTAACGCCACGGTCGCTCGTGCTTTTCGACGAACTGGGACGCGGCACATCCACCTACGATGGCATCTCGATAGCTTGGGCCATAGTGGAGTATCTGCACGAGAACCCCAAAGCCCGCGCCCGCACTCTCTTCGCCACCCACTACCACGAGCTCAACGAGATGGAGAAGAACTTTTCACGCATCAAGAACTACAACGTCAGCGTGCGTGAGGTCGACGGCAAGGTCATCTTCCTGCGCAAGCTCGTCCGTGGCGGTTCTGAGCACTCGTTCGGCATCCACGTGGCCGAGATAGCGGGCATGCCGCGGTCGATAGTGAAGCGGGCCAACGTGGTGCTGAAGCAACTCGAGGAGGACAATGCCGGTGTGGGCAGTGCCGGCAAGCCGCTGGCCGAGCGCATGGAGCAGACCCGCGAGGGCGTGCAACTCAGCCTGTTCCAGCTCGACGACCCCGTCCTCTCCCAGATACGCGACGAGATACTTGGCCTCGACATCAACAACCTGACCCCAGTGGAGGCCCTCAACAAGCTCAACGACATCAAGCGCATACTCACGGGGAAGTAGTTTTAATCCAATAGAGAGGAAACAAAATAATGTTTCTATGTTTGGTGATTACTGATTTTTATTTTATGGACAGCATAGGACACGGCCACTGCAATGGGAGAATAATATTAACTCAATTTTCAGAAGTTCATAATCCTTTGAAAGTCAATGGTTGCGAAGTAGTAGGGGCATGATTTATCATGCCCGCGAAGCGAATGTTTGCCAATGACGGGCATGATAAATCATGCCCCTACGTGTAGAAATGTGATTGCCAACGGGACATTGCATTACCTCCGAAACTTGAGTAATATTAATATTGAAGACTAAAAACAGTTAGCCTTCTTAGAAGTAGATTTTCCGTTATCGGCAAGAATGTTATTATAGTTTGCCGAAAAACCAGCGATATTTTCCGCTATCGGCAAGTTTTAGCGTTTTTTTTCATTTTTTTGCCGATATTCTGTGGCAGAAGTCTTTATATTTTCCAAGTCAATTGCAGTTCGAGGTCGGTCTTTGAGCTATGGTTGATCATCTGTTTGCCCGACGAGATGTGGTCGCGGTCGAAGTAGTCGGTGGTGCCGAACTTGGCCAGGAGAACAAGCTGTCGCATGGGCTGGTAGCGCAGCATCATGGCGTAGCGTATGCCTCGGCCATAGAACGAGGGGAAGCTGAACGAGTAGCGCGGCCCGCGCTCATAGCTGTAGATGGCACTCTGATAGTCGTCGGTGTCGAAGTAGGCCAGACTGGCCGAAGCGTTCAGCTTGTCGCCGAAGGCTGCGACGCCTCCGTGCTGCGCCACCATCCATCCGCGGCTCTTCACCTTGTAGGTGCTGATGCATCCATCGGCCTGGGTGGTGGTCCACCAGTTCTTGGCGTTGTAGGTCGCGCTCAGGCGTGGCCTGTGGTCGGTCTTCCATATCAAGTCGGTCTTCTTGCTGTTGTCTTTCTGCTGCTTGCGCATGCGGTATTTTCCGTTCAGAGTCCAGCGGCCTGTCTTGTACTGAGCCGTGAGCAACAGGTCGGTCTGGTTTGATTTCTTAAACGAGCCATAGCGCGCCCACGGATGGTAGGCGTAGTCGAAGTAGCCGCCGAGCTGAAGCCCATCAACAGGCAGCCACGTGGCGCCCACAAGCACTGCGCTCTCGTTCTGTATGCGGCCTCCCGAGCTGAGCGAGTTGCTGTAGAGCGAGTAGTAACGGTAGCTGTAGAAGCGTTGTATTGTTTTCAGGAGCAGTTTGGCCGTTGGCCTGAAGCTGATGGCGTTGATAGTGGCAATGCCTCCGCTGCCGCCCGTGGCCGTCTCTCCGTTTATGTTCAGTTGGCCATTGTTGTAACCGTAATTGACCGACGCGTTCCAGAAGTCGTTGCCCGAAGCGTAGTACTTGCGGTATCTCTGCCGTGTGTCGGGGCGCAGGTCGCGGTTGAATCGGGTGAAGAGTCCTGTGCCGCCGATGTGGAAGTGGCCGAAATACCAAACGAGGTTGGCCGCGTAGGTCTGCTGGTTGAAGTTGTTTTTGTAGCCCATCTCGGTCTCGGTGCGATGGTAGCCGTCGGTGCGGATGGTGCGGATGGTGCTGTCGGCCTTGTTGGGCGTGGCGTCGATTTTGCGCCATGATGCCACAACCGACAGCCTCAGCTCATGCGACAGGTCGATGGTGGCCGCCACGCCTTGCAGATAGCGGCTCTGCTGGGTGCTGCTGTAGGGTCGCACGTTGTTCTGCTGGCGGTCGAGGTTGGCAAGTGCTCCCGTCTTGCCGAAGCTGAAGCCGGTGTTCATCACCAGTCCCATGCCGAACTGGGCGCGGTATCGGCCCACTATGACTGTGTTGATAGGGCCGATGTGGTGCAGTGCCACATAGAAGGAATAGAAGTCGTAGCCCTTGCCGTTCTGGTGGCTGAAGAACGGTTCTCCGGCGTCCTTGGCTCCCACGAGGCCAGCCTCTATCTTGTTGCCCGCTTTCATGCTGTAGCGGAAATTGTGGCGTAGCGGGTCGCCCAGATAACTGTCGTCCTGCTGCCCTTTGCGCTTGTAGAAAGGTATTGAGGCTGTGAGCATGAGCGTGTGGTGGCTTTGCTTGAGCAGTGTGGCAAGTTTGGGCCATCCGCTCTTGCCGTCCTCTCCAAGGTTGCTGACGCACTGCAGTATTTGCAATGTGGTCAGGTCGATTGACTTCAAGCCCGCCAGCTCGTTGTAAGTATAGATATGCCCAAACTTCTCCTTATACTCCATGATGTCCATCACCTGCTGATAGCTGAGCAGCGGTATCTGCTCCAGGTCGTCGCGTGTGGCTTGGTTCAGGTTGATGGGGTTGTCCTCCAACTCGCACATCCGCTCGTAGATGTCCTCCCATTCCGCCATGTCGTCCTCGTCCTGCATCTGCTCCTGGTATATCTGCTCCCACCGGTAGCTCTTCTGGGAGTTGGCGCATATAGCAGTGGACATGAGAACGGCCACGACGGCTGCCCTCATAATGTTGTTTAGGCTCATCATTAATAGTTTTAAGGTTTACTGTTAAGCAATTTTATGGATTCTCCAAAATCATTTAGTACAGTTGTATAATTAGGATTATCGTTGCGCATTATTAGTGTGGCAAAGTTGATTACACCATCATCATCTTTTACAGATGCAGAGAGAAAAGTAAAATCATATTTCTTCTCATAATGAGAATACCAGTACTGAAATAGTCGATTCCGCATGGCTTGCTTGCCGTCGCCAGTCTCACAGATGTAGAGCATAACTTCATTGTTAGTTGAAAAGAACCCTTCTACTATCGCAACAATTGTGTCGCGGAGTTTACGGTCTCTTGGTGAAGGCAGCTGGTCAACATTCACAATGATTAATTGGTAGCTTAGCATAGACAGACTGGCGTCGTCTGAATCGAAACTTACAATGTAGCGAATGCCATTGTCTGTTGTGAACAACGCACCACCATCATTAAGAATGGTTATCTTGTAAGGTGCATGCGCGTTGATGTCTTGTGCAGGAAGGATTATCATAGAACAAAAAATTGTGTCGGCCTTGTTCCTGTTTCCTTCTCTACAATATCAGCCAGTTCTCCCTTTATCCGTTCAACGGCATTCTGTTTTATTTGTTTCGACCTTTTCAGCCGATTGAGTACATCTTTCCTTGTTTTAGCATCCATTATTTCTTTCTTTAAATGTTGATTTGAAGCCACCCGAAAGCCCATTGCGAGCTTCTGGGTGGCCACGTCGATTATTTCAGATATTCGCCGAAGTCGGTCAGCCTCATGTCGCCTTTCCTCAGATAGGTGTCGTGGAAGGCCAAGGCTGCCCTCATCGACTGCGGCTCGTGGCCCATGGGCGCTATGTGGTTGAGGTAGTCGCGCAGCAGCGGGCGGTAGTCGGGATGGGCGCAGTGCTCTATTATCTCGTGGGCGCGGTGTACCGGGCCCTTGCCGCGCAAGTCGGCGTAGCCCTGTTCGGTAACAATCACGTCGACGTCGTGCTCTGTCGAGTCCACGTGGCAGCACATTGGCACTATGGCCGAGATCTTGCCGTCGCGTTTGGTCGACGGGGTGGTGAAGATGCTCACGTAGCCGTTGCGCTCGTAGTCGCACGAGCCGCCTATGCCGTTCATCAGAGCCGACCCGCAGATGTGGCTCGAGTTCTCGTTGCCATAGATGTCGCACTCCACGGCGGTATTGAGCGCTATCACTCCCAGCCGGCGTATCACCTCCGGCGAGTTGGCTATCTCGCTCTGGCGTATGGTGAGCCGCTTGCTGAAGAAGTCCATGTTGGCGTAGACCCTCTGCAGGCACTCGTTGGTAACGGTCATGGCCGTGGCCGAGGCTGTGCGTATCTTGCCCTCGAGCATGTAGTTGACGGCGGCGTCCTGCACCACCTCCGAGTAGACGTCGAACACGGGTATGTCGGGGTCCTTGCCGAGGGCCTCCAGCACGGCGTTGCCCGTGGCTCCCACTCCGCTCTGTATCGGCAGGAACTGCTTGGGTATGCGTCCCTCCTTCATGTCGAGCTTCAGCAGTCGGGCCACGTTGAGGCCCATCTCTGTCGTGGTGGGTGTCAACGCTTTGAAGGCACGGGCCTCCTCTGGTATGTCGCACTCCGTTATGGCCACAATCTTCTCGGGGTCAACGCTGACGTAGTTCTCGCCAATCCGGTCGTAGGGCGACATGATGGGGAACGGGGCGCGGCCAAACCCGCACTCGGCTGGCTCGAACGTGTCGTGCAGGAAGCGTGAGTTGGTGTTGTGGAAGTGGTTCACCTCGATGACAATTTTCTTGGCCAACCTGACTGCGGTGGCCACTATGCCTCCGGCCGAGGTCAGGTAGACGCGGCACTCGTTGGGGTGGATTTCGTAGCCGCTCACCTCTATTATCGCCCAGTCTATCGGCCCGTAGAAGCCACGGCGCATGCGCTCGGCCATGTGGCCCAGGTGCATGTCCTCATACTCCACCTCGCCCAGGTTGGTGTGGGTGCGGAAGTCCTTGTTGGTGCTGAATGGTGCGCGGAAGGCCAGCGCGTGGGCGTTGGCCATGTCGCCCTCCACACTCTGGCACGACGAGGCTCCCGTGAGCACGCCCACCTTGAAAGGCTCGCCGGCCTCGTGCAACTTTACAGCCCGCTTAGAGAGGGCGCGGAAAAAGCCCAGCGGGTTGCCGTTGGGCGTGAAGCCAGACAAGGCAAGGGTTTCGCCGTCCTTAACCATTGCGGCGGCCTCGTCTTCGGTCATTTTGTTGTATGGCATAAAATGTGTATGTTTTTAATTTGGCGCAAATTTAAAAATAATATCCGATAAAAACTTTCTAAACGCTCACTTTTTTTGTCTCAATGGGCAAAAGAGCCTCCTTTTCTTGCCTTTTCAGCTGTTTTTGCCAGTTGGAGTGAATATTGTTGCGCCACAAAACGGTCATGGCAGCGTTTTCAGAATGCCCCTTTTCGGTTTGCAACACGTGCCAAAATGTTTTACGACACGTGTCGAAAATGTTTTTGACACGTGTGAAAAACGTTTTTGACACGTGTGCGAAAGCTAAACAGAGCTTCTTCTGTTGGCTTGGAAGAGTCGAAACAGAAGATAGGTTAAGCGCAATCAAAATGTAGGGGCATGATTTATCATGCCCGCGAATAGCAACCTGTTCGTGATATGGGCATGATAAATCATGCCCATACAAATATAAGCTGTCATTGGGTTTCGAGAAACCGCAGACAGCTCATTGTTGCTGCCTGCGGTCTCGCTCAAATGTAGATAGTGGCTTATCAGTGCACCCAGGGTGGGATGTTAAGGCTGTAATATCCGTTGTTATTGGCTTATGCGTGCACTGCGGATTGGGATGTTAAGGTCTTGTTTCGATTATCTCATCTGCACCTTGTACGACTTCACGGTCTTGTCGCCACAGACCTCGCGGACGATGTAGACGCCCTGCCGAGGCTGGCTGACACGCATTCCGGCCACGTTGTAGTACTCGCGCACCACGGCTGTGCCGCCATTTTGGACCAGCTGGGTGATGCCTGTGGCCTCGTCGGTGATGTAGAAGTTCACCGTGCGGGTCATGCTGCCGTAGTTGTCGGCGTCGTTGGCGGTGATGCTGATGCTCGAGAGGGCTTTCTTGTCGGTGTTGGGCTTCACTGTGAGGGTGCTGTCGGTCGTTGTGAACGTCAGGTTGTCGTCGTTGGCCACCACCTCAAACTTGGGCTGGTTGTTGTAGCCGCGGAACAGCTGCTTCAGGTCGAGTGTCAGCTCACGGCCCATCACCACATCGTAGTGTGGCAGAGCCATCCAGTTGAGGTAATTCTCCAGGTTGGTGTAGCCGTCGCCGTTCTGCTCGCCGTTGGGGTCGGTCTGACCCGTAACCTCCTCCCACCAGTCGGGCATTCCGTCCTGGTCGGTGTCGAAGTCGGCTGGGCGCGAGGCCTCGATGATGTTCAGCCCGCTGAAGCCCTCAGAGTCGCTCTCCCGGTCGATTTGTCCGCGCAGCTTGGTGTAGTAGCCCACGGTGGATGTTGTGCCGGCGAGCGTCTCGCTGATCATGCGGGTATCGTGGTTGTCAATTTCGGGCGAGTTGCAGCCCACGTCGCTGAGCACTTTCTTATAGGCTGTGTGGGCGTCGTCGATGGTGGCGAAGCTTTCGAAGAAAGGTTTGTCGGTGAATGAATCGTAGTCGACGGTGCCATTCGACTTGTAGGTGTCGTTGAGCTTGTCGGTGCTCTCAGTGCCGTCCTGGTTGCCCCTGATGTTTCCGCTCACGTAGCCAATCTGTGTGCCCAGTCCAACGCCCTCATGGTCGGAGCTGAAGAGCGTTTTGAGTTTGGTGTCGGGTCCCATCTTGTAGTAGTTGTTGACGAACTGCATCTCGTGGGCGCCGCCGTCGGTGGTGCGTGAGTACCAGTCGTAGCAGACATTGTTGAACATGTCGAGGCCGCCGAAGTAGTATCCGGCGCCGTCGAGTCCGCTACCCATGCTCCAGTTGCGGCCTGCGCAGTGGGCCAGCAGGTTGTGGTGATATGAGCCGTAGCCTCCGCCGATGGTGGCGGCGTAGCCGTGGGCCACGAAATATCCGTGGCGCTCATACTGCGTGGCGTGACCGGCGTAGTTCATGGCCTCTGAAATGAGAGTCTTTTGCAGCGTCATGTTCTTGGCGTTGCGGCTGCTGAACGCCTCGTCGATAGTCCAGCTGATGGAGCAGTGGTCCATGATGGAGAAGTCGTTGCCCGTCATGCCCATGCCGTCGCTGGTGTTCTGGTTAGGCGTAACGCCGTCCCAGTCGTCGGCACCGCCAATGCGGGCCCTCAGGAAGCGCGTGATGCCCTCGCTCTGCATTCCGAACGGCTTGTTGCGCATCATTATGCCGCGGCCAGGAGCGGTCTGTCCGGCTATGGTTATGAACCTGTCGGAGCAGACGAGACGCTTTTTCAGCGCAATCACTCCACCCACGTCGAACACTATCGTGCGCGGGCCTTTCACATTCTCTATGCCGTAGCGCAGTGTGCCCTCGGTGCCGTCGTCGGCGAGCGACGTTACGTGGTAGACCTTGCCGCCTCTTCCGCCGGTGGCGTAGCGGCCATAGCCCTCAGCGCCGGGGAACGCCAGATGGCGCGGTCGGAACATCCACACCTCGCCTTGATAGACGGTACCGTCGGCAGTCTCCTCGTCGACGCGCCAGTAGTAGGTCTTCAGGTTGGTCAGCCCGGTGGCGTGGTATGTGGTGTCGGTCAGCGCGGCTATCTCGGTGAAGTTGATGGAGTCGTTGCTCATCATCAGGTGGTGCTTGACGGCAGTGGCCGAGGCCCGCCACGACATCTGGCATGTGTGGTCGTCGCAGTCGACGTGTATGTCGTTGTTCTCGGGATACGGGTCGTAGGCCGTGGTTATCGGGTTGGGCTCGTCGAACACCAGCGCGTTGATGCATGGCATGTAAGCCACGTAGGTTGTGCCGTCGGCGGGGGTTGTGATGTACTGCACCACGACGGAGTCGCCCTCGGCCACGGTGAAGTGGATGTAGCTGTAGCCCGTCTCGCTCTTCTTGGTGGCTCGCGAGGTCTGCGCCACGTCGGTGAGCAGCGTCTCGCCGTTGCACACCACCTTCAGCGGGGCGATGTCGCCGGTGTAGGCGTCTATTAGGTTGTGGTAGGCCAGCAGCGTGTGGTTGCCAGCGGCCAGCCCCTTTATCACGAGCTGGATGCCAGCGGCTGCGGTAACGTCGGTGTAGTCGTTGCTGCTGCCCGTGGGGTCGTCGAGGTTGATGGTGTAGAAGCCGTCGGCCACGAGCTTGTAGCCGAGGTTGACCACGCCCTGCTTCCAGTAGTTGGTGCGCACGGCGTTGCCGTCATAGCCCTGCACTGGTGTTACGACGATGTTGATGGTGTCGCCGGAGTTGGTGGTGAAATTACCCTCAGCCCTGGTCACCCGGCCAAACGTCCAAGCCTGATAGCCTGGCTCGTTGCCCTCGGACTCTTGCCGTCCAAAATTGTTGATGTCGATGCGCTGTGCAAATGTGTTTACGGAGAGCAGAAGCGCCATCAGGAGTAGTTTTGTTCTCATTGTTTTTGTCTTAGGTGATAATTATCTGACCGCAAAGTTAGCTTGAAATAGTCGAAAAGAAGTGGACAAAATGCCCAAATGGGTGGATTATAGTTGCCGCGAAATGTTAAAAAACAATCGCCACCCACGCTTGTGCGACGTGGATGGCGGCATGAAACAGAAATTCGTTTACACTATTATATTGCAACAATATTATTAATGCAGTTATTTTTCTTATTAAATCATTTAAACCTGATTTGAAAATTTACGGAGAAGAAATACTGCCCATCTTTTTCAAAGACGTATCCCCAATCTCCTTTCTTCTGTCTTGTTTTTCCATTCTTAGTTAGTGTAGCTCTATCTAACTCCTCTTTGGTTGGCACTCTGCCTTCTACGTATGCTTTACCTTTGTTTTCTGCTATAGAGTGATTTATTCCACGGTCAGGAAGGTCAATGAAGGTGTTTTTAAACAAATAGGAGCAAAAAACGTCATCAGAAACAGCCCTGTAATACAATATAGAGCCATTTGAGGCAACGTCAATATATCCACCCGACAACAGTTTTCTTCCATCCCACTCTTTGGATGCTGTCATACCAGCGAAAGCATCGAATAGAAAAGATTTGAATTTAGCAGGATAGAAATCTTTAGGTCTACGGTGTCGAAGTGGGTTGATTTCAATAAGACAATTGCAAATGTCTGTAAGTTTTTGTGAAGGGCAAAAGCCATAAAAACCATACGCAACTAATATGGCAGCTTGCATGACTTCGTCCATCCTTGAGTCTACAAGGCTGAGATTGTCTGCAAAGATTCCGTTTCTACAACCAACATATTCTAACTCATATCTTTCTTTTATCAACTTAAGCATTGTCTCAAAAGAGTGAGATTGGGCGTTTAGTTCGTGCATTCCTTTGTAATTACAACCATTGATTCTGTAAAGGAAGCCCGAGGTGGGAGAACTGTTAAAAAGCGTGGCTGAGCTTCCGAGATGAGACTTTATGGATAATCTTTCAATTGATTTGGAGTGGTTGTGAGAATTTACCCATTCCCGAAAGTTTATGTGTTTCTTTTTATAGTCAAAAATCATACCAGGCTTAGGTGTGAATAGCCGAAAACCTCTTATATATTGTTCGTCATAATGTGAAACAAGATAATCCATGTTAAGCTGTGTCATTTTTATATTTGCTTAGTGTATATATCGTAATGCTTTGCTAATAATTCTTTATCCGGAGAAAACTTTTCAGGCATTATAATATCTCTTCCTTGAATTTCACGAAGATACTTTTGAAACTTTTTCTCCCTCGTTCCTTCTATCATCTTCTGAGATATGACAATCTTATAATCGGGTGTAATTGCCATCAAATACTTGTCATAGGCCAGGGAAAACGCACATAAAAATACATCACATTAAAGGTTGTATTCTTCTTTCTC